>JAYSYW010000292.1:0-18825 GCA_043727255.1 Rhizobacter sp. | reverse complement strand
CCGGCTTGGCCGCCGGCAGCGAAGGCTGGTCGGTGCCGCGCCTGATCGAAACGCTGGCTGGGCCCGATGCCACGCTCATCGTTGGGCAGATCCGCCTGCCGCGCACGCTGGGTGCGTGGCTCACCGGCGCCTTGCTGGGGTTGGGCGGGGCGATTGCGCAAGGGCTGTTTCGCAACCCGCTGGCCGACCCGTACCTGCTGGGCTCGGCCTCGGGCGCGTCGCTGGGCGTGGTGCTGGTGCTGGCCGGTGCGTCGTTGACGGGCGGTGGCGTGAGCCTGGCGACGGCCGATCTGCTGTCGCGCATGGGCTTGGTGGGCGCCGCCTTTGCCGGCTCGGTGCTGGGCGTCACGCTCACGCTCAGTTTGGCGCGTGGCGCCGAACAAACCGCGCGGCTGCTGCTGGCCGGCGTGGTGGTGGGCGTGGTGCTGTCGGCCGCCAGCGACATGGTCACCACCATCTCGCCCGACGCCTTGCGTGGCAAGCAGGCCTTCATGCTCGGCTTCACCGGCTTCCTGAGCTGGGAAAGCTGCGCGGTGCTGTTGGCGGGTTTGGTGATCGCTGCGCCCGTGGCTTGGCGCTTGTCGCGCGCGCTCGATGCATTGACGCTTGGTGAAGACAGCGCGAAGAGCCTGGGCCTCGCGCTCTCGCGGGTGCGCATCGTGATGGTGGGCGCGTTGGCGCTGGCCACGGCGCTGGCGGTGTCGCAAGCCGGCTTGGTGGCGTTCGTGGGGTTGGTGGCGCCGCACCTGGTGCGGCGCTTTGCGCCCTCGGCACATGGCTTCACGCTTGTCGCCAGCGCGGCCATGGGCGGCACGCTGCTGCTGGGCGCCGACGTGCTGGCGCGCACCCTGATGGCGCCGCAAGAACTGCCGGTCGGCGTGTTGACGGCTGTGCTGGGCGGCGGTTATTTGTTGTGGCTGCTGCACCGGCGGAGGTTGGCATGAGCGCCGTCATGCTATCGGCCCACGGGCTGGGTGTGTCGCTCGGTGGCCGGCCGGTGTTGCACGACCTGAGCCTCACGTTGCGCCCCGGCTGGACGGCCATCGTCGGCCCCAACGGCGCCGGCAAGTCCACGCTGCTGCGTGCCCTGGCTGGCCTGCAGAGGCTCGACACGGGGCAGGTGCTGCTCAACACGAAACCGCTGCCCGACACCAACCCGCGCGAGCGCGCCCGCCACATCGCCTGGCTGGCGCAGCAAGGCGAAGCCAGCGGCGAACTGACCGTGCGTGACGTGGTGCACCTGGGCCGCTTGCCGCACCTGGGTTTGTTCGCGGCGGCCACCGCGCAAGACGAAGCCATCGTGCAGCAGGCCATGGCGGCCACCGAATGTGTGGGCTGGCAGTACCGGCGCCTGCACGAGTTGTCGGGCGGCGAACGCCAGCGTGTGCTGCTGGCGCGTGCGCTGGCGGTGCAGGCACCGTTGCTGTTGCTTGATGAACCCACCACCCACCTAGACCCACCGCACCAGGTGGCGCTGGTTCGGCTGCTGCGGCGCCAATCGCGCGCTGGCACCACGGTGCTGAGCGTGCTTCACGACCTGCCGCTGGCCTTGCAGGCCGACCGCCTGGTGGTCATGCGCGCCGGGCGCATCTGCGCTGAAGGCTCGTGCGATGACCCGGTGCTGCATGCCGCGCTGGTGGATGTGTTCGACGGCGCCTTGCGCATTGAACGCGTCGGCGAGCGTTGGCTCGCGGTGCCCCAGCTCGACGATTGAAGTCAGAGCAATCAGAAGCAATCAGAAAAGGAAGAAAAAATGATGACCTTGGAAGCTGGGCTGAGCGCTCTGGTGAACGTGTTGCTGTGGCCGGTGTTGGCGCTGCTGTTGATGGGCTTTGCGGCTTCAGTGGTGTTGGGCGGCATGACCTTGACCGAGGCGCTGCAGCGCAAGTGGGCCAAGCGCCCCTCGGGCCTGCGTGACGACCCGGCCGTGTCGCTGGATGCACTCGAGCTGCAGGTGGTGAACCAGCTCGAACCTGCGCGCCTGCTGAGCCGCCTGTCACCGATGCTGGGTTTGATCGCGACCATGATCCCGCTCGGCCCCGCGCTGCGCGGGGTGGCTGCGGGGCAGACGCAAGAGGCCATGGCCTTGTTCAGCAACGCGTTCACGGGTGTCACGCTGGCGCTGGCGGCCGCTGCCATCGGGCTGGTGGTGTATTCGGTGCGCCGCCGCTGGTTGCTGGCTGACCTGCTGCTGATCCGCCAACGGCGCGCAGGTGCCGCATGAGCCGGCTGTTGCATCCGCTGACTGAAGACGACGACGACCCCATGCTGTCGGCCGTCAACCTGGTCGATGTGTTTCTGGTGTTGGTGGTGGCGCTGCTGATGGCGGTGGTGGTGCAACACCCGAACGATGCCTCTGGCGAATCGGTCACCGTCATCCGCAACGCCGGCCGCCCCGACATGGAAGTGATCGTGCGCGAGAAGGGCCGTGAACTGCGCTACCGAGGCGCCGGCTCGGCCGCAGCAGGCGGTGGCGTGCGCGCTGGCGTGGCCTACAAGCTCGACAACGGTGACATGGTGTACCTGCCGGAAGCGGCGGCTTCCGCTGCCCAGCCATGACGTCACTCGGCCGTGCCGCGAGGGCAGGGCGTGGGCTGTGGGCTTTGCTGTGGGCTTTTTCAAGCGCGGTGCTGGCCCTGTGGCTGAGCGCCGCGCCGGCCTTGGCTGCGCCCACGCTGCTGTGGCTGTCCACCGACCTCACGCCACCCACGCGCGCAGCCATGGTTGAACACGTGGGCGCGCAGTCGGGCTGGCAGGTGCGCAGCCTCGTGGTGCCCTTGCGTGCATTGCCGGGCGACGACAGCCGCACGCATCTAGACGCCGCCTGGCCCCATGCCGACATGGTGTGGATCGATGCGCCACATGTGGCTGCGGCTGTGCGCCTGAAGGCCTTGCTTGAACACGTGCCGCGAACGCCGCGCAAGAAGCTGTTGTGGGTCGAGCCAGGCGATACATCCGTTGCCACTGCCCTTGCCAATGCCCCCGCTGAACTGCGCGTGGCCGCCTACCTGCGCGCGGGTGGGCAGGCCGACCTGCGCCATGCGTTCACGCTGGCCACCGCATGGCAAGCCGGCACGCCGCTGCCTGAGTTGCCTGCGCCGCAGCCGTGGCCGCAGCGCGGCGTTTACCACCCCGACGCGCCGGCCCCATTTGAAAACGCGCAGGCGTTTGCCGAGTGGCAAGAAGGCCAAGCGGCCTTGAAGGGGCTGACGCCGGTGGCCGTGCTGGTGCATCGCCACCACTTCGTCACCGCGAGCACCGATTGGCTGGACCGTTGGCTCCGCCAATTCAAGCAATCCGGGCTGGCGGCTTATGCCGTGTTCGGCAGCCAACTCGACCCGGCCGCGCTGTCGGCGCTGATCGAGCGTGGCCCCAGCCGCACACCGCATGCGCGTGTGGTCGTCAACCACCTGCTGCTGCCGCAGGGCGCGGCCATGCAAGGGCTGTTCGAGCGTTGGGGCGTGCCGGTGCTGGCCACGCAACCGTACCGCCGGGGCAGCGAAGCGCAGTGGCTGGGCGAAGCCGCCACCACGCCGTCGAGCGAGGTGCCGTTCTACTTCACCCAGCCCGAGGCGGCAGGCGCCATCGACCCCATGGTGGTGGTGGCGCATGGACAGGGCGGGCGCGACCCCCGGTTGATCGATCGACAAGCGCTGGCGGTGGTGGCCAAAGCGCTGCGGCTCATCGCGTTGCAGACCCGGCCGTTGCACGCGCAGCGGCTGGTGGCCATGGTCTACAACTACCCGTCGGGTGCGCAGAACTTTGGCGCGTCTTTCCTCAACGTGCCGCGCAGCCTGGAACGGGTGTCGCAGGCGCTGCAAGAGGCGGGCTACCGCACCGAGCGCGTGGCCGAATCGCAATGGGTGGCCGGCCTGCAACCGCTGCTGGCCGCTTACTACCCCGGCGGCGACCTGCCGAAAATGTTGTCGAGCAACCAGGCCGCCGCCTTGCCGCTGGCCCGCTACCAACGCTGGTTCGCCACGCTGCCCGAGGCGGTGCGCAAGCGCATCGACGCGCATTGGGGCCCGCCCGAGCGCAGCCGCTACGTCACGCTGTGGCGCGGCGAGCCGGTGTTCGTCATTCCCCGGCTGCAGGTGGGCCAGCTGTCGGTCATGCCGCAGCCGCCGCGCGAAGAAACGCTGCACATGGGGCAGAACCCCTTCATGCACCGCAGCAAGGCGCCCATGTCGCACCACTACCTGGCCACGTACCTGTGGTCGCGTGAAGAGGCCGACGCCGTCATCCACTTCGGCACGCATGGCACGCAAGAGTGGGCGCCCGGCAAACAGCGCGGGCTCGATGTGTGGGACGACGCCTTGCTGCCCCTGGGCGACGTGCCCGTCGTCTACCCGTACATCGTTGACAACCTCGGCGAGGCGCTCACCGCCAAGCGGCGCGGGCGTGCGGTGCTTGTCAGCCACCGCACGCCATCGTTCACCCCGGCCGGCTTCAACCGGACCATGGCGCACATGCACGAACTGATGCACGAATGGGAAACCGCCGACGCCGGCCCCACCCGGCAGGCGCTGGAACGAACGCTGCTGGCCCAATTCGTTGAACACCAGCTCCACAACGACCTGGGCTGGTCGGCCGAACGCATTGCGGCCCACTTCACCGACTTCCTTGAGCAACTTCACCCCTACCTCGACCGGCTGGCGCAAAGCTCGCAGCCACAAGGGTTGGCGGTGTTCGGTGTGGTGCCGGGTGAGCTGCAACGTCGCCAGACGGTGTTGCAGGCGCTGCGCCAACCGCTGATCGACGCGCTGGGCGAAGACATCGACGAAGCCTTTCTGATCGACCATGCAGCCGTCAGCAACTCACGCCCCATGCGCTGGCTTGACGTGGCCTTGCAAGACGCGCGTGCCGCCAGCCAGCTTGACCTGCGCCCACCAATGGCCGAAGGCCCGGTGCCCAACCGGGCCGCGCGCAAATCCATCGACACACCCGCGCTGCAGCGGCTGGCCGAACGCGCGCAAGAGCTGCACCAACGCCTCGGTGTCGAGGGCGAAATCCCGGGCCTGTTGAACGCACTGCGCGGCGGCTTCACGCCAGCGGCCTATGGGGGTGACCCCATCCGCAACCCCGACAGCCTGCCCACCGGCCGCAACCTCACGGGGCTCGACCCTTCGCGCCTGCCCACGCGCCAGGCGTTTGAAGTGGCGCAGGGCCTCTTCAACCAGTGGTTCGACCAATGGCGTGCCGAGCACCAAGGCAACGCGCCCAAGCGGCTGGCGCTTTCACTGTGGGCCGGCGAAACGCTGCGCCATCAAGGCGTGATGGAGGCCCAGGCGCTGGTGGCGATGGGGGTCGAGCCGGTGTGGGACGCCAGCGGGCGCCCCACCGCCGTCCGCCTGGTCGATGCGGCGCAACTGAAGCGCCCCCGCGTGGACGTGCTCTTGAGCGTGACGGGTTCGTACCGCGACCAGTTCTCTCAGCTCATGGCGCTGATCGACCAAGCGGTGGCCGCAGCCCGGCAGGCCGAGCCCGACAACGTGATCGCCAGCCACACAAGGCAGGTGGCGCGAGACCTTCAACGCCAGGGCGTGCCGGCGAAAGACGCGCATGCGTTGGCTGAAGCGCGCGTCTTCGGCAACGAACCCGGCGACTACGGCACCGGCTTGTCTGAGGCCGTGCAGCACGGGTCTCTGAAGGCGGTGGACGACCGCCTGGGCACGCTGTTCTTGAACCGCATGAGCCACCCTTACGTGAACGGCGAACCGCTGAACGTGGCCGGCAACCCCGCCGTGCGCGCTGCAGCTTTGGGCGCCCACCTTCGCCAGACCGACGCCGCGCTGCTGTCGCGCACCTCGCACCTGTACGGCATGCTCAGTTCGGACGACCCGTTCCAGTACCTCGGGGGCTTGGCGGCCGCTGCGCGCAAGGCCGGGCGCACGGCGCCTGTCGAGCTGTTCGTTGGCAACCTGCAAGACAGCGCCGATGCGCATGCCACCCGCGCCGAGCGCAGCATTGCGCTCGAGATGCAAAGCCGCTACCTGCACTCCGGTTGGCTGAAGGCCCAGCAGGCGGAGGGTTATGCCGGCACCTTGCAGGCGCTGAAGGCAGTGCAGTTCGCCTACGGCTGGCAGGCCACCGTGCCGGGCAGCATTCGCGCCGACCACTGGCAAAGCCTGCATGACGTGCTGCTGCGCGACAAGCACGGCCTTGGCGTGCCGCAATGGTTGAAAAGCCACCCCGGCGCCATGAAGCAGATCGTCGAACAGCTGCAACAGGCCGACCAGCGCGGCTACTGGCAACCCGATGCGCGCACCCGCGCTGAACTGCAACGGTGGCAAACCGAGCTGTCGCTTGTGCTGGCACCTGCCGATGCATCGAAGCGGGCAGCCGGCCTGGCCCGCTCAGATGTGGACGTGGGGCGTACAGTCGCCGCAACCTTGCCGCCCACGCCTGTGGGCGCTCAAGCGCCGGTTCCATCCACCCCCCCACCGGCCCCAACCGGCCTGCGCCTGCAACGTCAACCTGAAGCGGTGTTCAACGTGAGCTTGCTCGAACAAGCGCTGGCGGCCCTTTTGCTGTTGGCCCTGGTGGCCCTGGGGGGCTTTTTGCAGACGTTGCGCCGCAAGAGCAACTTTCAACCCGACATCGCCTGACGCCATGGAAATCGAAACCCCTCCCACCGAACGCCGCTACGAACGCCCGGAAGGTGAACGCCGTGGCCTGGTGCTGATTCACACCGGTGACGGCAAAGGCAAGAGCACGGCCGCGTTCGGCCTGGCCTTGCGTGCCCATGGCCGGGGCAAGCCCGTGAAGATTTATCAGTTCATGAAGGTGCCTTCGGCTCGCTTCGGTGAACACCGCTTGTTCGAGCAGCTTGGCGTGCCCATCGAAGGCCTGGGCGACGGCTTCAGCTGGAAGAGCAAAGACCTCGACCATTCGGCCCAGCTTGCACGCGACGGCTGGGCGAAGGCAGAAGCGACCATCCGCGCTGGCGAACACTTTCTGGTGGTGCTCGATGAAATCACCTACCCGCTGCGCTATGGCTGGCTGCCGCTCAACAGCGTGTTGGCCTGCCTGCGTGAACGGCCGCCGCATGTGCACGTGGTGTTGACAGGCCGCAGCGCGCCGCAAGAGCTGATCGACCTGGCCGACACGGTGACCGAGATGACCCTTATCAAACACCACTTCAAAGCCGGCGTGCCGGCCCAGCGCGGCATCGAAGACTGATGAACCTGCTGCACCACAGCCTGTCTCAACCCGCCTTGTGGCTGGCCGCCGCCTTGCTGCTGGCCTGGGCCTGGGACGCTGTGTTCGGCGAACCCCGCAACGCCTTTCACCCCGTGGCGTGGATGGGCCGGGTGCTGTGGCCGCTGGGCTGCTGGTTGCGCGTACGTTCGCCGGGCCAAGCCTTCATCGGTGGGGTGCTGGCCTGGTTTGCCACGGTGGGTGTGTTGGGCACCGCTGCCTGGTATGTGCAGCAGGCCTTGCTGCAGGCTCCGCCTTGGTGGGCGGTGCTGGGGCTGGCCGTGCTGATCAAGCCCACTTTCGCCTGGCGCATGTTGCGAACTGAAGTGGCTGCTGTTGAAGCCGCGCTGGCCCAGGGCATGGTGCCGGCGCGTGAGCGATTGGCGCGGCTGGTGAGCCGCGACGTGAGCCGCTTTGATGTGGAAGAGATCCGCGAGTCCGCCATCTCCACGCTGGCCGAGAACCTGAACGATTCGGTGATCGCGCCGCTGTTCTGGTTTGCGGTGGCCGGCCTGCCAGGTGCCGTGATCTACCGCGCCGTCAACACGATGGACGCGATGTGGGGCTACCGGGGCGTGTGGGAATGGGCCGGCAAATGGGCAGCCTGGGCCGACGATGTGATGTCGTGGATCCCCGCCCGCCTGACCGCGCTGCTGCTGTGGCCCGACCCGAGCACGCGCGGCTGGGGCGCGCTGGGCCGGCAGGCGTTTCGCACGCCGTCGCCCAACAGCGGCTGGCCGATGGGCGCGATGGCGCTGCGCCTGGGCGTGCGGCTGTCCAAGCCCGGCGTGTACGTGTTGAACGAGAAGGCCACGCCACCGGGCGCCAAGCACATGGTGCGTGCGCAGCGCTTGGCTTCGGGGGCGGCCTGGGTGGGTGTGGGGCTGGCGGTGCTGGCCTGGCTGGCCCGCTCGTTCTGGTGAAGCACATGGACTTCGCGGCAGCGCACGGCGGCCCCGATGCGCAAGGCGCGCCGCGCTGGGACTTTTCAACCAACGCCAACGCCTGCGGCCCGGCGCCCGTGGCGCTGCGCGCGGTGTTGGACGCCGACCCCACGCGCTACCCCGACCCGGCCTCGACCGCCTTGCGTGCATCGCTCGCCGCCTTGCATGGCGTGCCGGCCCGTCGCATCGTGATCGCGGCGAGCGCCAGCGAATTCATCGCCCGCCTCACCGCCGCCGTGGCGCGGCGCTGGCCGGGCGCCGCGGTGCATGTGCCGTCGCCGGGTTATGGCGACTACGCCCGTGCCGCCTTGGCCTGGGGGCTGCTGGTTGCATCGCAGGGCGAAGGTGCGCGCCTGGTGTGGCACACCGAACCGGGCAGCCCACGGGGCGATTCGTCCGAGCCACCGC
Organism: Rhizobacter sp.; assembly: GCA_043727255.1. Classification (GTDB taxonomy): domain Bacteria; phylum Pseudomonadota; class Gammaproteobacteria; order Burkholderiales; family Burkholderiaceae_C; genus Rhizobacter. Next base: position 10,273 of record JAYSYW010000292.1, on the reverse strand, counting down.
AGGCGTTGCATGACGCTGTGAGCGTGGTCGATGCCGCCTATGCCCCGCTTCAACTGGAAGCTGAGCCCGCCGCGTGGCCGGCCCACGCCTGGCGCTTGATGTCGCCCAACAAGGCGCTGGGCCTGACCGGCGTGCGCGGCGCCTATGCGGTGGCCCCTGAGGGCGCTGACGATTGGCTGCAGGCCATCGAACAACTGGCCCCGTCGTGGCCGCTGGGCGCGCAAGGTGTGGCCATGTTGCAAGCCTGGGCGTGCGACGACTCCCAGCAATGGGTGAAACGCAGCCTGGCGACCTTGCGTGAATGGAAGCGCCAACAGCTCGACGTGTGCCGTGGCCTGGGGTGGGAATGCGCCCCCAGCGTCACCCCGTTTTATGTGGCGCGCTGGGCTGATGCGCCTTTTGCCGACACGCTGGCCGGCCTGCGCATGCAGGGCGTGAAGCTGCGTGATGCGACCTTGATGGGCCTGCCCGGCTGGGTGCGCTTGAGCGTGCAGCCGCCCGAGGCGCAGCAGGCCCTGGCGCAGGCTTGGCGGGCCGTGACTGGCGGGGCACGAAAGGCGTCGGCATGAGCCGCGCGGTGATGGTGTTGGGCACCACCAGTGGCGCCGGCAAGAGCTGGCTCGCCACCGCGCTGTGCCGCTGGTATGCACGCCAGGGCTTGAAGGTGGCGCCGTTCAAAGCGCAGAACATGAGCAACAACGCGCGCGTGGTGCCGGGCCTGCAAGGCCGCATGGGCGAAATTGGCAGCGCGCAGTACTTCCAGGCCCTGGCCGCGCGTGCCGAGCCCGAGGTGCGCATGAACCCGGTGCTGCTGAAACCCGAGCGCGACACCGCCAGCCAGGTCGTCGTGATGGGTGAGGTGCGGCCCGACCTCGCCGAGGTGCCTTGGCGCCAGCGCAGCGAAGCGCTGTGGCCCTTTGCGCGCGACGCGCTGCATGCGCTGCAAGCTGAGAACGACCTGGTGGTGATCGAAGGGGCGGGTTCGCCGGCTGAGATCAACCTGCACGCCAGCGACTACGTGAACATGCGCACCGCCCGCGAAGTGCAGGCCGCCTGCCTGTTGGTGACCGACATCGACCGTGGCGGCGCCTTCGCCCACCTCTACGGCACCCACCAGTTGTTGCCCGAAAACGAACGCGCCTTGTTGCGTGGCTTCGTGCTGAACCGCTTTCGGGGTGACGCCAGCCTGCTGGCCCCCGGGCCCGAACAGTTGCGGCAGTTGACCGGCGTGCCCACGCTGGCCGTGTTGCCCATGTGGCGCGGCCATGGCCTGCCTGAAGAAGACGGCGTGTTCGACGACGCGCCCAGTGCGGGCAGGGGCGGGCTGCGCATTGCTGTCGTCGCCTACCCGCGCATCAGCAACCTCGATGAATTCCAGCCCCTGCGCGGCCTGCCCGGCGTGCGGCTGAGTTGGGCGCGTGAAGCGGCCGACCTCGACGGCGCTGATTGGGTGGTGCTGCCAGGGTCGAAACACACCAGCGGCGACCTGGCCTGGCTGCGTGCACAACAGCTCGATGTCGCCGTCGCGCGCCATGCCGCGAACGGCGGCGCGGTGCTCGGCATTTGTGGCGGCTTGCAGATGCTGGGCGAATCATTGGTCGATCCGCATGGCATCGACGGCAACGCACCCGGCCTCGGCCTGCTGCCCCTGGTGACGCAATTCGCGCCGCACAAGCTGCTGAGCCGCACCCAGGCCCACTTTGCCGACACACAAGGCGCATGGTCTGCGCTTGCCGACGCGGGCTTTGGCGGGTATGAAATACGCCATGGCCGCACGGTGCAACACCCGGGGTTGGCCGAGGCACAGGTGGTACTGCGCAATGAAAACGGTGACGCCATCGGCTGGCAACGGGGCAACGTGCTGGGTGTGTATGCGCACGGCCTGTTTGAGGCGCCACAGGTGCTGCAGGCATTGTTCGGCGCCCGCGTGCGCACGCTCGAATCGGTGTTCGACGGCTTGGCCGACTTCATCGATGCGCACTTCGAGCCCGGCTCGCTGATGCGTTTGTTGAACCATTGAAGGGAGAAAAAAACATGACGCTTGACCTGCCCCCCATTGCCAACGTGCACGACCCGGCGCTGGCCGAACGCATACAGCACCGCATCGACCGCAAGACCAAACCGCTTGGCGCGCTGGGCCGGCTGGAACAGATCGCGTTGCAGGTCGGGCTGATTCAGCAGACCGAGGCACCGCACTGGGACGCGCCCCAACTGGTGGTGTTCGCGGCCGACCATGGTTTGGTGGCGCACGGCGTGTCGGCCTACCCGAGCGACGTGACCTGGCAGATGGTTGAAAACTTCATCAGCGGCGGCGCGGCGGTGAGCGTGCTGGCGCGTCAGCACGGCATTGCGCTGACGGTGGTCGATGCCGGCGTGAAGCATGAATTCGGCGATCGCCCCGGCCTGCTGAACCGCAAGGTGGCCCCCGGCACCGCCGACGCATTGAATGGCCCGGCGATGAGCCTCACCCAATGCCAGCAGGCCATCGACACCGGCCGCGAGGTGGTGCGCGGGCTGCCGGGCAACGCGGTGTTGCTGGGCGAAATGGGCATCGGCAACACATCGAGCGCGGCGCTGCTGCTGTCGCAACTGACCGGCGAAGACATCGCGCAGTGCGTGGGCCGCGGCACTGGCCTCGACGACGCCGGGCTGGGCCGCAAGATCGAGGTGCTGCGCCAAGTGCAGCAACGCCACCACGAGGCCGTCACCCCCTTGCATGCGCTTGCGGCCATGGGCGGCTTCGAGATCGCCATGCTGGCTGGTGCGGCCTTGCAGGCGGCGCACGAGCGGCGCACGGTGGTGGTTGATGGCTTCATTGCAGGCGCCGCCGTGCTGGTGGCCGCGCGACTGGTGCCCGAGCTGCTGGGCTACTGCGTCTGGGCGCATTACTCGGCTGAAAGCGGCCACATGCTGATGCTGCGTCACCTGGGTGCGCTGCCCATGCTCGACCTCGGCATGCGCCTGGGCGAAGGCTCGGGTGCGGCGCTGGCTTGGCCGCTGTTGGTGAGCGCTCTGGCGGTGCTGAACGAGATGGCGAGCTTCGAGTCGGCGGGTGTGTCGGACCGCGCGCCGTCGTGATCCACGAGCTGCGGCTTTTCTTCACGGCGCTGCAGTTCTTCACCCGCGTGCCTGTGCCTGGCTGGGTGGGCTACGCGCCCGAGTGGATGGCCGCCAGCGCGCGCCACTTCCCACTGGTGGGCGCTTGTGTGGGCGCTGTGGCGGTGGGCGTGCTGGGCGTGGCCTCGCTGGTGTTCCCCCTGCCGGTGGCGGTGGTGCTGGCCATGCTGTCCACGGCTTGCATGACGGGTGCCTTCCATGAAGACGGCCTGGCCGACACCTTCGATGCGCTGGGCGGCGCGGTCAGCCGTGAGCGTGCGCTCGAAATCATGAAGGACTCGCGCATCGGCAGCTATGGCGCGGTGAGCCTGCTGCTGGTGCTGGGCCTGAAGGCTGCAGTGCTCATCAGCCTGCCGCTCGTGCTGGCCGTGCCTGCGTGGTTGCTCGCGCATGTGGCCTCACGCGCCGCGCCGGTGCTGTTGATTCGTGGGCTGCCGTATGCGGGTGACGTGAGCCAGACCAAGGCCAAGCCGCTGGCTGGCCGCGTGTCGGCGGCCACCGTGGGCGTGGCGCTGGCGTGGGTGCTGCTGTTGGCCTTGGCTTTGCTGGCCTGGCAAAGCGCCTGGTGGCTGGGGGTGACGGCCAGCCTCGGCATGGTGGTGGTGGGCACCTTGTTGTGCGCGCGTTGGTTCCGGCAGCGGCTGGGCGGCATCACGGGCGACACGCTCGGCGCCACCCAGCAGATCACCGAGGTGCTGGCTTTGCTGGGCTGGCTGGCCACATTGCGGTGGCCTGAACTGGCCGCCGCCTGGCCATGACCGTGTGGCGTGAGTGGCGCGTGTGGCGCCACCCGCCCCCGGTGGGCGCGGCGGGGCGCTGCATCGGCCAGACCAACCTGCCGGTGGACGCGCGCAAGGCCAAGCGCCTGGCGCACCGCATTCGCCGCACCGTGCAGCGCGAAGGCGGCCTGCGCGAGGTGTGGACGTCGCCCCTGCAACGCTGTGCCGATGTCGGCCGCTGGCTGCGGCGCTGGGGTTGGCGCCACCGCGTCGACCCGCGCCTGAGCGAAGTGAGCTTCGGTGCCTGGGACGGCCGCCCCTGGGCCGAGATCGACGTGTCACAAGTCGATGCCTGGTGCGCCGACTTCGCCCGCCACGCCCCCGGCGGCGGCGAGTCGGTGCTTGTGCTGATGGCACGTTGCCGCGCGTTCATGGCCGACTTCGGCGAGCGTGGCGCCTGCATCGTGGCCCATGCGGGCTGGGTCAACGCACTGCGCTGGGTGCTCAGCGACAAGCAGCCACCGTTTCTTGCGGCCGACTGGCCGGCAGCCATCGCTTATGGCGAACGGTTGGCCGTGATCAAGCCGGCTGGTGCAACTGCGGGGGCGCCGAATCGCAACAGCGGCTGACGGCGCACTGAAAGCACAGCGGCTTGCGCGCCTGGCACACATAGCGGCCATGCAAGATGAGCCAGTGGTGGGCGTCCACCATGTATTCGGACGGAATGCGCTTGAGCAGCTTCAATTCCACTTCGAGCGGGTTCTTGCCCGGCGCCAGACCCGTGCGGTTGCTGACGCGAAAGATGTGCGTATCGACCGCCATCGTCGGCTCACCGAACGCCACGTTGAGCACCACGTTGGCCGTCTTGCGGCCCACACCCGGCAGGGCTTCGAGCGCTTCACGCGTGCGGGGAACCTCGCCGCCGTGCCGTTCAATCAACAGCCGGCTGGTTTCAACCAGATTCTTCGCCTTGCCCCGGAACAGGCCAATCGTCTTGATGTAGTCAGACACGCCTTCCACACCGAGCGCCAGCATCTTCTGCGGTGTGTTGGCTACAGGAAACAGCTTGCGCGTCGCCTTGTTCACGCCCACGTCGGTGGCCTGCGCCGACAACAGCACGGCGGCCAGCAGCTCAAAAACGTTGGTGTATTCCAGCTCGGTGGTGGGCAGCGGATTGGCGGCTTTGAGCGTGGCGAAGAAGGGTTCAATGAAGGCGGATTTCATCGCTGCGGATTGTCGCAGCGGTGGGCCGGCTTGCCGGTTCAGCGAGCCGCGCTTGCAGGTGGTAAAGGCCCGCTGGGCGGGGCCAGCGGGATCGGCGGGGCATAGGGCGGGTCGGAGGCTGGGTCCATCGGGGCGTTTGCGAAGGTGCCGGCCAACAGGGTTCTCGGCGCCGCAGGCACCGACTTGTCGCAGCCGTTGGGTGCAACGGCCGCAATTCCCAGCATCAACAGCAACACCAGCGTTTTCAAGGGCTGACCCTCAATGGTGGCCGTGGCTTCTCAACAAACCGGGCGGCGGGCGCTCGCCCGGTTTGTTGAGGGCTCAATAGCGCGCCTGCAATTCGCGGATCTGTTCGCGTGCTTCATCCTGCCGCACGCCGTAGGTGCGTTGCAACTTGCCCGAATGCTGCTCGCGTTCACCGCGCTCGATGGCCTGCTCATCGCCGGTCCAGCGCCCCCAGTTCTTGCGGACGTTGCCCTTGATTTGCTTCCATTGGCCTTCCATGCGATCACGATTCATTTCGGCTCCTTGCTGCGCGATGAGTGGGTCGGCGAGACATTTCGCCGATTCCCGAGCCACAAGCGTAGAAGCCGTCTCGCGCCAAAACCGTCAGTTCGGGTGCAAGAGGTTTGTCAGATCTTTTCGGTATTGCGTGTAGGACCTTGCCTACAACCCGGATGGGCGCTGTTCAGCCCGCGCGGAGGGTGCGGGCTCGGGCCAGTGCGGCGGCGATCACGTCTTGTTTGGACGGCGCACCGGCGGCGGGTGCGGCAGGTGTTTCAGTCACCGCCGCTGCAGCCTGTGCAAGGGGTTGCAATGCCGCTGCGCTGGCGGCCACGCGAAGCTGGCGCTCGCGCTTGTCACGCTCTGTGCGGTCACGGTGATAGCCGTAGCGCTCGCGTGCTTCATCGGCCTGCGGCGGGCTCCAGGCCTGCCAGCCGGTTTGTTCGCCGGTCACGTTGACCAGTGAAATGCAATCCACCGGGCAGACCGGAATGCACAGCTCGCAGCCGGTGCACAGCGCGTTCACCACTGTGTGCATCAGCTTGGGTCCGCCGACGATGCTGTCCACCGGGCAGGCTTTCAGGCAGAAGGTGCAGCCGATGCACCAGGCCTCGTCGATCACGGCCAACTGGCGTGGGCCTTCGGCGCCATGGGCGGGGTTCAAGGGCAGGGTGGGGCGGCCGACGATGCGGGCGAGTCGGGCAATGCCGTCTTCGCCGCCGGGTGGGCACTGGTTGATCTGCGCCGAGCCATCGGCAATGGCTTGCGCGTAGCTGCGGCAATCGGGGTAGCCGCAGCGGGTGCACTGGGTTTGCGGCAGGGCGGCGTCGAGAGCCTCGACGATTGCGCTTGAAGTCCGCGTGGGGTTCACGCCGCCACGCCCTGTCCGCCTCGCGTCATCGCGCCTTCTTGCGGGCCGCGCTGCGCGCCTTGGGCTCAGGCGTCGCCTTGCTTGTCGCTGCTTTCACACTGTGCGCCGCCTTGGTGGCCGCGCTGGTTGCCGCTTTGGTTGCAGGCTGTGCGGCGACCTTCGCCCGGGGCTTGGCGGCGGGCTTGGCGGGTGCCTCGTCCGACAACCCCTCGCCCTTGGTTTCGACGGCTTTGGTGGCCGGCTTGGCGGCCTGGTGGCTGGCGATGAAATCACGCAGCACCGGGTAGACCTTCTCGCGCCAGCGGCGGCCCGAGAAGATGCCGTAGTGGCCGGCGCCTTCCACGTCGTAGTGGAACTGGCGCGCCTTCGGAACGCCAGTGCACAGGTCGTGCGCGGCGCGGGTTTGGCCGGCGCCCGAGATGTCGTCCAGCTCGCCTTCGATCGTCAACACGGCGCTGGTGGTGATGTCTTGCGGGCGCACCAGTTGGCCATCGACTACCCAGGTGCCGTTGACCAAGGCGAAGTCTTGGAACACCGTCTTGATGGTGTCGAGGTAGTACTCGGCCGGCATGTCGAGCACCGCGTTGTACTCGTCGTAGAAGGTGCGGTGGAAGTCGGCACTTTCATCGTCGCCACGCAGCAGGTCGAGGAAGAAGTCGTAGTGCGAGTTGAGGTGGCGGTCGGGGTTCATGGCGATGAACCCGCTGTGCTGCAGGAAGCCTGGGTACACAGCCCGGCCGGCGCCCGGATAGTTGACCGGCACGCGGTGGATCACGTTGTTCTCGAACCAGGAATAGCTCTTGTTCGTGGCCAAATTGTTGACCGCGGTCGGGCTCAGGCGGGCGTCGATCGGGCCGCCCATCATCGTCAGCGTGCTTGGCGTTTCTTCGCCCGTGCTGGCCATCAGCGACACGGCGGCCAGCACCGGCACCGTGGGCTGGCAGACCGAAATCACGTTCACGTTGGGGCCCGCGTGGCGGATGAAATCCTGCACGTAGTAGATGTAGTCGTCGAGGTGGAACGGGCCGGCGTCGAGCGGCACCATGCGGGCGTCGGTCCAGTCGGTGATGAATACCTTGTGGTCCACCAACAGCGCACGCACCGTTTCGCGCAGCAGCGTGGAATGGTGGCCAGACAGAGGTGCAACCACCAGCACGGTGGGCTGCTCTTTCATCTTCGCCAGCAGCCCGGTTTCATCGGTGAAGCGCTTGAAGCGCAGCAACCGGCAGAAAGGCTTTTCAAGCGCGACTTGCTCTTGTACCGCCACGTTCACGCCATGCACGTTCACTGACGTGATGTCGAACTGTGGCTTTTCGTATTCCTTCGCCAGCCGGTGCACCAACCCCAGGCCAGCCGACACGCGATGCGCCAGCGGCGTGTGCGTGAAGGGGGACAGCGGGTGGGCGTAGAGCTTTGCCGATGCGCTGGCGAATTCAGAAAATGGGCTCAGCAACGCACGCTGGGATTCGTAAAGTTGATACAGCATGGAGGTTCCTCGTCAACTCGAAATTTCAGGGGGCACGAATCGCTTTTGTGCGATGCACCATTTTAGGCGGGCGGTGCCCATCGTGCAGCACTTCCGGGTGACGAAAGCCTCGAAAAGGGGCGAAATTGCCCCTCACGCAGGTGGCCGGGCTTTCCCTGTGCGTCAACCGGTTTCAGCTCACCTTGGCGATGGCGCTGACCACCGCGTCGATGTTCTTGCTGTTCAGCGCGGCCACGCAGATGCGGCCTGAATCAACCCCATAAATGCCGAACTCGCTGCGCAGGCGCTGCATCTGGTCTTTGGACAGACCGGAATAGCTGAACATGCCTTTCTGGCGCGTGATGAAACTCACGTCTTGCTTGATGCCGGCCGCCTGCAGCTTGTCTTGCAACGCCACACGCATCTGCTTGATGCGTTGGCGCATGCCGGCCAATTCTTCTTCCCACATCGAACGCAAAGCCGGCGTGGTAAGCACGGTGGCAACCACCTGCGCGCCATGCGTCGGCGGGTTCGAGTAGTTGGTGCGGATGACGATCTTGAGCTGGCTCAGCACCCGGCCGGCTTCTTCCTTTGATTCGCAGGCCACGCTCAGCGCGCCGACGCGTTCACCGTAAAGCGAGAAGCTCTTCGAGAACGAGGTGGACACGAAGATGTTGATGCCCGCCGCCATGAACTGGCCGATCACCGCGCCGTCTTCCACGATGCCTTCGCCAAAGCCTTGATAGGCCATGTCGAGGAAGGCGACCAAGTTGCGCGACTTCACAGCCTGCACCACCTCGTCCCACTGAGCGGGTGTGATGTCGTAGCCGGTCGGGTTGTGGCAACAGGCGTGCAACACAACGATGGTGCCGGCGGCCGCGCTGTTCAGCGCCGCGAGCATGGCGACGAAGTTCACACCGCGCTTGTCGGCGTCGTAATAGGGGTAGGTGCCAACGTTGAAGCCGGCGTTCGTGAACAACGCGCGGTGGTTTTCCCAGCTGGGGTCGCTGATCAGCACCTGGGCGTTCGGGCTCAGGCGCTTCAGGAAGTCAGCGCCAATCTTCAGGCCGCCGGTGCCGCCAATGCCTTGCACCGTGGCCACACGTCCTTCGTTGACGGCGGGGCTGTCGGCACCGAACACCAGCGCCTGAACCGCTTTGTCATAAGCCGCGATGCCGTCGATCGGCAGGTAGCCGCGCGCCTTGGGCGCTTCTTGCATTTGGCGTTCAGCTTCGGCCACGCACTTGAGCAGCGGCAGCTTGCCGTTGTCGTCGTAGTAGACGCCCACGCCGAGGTTGACCTTGTTCGGGTTCGGGTCGGCATTGAACTGTTCGTTCAGTCCCAGGATGGGGTCGCGGGGGGCCATTTCAACAGCGGCAAACAGCGAGGTCATGGACAGTCCTTGTGAGTAGAGCGGAATGTGTTTTTGGGCTACGCTGCGCGATTGCCCTGCAGCCCTTGGCACGGGCGCACGACGCGGCGCCACGCGGGGAAACCGAAGGATTTTATCTGCCATGGCCGACCTCTCATCCGCTCCCGACATCGCCCCCAGCGAGGTGATACCCGAGGGCGAGTTCGTCACCTTCCCCGATTCGCCGTTCAACTTGTTCCAGCCCTATCCGCCGGCTGGCGACCAGCCAACGGCCATTGCGAAGTTGTCAGAAGGCTTGCGTGATGGCTTGAGCTACCAAACGCTGCTGGGTGTGACGGGGTCCGGCAAGACCTTCACCATGGCCAACGTGATTGCGCAGCTTGGTCGGCCAGCGATCGTCTTTGCGCCCAACAAAACCCTGGCTGCGCAGCTCTACAGCGAGTTCCGCGAGTTCTTTCCGAAGAACGCTGTCGAGTACTTCGTGAGCTATTACGACTACTACCAGCCCGAAGCCTACGTGCCGCAGCGCGATCTCTTCATCGAGAAAGACAGCGCCATCAACGAGCACATCGAGCAGATGCGCCTGTCGGCCACCAAAAGCGTGCTGGAGCGGCGCGACACCATCATTGTGGCCACGGTGAGTGCCATCTACGGCATTGGTGCGCCGGAGGATTACACCCAGATGCGTTTCATTGCGCGCGTGACTGACAAGATGGGTCAGCGCGATGTGATCTCGCGCCTGATCCGCATGCAATACAGCCGCAATGACCAGGACTTTTCGCGCGGCACCTTCCGGGTTCGCGGCGATGTGATCGATGTGTTTCCGGCCGAGCATTCAGAGCTGGCATTGCGCATCGAACTGTTTGACGACGAGATCGAGGCGCTGTCGCTGTTCGACCCGCTCACCGGCCGCATCCGCCAGAAAGTGCCGCGCTTCGTGGTCTACCCGGCCAGCCACTACGTGACGCCGCGCGGACAGGTCGTCGCTGCGGTCGAGACCA
>JAYSYW010000291.1:0-7673 GCA_043727255.1 Rhizobacter sp. | reverse complement strand
GATGCTCGCCAACGTGTGGCTGGGCTTGCGGCCCTTGTTGCGCTGACCTGCAAGAGCCTGCAACGCCAACCCGCGCCGCCTCAGCGGTTCGGGTCGTCCCGGCCGCCGCGCCCACGGTGTTCTCTGCGGTCGTCCGAAGGTTGACCGCCCCGGTGCTCACGCACCTGCGGCGGGGAGCGGTTGTCCCCGCGCCAGACCGGCGGTGAACCTGCAGGGCCGGGCATGGGACGTTCCCGTTCGATGCGCGGCTGGGCTGGGTGCGGTGGCAACTCGGGCGGAGCACGCCGAACCGGCGGCGCAAACCCGGGCTGCGCGGGCACTGCTGGCTGCACCTGCGGCGGCATTTGCGGCGCTGCGACCACTGGCGGCTGAACAGCGGGCGCGGGCCGCTCGCGGTGAATGCCGCGCGGCTCACCACCAAAGGGTGACCAGCGGCCGCGATCGAACTCATTCTGCTCAGCCGCCCCACGTTGTTCGCGGATGGGCGGTGGCGCCCGGTCGTGATCAATCTGCGAACGCACCCGATCGCGCTCAGGCGGTCGACCGTCTGGCGGCAGCACCGGCAGCGACGGCGCGAAGCCTGGGCGGCGACTGTCTTGCCGGCCGTCTCGGCGGTCATCGCGTCGGTCGTCTCGTCGGTCATCACGCCGCTCGTTGCGTGGGTCGTCCCGTCGATCGTCGCGGCGGTCATCCGCCCCGTCCCGACCCCACTCACGCGGGTTGCGCGCATCGGCCGGCATGGCCACACGTGGCGTCGGCACGAAGGTGACGCGGCCCGAGCGTGGGTCTTCAGGGCGGCGCATGCCAGGCGCCGGGCGCACGGCCGGCGGGGCCTGCACGGGTGCGGCGAACCTCACGCGGCCCTGGTCGAAGTCGTGCCGATCCCGGCCACCCATCACCGCTCGCGCGGGGGCCACGGGTTGGCGCCGTTCAATCACGCCGGCCGGCACCACGGTCAAACCGCGAGGGCCCCGGTTGGCATAGCGCCAATGCTCGGATGCCCGCTCTGGGTGGTTCACGATGGTTGCGATGTGGGGGATGTGCGTGACGTGCGCCCCGTTCACGCCGCGGATGTAGCGTTCGCTGACGCGATAGCCGGGCACGTAGATCTCACGCGGCGCCAATGGGAACCAGCCCACCGAAGGCCCGCTGCCGATCGACACCGACACGCTGACGTTCGGCCCGCCCACCCAGCCCACCAGCGCTGGCGCATACACCGGCCGCGCCACATAGCGGCCGGGCGACCAGCACCACACGTCGCGGTGCATGACCCAGCGGCCGTAGTGGAACGGCGCAAAGCCCCAGGGCGCGTCGTCCACCCATGTCCAGCCCCAGGGCCGCACCCATGCCCAGTGGCCCATGCGGTACGGTGCCCAGCCGGGGGCCACCACGTGTGGGATCCACAAGGTGCCGTACTCGCTGTGGGGTTCCCAGCGGCCATGGCGGTCCAGGTCTTCAGCGCCAGTCATTTCGGGCGACACATAACGGTGGGCAAGCGTGCCACCGTCGCGCCGTTCTTCACTCGCCACCCAGTCCGAGAAGGCGTCGCGCACGGGGTCGGTCACGCTGTATTGCGTGCGCCCGTCTTTCCAGAACTCGGCACGCTGACCAGCCAGCAAGGTGAGCGCCGCGCCCTCGCCCTGGAAGTGCAGTTGCCCCACGTTGGCGGTGGTGTGGGTGGCTTCATCGAGCCGATCGAAGCGGTAGCTGCCGGCCAGTTGCGTTTGCGCCCGGCCTTCCACCGTGACCAGCGAAAACTCGCGCGCCGCTTCGCCGGTGCGCAAATGCGCCGCCACGCTGCCGGTATGCAGTCGCACCCGCACGTGCTCGTCGTCGAGTTCGAGGATCTCGAAATCGGTTTCTTCGCCCAGCCGCAGGATGGTCGAGCCAATGCGCAATTCAGTCCGCGCGTTCGGGTCGGTTGAGATGCGGTCGCCGCTGGTCAACGGCCGGTTGCGTGGCGCTTGCACCCATTCGTCGGTGTCGGCGGCGTACATCCACACCTGGCCGTGGACCTCGGCAATGCGGCCCGCGCGGCCGGGAGGGTCGGCCCAGGCCGGCAGCGCCAGCAAGGTGGCCAACAACAGCAAAACCGAGAGGCCGACATGGCGAAGCAGCCGGAGGGAAGGGCCGGGGAAGGCGGTGGTGTTTTTCATGGGGGCGAACCTCGCAGATGGGAGCGGCGCGTCGAAATCCGGTTCCGGTCTTCACACAACGGCCCTCAGTGGCGCCCGGCTGACGGCAGAAACCTTTCTTCGCAAATCGGCCTGCCCCGACGAGCAGCCGCCCAGCCACCGGTCAGTCGTCGTCGCCGGGTTCCAGTTCGGGAAACAACACGCTGGTGAAGCCGAAACGGGTGAAGTCTCGCACCCGCATCGGGTACAGCTTGCCGATCAGGTGGTCGCATTCGTGCTGCACCACGCGGGCGTGAAAGCCGTCCACCTCGCGCTCGATCTTGCGGCCTTCGGCGTCAAAGCCGGTGTAGCGGATGCGGGCGAAGCGTGGCACCACGCCACGCAGGCCGGGCACCGACAGGCAGCCTTCCCAGCCGTCTTCCTCTTCGTCGCTGAGCGGGGTGATCTGCGGGTTGATCAGCACCGTGGCGGGCACCGGGGGCGCATCGGGGTAACGCGGGCTTTGCTTAAAGCCGAAGATCACCAGCGCCAGGTCAACCCCGATCTGCGGCGCGGCCAGGCCTGCGCCGCTGGCGGCGTGCATGGTGTCGAACATGTCGTCGATCAGCGCCTGCATCTCGGGCGTGCCGAAGGCGCGCACGGGCTTGGCGACGCGCAGCAGGCGGGGGTCACCCATCTTCAAGATTTCGCGGACGGTCATCTTCTTCCCTGGATCGAAACAGTGGCGGCGGGTCTATCGACGCCCACCACCCATGCCGGCATGTCGGGTGCCCTCAACGCCGAATCAACGCCCGATCAACCCCTGCGCCATGCGCTCAGCCACCCGCCAGCATGGTTTGAAGCTGCGCTTCGTCAAGCACCGGCACGCCCAGTTCGCGCGCTTTTTCAAGCTTGCTGCCGGCGTCTTCGCCGGCCACCAAAAAATGGGTTTTCTTCGACACCGAGCCGGCCACCTTGCCGCCGGCCGCTTCGATCAAATCTTTGGCCTCGTCGCGGCTCAGCGTGGGCATGGTGCCGGTGAGCACGAAGGTCTTGCCGGCCAGGGGCTTGGGGCTCAGGTCGGCGGTGCCGTCGTTTTCAACCCAGCTCACACCAGCCGCGCGCAGTTGTTCGGCAACCTCGCGGTTGTGCGGCTGGTCGAAGAAGGTGCGCAGGCTTTGCGCGACCACCGGGCCCACGTCGTTCACCTCAAGCAGTTGTTCAAGGCTCGCATTCATGATGCGGTCGAGCTGGCCGAAGTGCTTGGCCAGGTCTTTCGCCGTCGTCTCGCCCACATGACGAATGCCGAGCGAAAACAAGAAGCGCCCCAGCGTGGTTTGCTTGCTCTTGTTCAAGCCATCCACCAGGTTCTGCGCGCTTTTGCCGCCCATGCGTTCGAGTGCGCTGAGCTTGGCTATGCCCAGCGTGTACAGCTCGGGCAAGGTGCGGATCAAGCCGCTGTCCACCAGTTGCTCGACCAGCTTGTCGCCCAGCCCTTCGACGTCCATCGCGCGGCGCCCGGCGAAATGCAAGATGGCGTGCTTGCGCTGCGCCGCACAGAACAGCCCGCCAGTGCAGCGCCAATCGGCCTCACCCTCCGCACGCAAGATGTCGCTGCCGCAAACCGGGCATTTGCCGCCCAGGCGTTGGTACAGGTCGAAAGGCTCGCCGACGTTGGCGGGGCGTTTTTCAAGCACCACGCCCACCACCTCGGGAATCACGTCGCCGGCGCGGCGAACGATCACCGTGTCGCCCACGCGCACGTCTTTGCGTCGAGCTTCATCTTCGTTGTGCAGCGTGGCGTTGCTCACCGTGGTGCCGCCCACAAACACCGGCTCGAGTTTGGCCACAGGTGTCAGCTTGCCGGTGCGGCCGACTTGAATGTCGATGCCGCGCAGCACCGTCATCTGCTCTTGCGCCGGGTACTTGTGCGCCACCGCCCAACGCGGCTCGCGCGACACGAAACCCAGGCGCTGTTGCAGCGCCCGGTCGTTCACTTTGTAGACCACGCCGTCGATGTCGAACGGCAACGCGTCACGCTGCGCACCCACCCGCTGGTGGAACGTCACCAGCCCCTCGGCCCCCTGCAGCACGGCGCGTTCAGACGACACCGGCAAGCCCATCTCGGCCATCGCATCGAGCAAGCCGCTGTGGTTGGGCGGAATCTCCCAGCCCTGCACGTCACCGAGCCCATAGGCAAAGAAGCTCAGCGGCCGCTTGGCGGCAATGCCGGGGTCGAGCTGGCGCACAGCGCCGGCAGCGGCGTTGCGTGGGTTGACGAAGGTTTTTTCGTTCTTCACACCCTGCGCGATCAGCTCGCGCTGGCGTTCATTCAAGGCCTCGAACTGGTCGCGCCGCATGTAGACCTCGCCACGCACTTCGAGCACCGGCGCGTCGCAACCATTCAAGCGCAACGGGACCTGCGCAATGGTGCGGATGTTCTGCGTGACGTCTTCGCCCTTCTCGCCATCGCCACGTGTGGCGGCTTGCACCAGCACGCCGTGTTCGTAGCGCAGGTTGATGGCCAGGCCGTCGAACTTCAGCTCGGCGGCATATTCGACCGGCGGGTCGGCTTCGGTCAGGCCCAGCTCGCGGCGCACGCGCACATCGAAGTTGGCCGCGCCGCTGGCCTCGGTGTCGGTCTCGGTGCGGATGCTGAGCATCGGCACCGCATGGCGCACCGGCACAAAGCCATCGAGCAGCTTGCCGAGCACACGCTGCGTGGGCGAATCGGGTGTCAGCAGCTCGGGGTGGGCGGCTTCGATGGCTTGCAGTTCCTGGAACAACCGGTCGTATTCGGCGTCAGGAATCTCTGGCTCGTCGAGCACGTAATAGCGGTGGGCGTGGTGCTGCAAAAGCGCGCGCAACTCGGCGGCGCGTTGCGTTGGCGTGGCATCGGAAGGGGCTGAAATCGGCATGGCGCGAGAGTGTAGGCGCCGCCATCGGCCGCGCCACGCCCGGGGCGATCAGGCCGCTGTTTGAACCCCGGTCCAGGTGTCGCGTTTACCCACGACAACGCGGTTGCGCCCGGTGTTCTTGGCGTCGTACAGGGCCACATCGGCGGCGCGGCACATCGCCTCGGGCGTCAGCCGCCTGCGTTCGTCGTTGCTCCACCAGGCCAAGCCAAAGCTGGCCGAGATGACGCCCAGCGGGCTGCCTTCATGGGCGCGGTCAAGCGCGAAGATGGCCGCGCGCTGCCGCTCAGCGAACTGCGACGCCGCTTCGGCCGAAGCCGCCGAAAACAAGATGACGAACCCTTCGCCGCCCAGGCGAAACAGGTTGTCGCCCGAGCGGTGAAGCTGGTCGCTCACGACGTGAGCCACCTCGCGCAGCGCCACATCACCGGCCGGGTGCCCATAGCGGTCGTTGAAGGGCTTGAAGTGGTCGATGTCGAACATGCACAGCGCCAGGCCGCCGTCGCGCCCCTCACGGGCCAGCGTGGTGCGGCAGAAGTCGTTGAAGTGGCGGCGGTTGAAGGCGCCGGTCAACTCATCAGTCACGGCCAAATCGTTCAACCGCTGGTTGGCCTGCTCCAGCGCCTGCGTGCGTTCGCGCACCTGGCGTTCCAACTTGTCGTTCAGGCGAAGTTGGGCTTCGCGGGCGCTCTGCTCGGCGTCAAGCTTTTTGGCCTTCAAGGTGTTCAGCGCATCGACCAAGCCGAAGGCCAGCAACACCACCTCGGCGAACGAGCCGATCTGCAAGGCATAGATGGTCAGAAAGTTGACCGGGGCCACACCCAGAATCAATGTGTAGGCCGCCGCCACGCCCACGCCCACCAAAAAGAAGGCTCTTTGCGCGTTAGCTAAGCATGACCGCCGCGGCCGAGAGCCAAGGCGAGCAAGGATGCGGGTTGCGAGCGAGCTGGTGCTGACCGGTCAAGTGCCCGGAACCAACCGAGGTAGCTGGCGAGGTACGAGGTGGCCACGCCGTGGAAGCGACGCATCCATTCTTTGAGCCGGCCGTGATACGCATTGACGTTCTGGACGTGCCAAGGCCCTTGCACGCGCGGGCCTGAGGTCATGTTGAGCGCCCGGTGCTTCGACCCCAATGTGGCGCGCTGCGGCGGCCAGCGCCGAACTCCCGTCGGTGCACAGGACCACATCGGGTGCCAACATCGGCTGCAGCACAGCCAGGAGTTGAGCCTTGTCGCTGCGCCCGAGGGATGAAGGTCTCATCGGCTTCGGCGATGCCCTCAGGGACTGCGCCTTGACGCCCTGAGCCTGTGCCAGAAAGCGGTGACGCCAGCGGAACGCGGTGCTGGGCGCGACGTCCAGCGCCCGGGCCGCCTCGTGGATGAGTCCGAAGCGCAACACCCGGTTAATGAACTGAGGAAGAAGGGAACATGAGCGTTGGCACGCCATACAACAGGCCCGCCCCGCGCGGCGCGTAGGCCAGATGGGCATGCGCTTCAATCCATGATCGTTCTTTCGGCTATGCGAGGCAAATTCGCCAAGCGGACGAGGCGATTCTTTGCCTCGCAGCAGCGCGTCCACTTGAGATATGTCAAACCGAGGCTGCGTCTGTTGCGTCATCGTGAACGGATGCTGCGCGACATCGGCGCTCCCTTCGAAGAGGCTTCGGAAGCCGCGCGCCATGCACGGTACCGCTACGCCTGCCTCGACCATGAGCAGACGACAGCCAAGCCTATGGCCACTATTTCTACACCCGCTTGGCCCAGCAGTTCGATGCCGTCATACACATTGACAAAACCAGCGCAGTGGAGACGTTGGACGAGGGCCAGGTGTGGAGCGAGCGGGAGGCGCCGGAGACGTTTCCGTCAGGCATTTAGTCATCAAGGAAGTGCGATGAAAACTAGCGTTATTGAAGTGCACGACATGCTGTCGGTATTGACCGTGGACGAAGTGGAAGAGCGGATTGGCGGGGTACCGGGTGTCGACAGCGCAACAGTGAATTACGCTGCGAGAAACGCCACAGTGCGCTACGACGAAACCCGACTCGAAGTTGCCGATATCAAGGTGATCGTGCACCAACGCGGGCCTCAACCCGCGGGCGAATCCTTACCCATCGAGGTGAGCGAACACGAGCCCGCACGCAAGCCTGCTGCAGCGCCAACGCCGAAAGTTGCGCCGGCCGCTGCTTCAAAGCCCGAAGCCGCCATGCCAAAAATGCCTACTGTTGCGGCCGCCGCCGTGCCCCCGGTGACTGTTCCCGCAGGCGACGGACAACAGGGCAAAGCCACGTCGACCGCGCCGCCATCAGCAACGCCAGCTGCTCCGCCGAAGCCGCCTCCGATCGCGCCGGCCGCGAAGCCCTCAACGCCCGTAGCTGCTGCGCCAAAAGCCGGTGCCGACGCGAAATCTCCAACGCCCACAGCTACTGAGCCAAGAGCTGACTCCTGGAAAGTACAGGCGCTCTCGCTGACGGTGACTATGAGCGTCGCCTATGCCTTATGCGCCATTTTCGACGTTCTGTTTCCGCCCTTTGGGCTGCTTGCTGCATTTGCGCCGGCCAGTCCGTTGCCAATTTCCGGTAGTCCCCTCGCTTACCTGACGGGATTCGCGCTGTTCACCGTCGCTGGTTTTGTGTTTGGCGCAGTCC
>JAYSYW010000290.1:0-7690 GCA_043727255.1 Rhizobacter sp. | reverse complement strand
GATGTGTACGCGTCCGGCGCGGAGGCTGCGGAACTTCGGGCGCAACTCGCTGCCTGAGGCCGGCCGCCGGTGCCACGCCCCAAGCCAGCGTCGCTTGTGTGACAAAGAGGCGGTCAGAGCGGGTCTGAGCGCCGTCCATCAGAACTGCGCCCTCCATCCGGGCCGAATTTGGTCGAAAGCCGAAA
The DNA here is from genome assembly GCA_043727255.1 of Rhizobacter sp. Lineage (GTDB taxonomy): Bacteria > Pseudomonadota > Gammaproteobacteria > Burkholderiales > Burkholderiaceae_C > Rhizobacter. The sequence continues at coordinate 7,505 of JAYSYW010000290.1, read as the reverse complement.
GGTCGTCCGCCACGACCTGCAAGCGCCCATGCGCGATTTCAGGTCGGCGTGCAGCCCCTCTGCTGTCACCTGCCCAAAGGAAGCCCATGCGTCACGCCTCGTCCACCCGGTTCTTCGCCCTTCACACCCTCTCGCTGGCTTCGCTGGTGTTGATTTCGGCCTGCGGAGGCGGAGGCAGCAGCCCGCCTGCGGGCAACAGCGCAACCGAAACGCCCACCGGGCTGTCGGGCACAGTGGCAGTGGGCGCGCCCATCACCAATGGCAAGCTGCGCGTGCTGGACGCCACAGGCGCGGTGGTCGCATCCGACGTGACGATCGCCGCCGACGGGCACTACGTAAACGTGGCCCTCAGCGGCCCTGCGCCGTACCGCATCGAAGCCTGCGGCCACGCCGGCCCCAACTACGTCTGCGTGTACTCGGTGGCAGGCGGGGCCGGCACGGCCAACGTCACGCCGCTGACCACCGCCACCGTGCTGCTGGCAACCGGCCAGGCACCGGACGCGCTGATGAGCGGCACCGCGTCCGCCCTGACAAGCAGCAGCATCGCCACCGCGCAGACGCAGTTGCGCACCAGCCTTTCCAGCGTGCTGGCCAGCGCAGGCGTCAGCAGCAGCTTCGACTTCGTGTCGGGTGCGCTGACAGCCGGTTCCCGCACGGGCTACGACGGCGTGCTTGATGCCGTGGGTGTCACCCTCGGCCAAGACACCAACGCCTTTGTTCAGATCACGCCTCGGCTGGGCACCGGCAACCTGTACCTCGAACAAGGCAGCAGCTCCGGCACGATGACAGCGACCAGCAGCGCGGCATCGCTGCAGTTGTCTGGGCTGGAGACGCTGTTCAGCCACATGACGCAATCCCTGGCCAGCGCCTCGGCCTGCAGCAGCGAAACGACGGGCATCCTGCGTTCGCTGGCCAGCGGTGCGCGCATGTCGATGGAAGGCGGCTCGGCGTCCGGCACCACGCAAGTGGCGCAGGCGTTGTGCCAGTTTTTTGCGCAGGGTGAGGACGGCAGCACGCCGATGTGGGGCTCGCGGATGCTGAGCCCGACGCTTGGCCGCTGCGACCTGTCGGGCGCGGCGCCGGTGTGCGGCGTGTCCTTCGTGCTCAGCAGCCCCGAAGGGGATGTGATGCCGGTCGGCAGCGGCATGGGCGTCACGCAGGAAAGCGGCGTATGGAAGTTCATGGGCGACCTGATGCCCATTGAGATTCATGCCAGCGCCAAAGCGCAGCGCACCCGCCGCATCGACACCACCCTGCCTGTCTATGACTACGACCGCGCGCTGGCTTTCGAGGTCGCCGCGCTGTCGGGCTTGAACTGCGCCAAGGTGGCTCAGCGAGACCTCAACGGCATGGCCGTGACCATGGGCTACTACAAGACACACGCCTCGGCCACCAGCCAGCCCCGCCTGTCGCTGTGGACGACCGACGGCCACGGCAACAGCGCGAGCATGGACCCACTGGTGGGCGCGACCCGCAGCGCCGACGACACCTGGATCGCGTTGCCGCAGGGCTCTGCGGGTGACGCGGTGATCCGCAATTTCTACCGCGGTGGCCGCAGCGTGACGATCTCGCTGTACAGCGACACCGCCTGCACCACACCCTTCGTGCTGGCGGGCAAGAGCGAATTCGATGTCGATGTGGAGGGTGTGCCACCGGTCTGGGCCGCGATGCCCACACTGCCCTGGCCCGAAATCGATGCCGCCTCGCAAAGCGCCCTGCGCAGCCTGTCCATCGCCAGCAACGCCACCGGCAGCTTCCAGGCCGCCTGGACCTTCTCACGCGGGCCGATGGGCCTGAACGGCGCCACCGTTTGCGGCAGCCGTGCCGACTGCGGCCAGGGCGGCAGCGGCCGCCTGGGTGAACGCAGCCTGCGTCCGGCCGCACGCAGCGCGACGGTGTCGCTGCACAACACCGGCACCCGCATCGAACCGAACGACCAGAAGACCCTGGCGCTCTACGGCCGCAACGGCGAAGGCGTGGACCTGCAAAGCAACTACAGCTCGTGCCCCGCTGCCGCAACGACCGAGTCTTGCCGCTGAAGCGCCTCAGGCGCTGAACGCTGGAGGCGCCGTCGGCGGTGCGCAAAAGGCATCACTGCGACAGACCGACAGTGGCCGCTCGCCACACCCTGAAGCCGCCCGCTGAATGGGGTACCTGCCGCCCCGTGGACCCCGGGGTGGCCTTCCATAATCGCCCGCAGCAAAGCAGCGGGAGTGGGAATGAAGTTCGTCTTGGGCTTGGTGGGTCTGGTGTTGGGTGCCTTGGGCGGCGAACTGTTCGGGGCCATCGTCGGGGCGCTGCTGGGGTTTGCTGTCGGCGCGCTGATGTGGCCGAAGAAGCCTGCGGCTGTGGGCAACCCGGAACCGTCGGGCGTTACGGCCTCATCCCCGCTGGAACAACGCGTGGCGCAGTTGGAGCACGAGGTCGCGGCCTTGCACAGCCAGGTGCGGCGCCTCGAACGCGAACAGGCCGCATCGCCTCTGTCCACCGCGGCCGCGCCGGCCGAGTTGTCTCAGCCGGCTGCACCCACAGCCTTTGACCTTCCGCCCAGCCAACCCGCTGTGGCCACCGAAGCGGCCACCACCCGCGTGCCGCTGACCGCTGACGCCGCGCCGCCCGAACTGCTGAAGTTCGACTTCGAGCCGCTCCCGGCCACTGAAGAAGAACCGGCCACGATGGCCGCCACCGCACCTCTCGCCAACGCCAGCGAATCGCACGTGAATGCGCCAGCACCTGCACCTGCCGTCCCCCTCCGGCCGCAGCCTGCCCATGCCAAGGACCCCGCGCCAAGCCTTCAAGACAGGCTGCCGCCCTTCATCAGCCGCTGGGTCTTCGGGGGCAACACCATCGTCAAGGTCGGTGTGTTGATCCTGTTCCTGGGCCTGGCCTTCTTGCTGCGTTACGCGGCCGAACGCGTCACGGTGCCGGTGGAACTCCGTTATGCCGGCGTGGCCCTGTTCGGCGCTGCGCTGATGGGCCTGGGCTGGCGGCTGCGTGAACGGCTCGACAAAGCCGGCGGCAGTGGCTACGGCTTGATCTTGCAAGGCGCAGGCATCGGCGTGTTCTACCTGACGACGCTTTCGGCGCTGAAGCTCAGCCACCTGTTGCCGCCCGAGCTTGCCTTCGCCTTCCTGTTCGGGGTGGCGGTGCTCAGCGCGGTGCTGGCCGTGGCGCAAAACGCGCCGTGGCTGGCCTACGTGGCGGCGATCGAGGGCTTCGCGGCGCCAGTGCTGGTGTCCACCGGCAGTGGCAACCACATCGCCCTGTTCAGCTACCTCGCCATCCTCGACCTCGGCATCTTCTGCGTCGCATGGTTCAAGGCCTGGCGGCCGTTGAACCTGATCGGCTTCGTGGGCACCTTCGCCCTGGCCGGCGCGTGGGCTGACAAGCACTACACGGCCACGCTGTACCCGAGCACCCAGTTCTTCCTGCTGCTGTTCTTTGCCCTCTTCACCGCCATCGGCGTGCTGTTTGCGCGGCGGGCGCTGGCCACAGGCGACGCTGGCGGTGCGGGCCGGCCCTTGTCGCTACGCGCGGCCGAAGCGCTGAAAGACGTGGGCCGGGTCGACAGCGCCCTCGTGTTCGGTGTGCCCCTGGCCAGCTACGGTTTGCAGCACCTGCTGGTGAAGGGCGATGCTTTCGGCCCGGCCTGGGCTTCGTTCGGCTTCGCGCTGTTCTACCTGTTGCTCGGTGGCACGTTGATGCGCAGCGGCCATGTGCGGTATTCGTTGCTGGGCGAGGCCTACGCCATCGTCAGCGTGATCTTCGGCACGCTGACCATTCCGCTGGCGCTCGAAGGTGAATGGACCGGCGCCACCTGGGCCATCGAAGCAGCCGGCATGTTCTGGCTCGGCACCCGCCAACACCGGCCGTATGCGCGCGCCTTCGGCTTGGCGGTGCTGGTGGCCGCAAGCTTGCAGTTGGTCGATTCGCTCGGCGTGGACTCAAGGGCCGGCATGCCGCTGTTGACCGGCTCGGTGCTCGGCATGGCCTTGCTCGCGACAAGCGCGCTGGCGATGTTCGGCGTGAGCCGGCGCGCGCAGCCCGAGCCCACCGCGCGCTGGGAAGCGGCGGGCAGTGTGGCCACGCTGTGGATCGGCCTTGCCGCGCTGGCGTCGATCCCATGGCTCACGCTGCTGCCCACCTGGGCCAGCGCGGTGATGGCCGCGATGGGGCTGGCCGTGTTGTGGCCCGGCCTGCGCAAAGCCTACGGGCCGGTGGTGGTGGCCTGGGCCATCTTGCAGCTCGCGGCCGGCCTGTCGTTTCTGATCGTGGGCCCCGCGCTGTGGGCCGAGCCAGTGGCCGGCACGCCGCAAGCGCTGACGCTGTGGGTGCCGCTGCTGTTGACGTTCACCGGCTTGCTGGCGGGCGATGCGCTGCAGTCGGCGGCCAAGCAAGCGTCGGCCGCACCCTGGCTGCGCAAACCGGCCCTGCACTGGGCCGTCGTCGCATGGTCGCTGCTGTGGTGGACGCAGGTGCTGCCGCCCGACGGTTGGCGCACGCTGTTGATGCGTGACGCATGGCTGCCTTTTGCACCGGCCCTGCTGGCACTGTGGGTCACGCTCAGCTCACTCGGCGTCAGCAGCCTGGCGCGTTGGCGGGGTTGGGCCCTGCTGGGCCAGACCAGCGCGCTCACCGTGCCGGGCTGGGTGTTGGCCGCGTGGATGGGGCCGGCGCTCACTGGCGCGCAACCGGCCCTGCACCTCGGCTGGCTCGCGTGGCCATTCGCCTTGGCTTGGCACTTGGTGTTGCTGCGTGCACAACCGCGTTGGCTCAGCACGCAGTGGTTGAAGCCGCTGCATGTGGTCGGCTTCTGGCTGTTTGTGTTGTTGGCCACGCGGCAGGTGCAGGCGTGGACAACTGGCTGGGGCGAACCCGGCAGCACCTGGCCGGCGCTGGGCTGGGCGCTGGTGCCGGCCGCCGTGCTGGCGCTGATCAGCCGGCCGCGCCTGCTGGCGCGCTGGCCGCTGAGCGCGTTCCGCGACACCTACCTGTTGGCCGCCTGCGCGCCGGTCGCGCTGTACCTGCTGCTGTGGCTGTGGGTCAGCAATGCGCTGCCCGGCACGGCGGCGCCGCTGCCTTATGTGCCATTGCTGAACCCGTTGGAACTGGCCCAAGGCCTGGTGCTGCTGGCCATGGCGCTCTGGTACACGGCGCTGCCGCTCACGCCAAATTCACCACGCTCCGGCGCATCGCACCGCGTGGTGATCGGCGGGCTGGGCGTGGTCGCCTTCGCGCTTTACACCGGCATGGTGCTGCGCACTTGCCACCATTGGGCGGGCGTGGACTGGAACGTCGATGCGCTGTTCGACTCGACGCTGACACAGGCCGCGTTGTCGGTGGCGTGGTCGCTGGTGGGGGTGGCATTGATGCTGCTCGGCCACCGCCGCCTGCACCGCCTGGTGTGGGGCGTGGGCGCGGGCTTGCTCGGCGTCGTCGTGGTGAAGCTGTTCTTTGTTGAACTGGCCGACAGCGGCGGGCTCTACCGCATCGTGTCGTTCATCGTGGTGGGCCTGCTGCTGTTGCTGGTGGGCTACTTCGCGCCGGTGCCTCCTTCGCGTGGCCCGCAAACCGCCGAAGGGGCGAACGCATGACGCGCTGGGTTCGACGTTGCAAAGCCGCGCTGGGTGGCGCGCTGATTGGGGCACTGATGGCCACCGCGCCGGCCTGGGCGGGTGAGGCCGTGTTGCAGCTAGAAGGCCCCGGCGCGTATCACACGCTGCGTGTGCCGCCCGAGGTCGAGTCGCAAGCGGAACGGGCCGACCTGCGCGACCTTCAGGTGCTCAACGCACGCGGTGAAGCCCTGCCCTTCGCCTGGGCCGAGGCACCGCCCACCCAGGCCATCGAACAACGCCGCAGCGTGCCATTCTTTCGTGCGCCGGCCGCCGCTTCGGCGGTGCATGCCGCGCAGCAAGGCGGCTGGATCATCGACGCGCGCCGGGCGGGCGGCACCTTGCTCTCGCTGCACCTGCAGCTGCCGGCGGTGGCCGAAGGCGTGTATGGCTTCGTGCTCGAACGCAGCGACGACCTTCAGCAGTGGCAGACCGTGCGGCCCGCGGTGCAACTGTTTTCCCTGAGGCACGAAAACCTGCGGCTCGACAACCCACAGATCGACCTGGGCGGCCTGCCCCCGTCCTACCTGCGCCTGCGGCCCCTGCCTGGCAGCACGCCACCGCCACTGGCCGCCGTGCACGTGACTGGCTTGAAGCGCAGCCTGCAAATCGAGCCGCTGCAATGGACGTTGACCCTGCCGCCCCTGCACTGCACCCCCACGCAGTGCGACTACCTCGTGCCTCGCCACCTGCGTGCCGAGCAGGTGCATGTGCTGCCGACCGAAGCCAACGCGCTGGCCCGGGTGCGGCTGTGGGCGGGCTCAAAGCCGTCTGCGGCGCAGGCCAGTCGCCACGACACATCCGAGCGGCTGCGCGAGCGCGTCAAAGCCATTCGGCACAAGGCCCGCACACCCGCCGACGCATCGGCCCGGCACTGGACACCGCTGCAAGACGCCACCGTCTACTGGCTCAAGCTGCCGCAAGGCGAGGTGAGGTCCGAGCCGATTGCGGTTCGCGGCGTGGCGGCCGAGATGCTGCGCCTGGAGGTGCCTGCCGGCATGGCGCAACTCGGCGCCGAAACGCCGACCCTGCGCATCGCTTCGCGGCCGCGCACGCTGGTGTTTCTGGCACGCGGGCCAGCGCCTTACAAGCTGGCCTGGGGCGGGCCGGCGGCCACGGCCGAACTGCCGCTGTCGCAGCTGATGCCCTCGCGCCAGGCCGATGACCCGCTGCCGGAAAGCATCGCCCGCTTGGCCGAGCCCTTGCCCGAGACGACCTACCCTCCGACCCGCGTGGCCGCGCCACCCACTTCAACACCCGATGCGCGCCGGGGCTGGTTGTGGGGCGTGCTGGTGCTGGGTTTGGCGGCCATGGGCGCCATGGCGTGGTCGCTGCTGCGGCGCAAGAAAACGGCGCCGCCTGCCTGACGCGTCAAGCGTTGGGCTTGGCGTTCGGCGCGCGGGTTGGTGTGCCAGCTGACGTGCTGTTTGGTGCGCTGGTTGAGCTGCCGTCTGGAAGGCCATTCGGCTCGGTGCGATGGGCCCCGACGCCCGCACCCACACGGCTGGCCGGAGCCACCGACGGCCGTGCCTCCGCAGGCGCGCCTGCGGTTGTGGGTGTGGGTGCGGAAACGCCACCTGGCGCGTCCTTCGTCAGCTCTCGCGGGGCGCTTTCCACCCGGTGGCGCAATGCGAGATCGGCTTCACGCAGGCTCGAGGTCGACAAAGCCTGACGCAGCGCCCCCACCTCGCCAGCAGCCGCCTGTTGGCGAAGAAAGCGGTCGAGCTTGGCCACGCTCTGGCAGGTCAGACGATCGAATTCGGGCGACTCGGTCTTTTGCAGTTGCTGCCAGGCTTCATGCGTCTGCCGGCCAGCCGCCACCCGCTCGTCTGGCCAGTCGGTGCGTTGGCCGAGGGCCAGGCCGAACTGCCGTACCAGCAAGGTATCGGCACG
>JAYSYW010000289.1:0-18918 GCA_043727255.1 Rhizobacter sp. | reverse complement strand
CGGTCACGTTCGACCAGGCCATGTGGACCGGTGCTTCCGGCATCGACGCCCAAGATCCGTCCAGCGTGCTCAACACGGCGAACTACCGTCTCGTGGCCATCGGCGCCACCAGTGGCGCGGCGCTGCAGCCGCAGACCGTCCGCTGGGACGCGGGCTCGCGCTCGGCCATCCTCACGCTGCCCGACCTGCCGGCGGGTGGCTGGATGCTGGAGGTGCTGCCGCAGATTCGCAGCGCCGCGCAGATCCGCTTGGCCGATACCTACACGGTCGCCTTCATGACGGTGGCCGACCTCACGAACACGGTGCGACTCGAGTTCTTCGATACCCGCGCCGACCGCGCGACCGGTGAAGTCAGCTACGACGTCAGCATCACCAACATCGGCACCGACGACCTCCGCGGCCCACTGATGCTGCTGCTCGACCCGGGCCGCTACTTCGGCGGCGCCGTGGTGGGCGGCACGCAGGGCACGGGCGACCAGTCCGACCTGTGGATCATCGACCTCAACCCCGCGCTGCAAGGCAGCGGCAACCGCCTCGCGGTGGGCGCAACGCTTGCGCGGCAGACGGTCTCGGTGCGTCCGGCCGATTCGTTCGGCACGGCACCCGGCACTGGTGCGCTGGTCAAGTTCAACCTCGGCCACGGCATCTACGCCGTGCCCTATGCGAACACCCCGCCCACGGTGAGCCTGGTGGACGAGATCAATCCGAACTCCAATGCACTGCCCTCGGCCACTGCGGGCCAGCCTTGGTCTGCGACGCTGCAGGCGGCCGACACCGATGGCAACCTTTTCTTCTGGGAACTGGTGCAGGCCCCGCAAGGCCTGACGCTGGCGCAGGACGCGCTGGTGGAAAGCACGGCCACCGGCTACGGCAACCGCGCCACGCTGCACTGGACGCCCAACTCGCGCGACCGCACCGACAGCGAAGTGCTGGTGCGTGTGATCGACAGCCGAGGTGGCGTTGCGCTGCGCCGCTACACGATCGCCGTGGAAGGTGCCAACCACCGCCCGACGATCGACACCCTGGGTGACATCACGCTCGCCGAGGGCCAAGCCCTTGCGCTGCCGCTGCTGGCGGGAGATGTCGATGGCGACGCGGTAACGGTCTCGATCCGCAATCTGCCGGCCGGTGCGCGCTACGACGCCGCCACCGGCGTGCTGAGCTGGACACCGAGCTACGACCAGGCGGGCGACTACACCGACATCACCGTGGTGGCCACCGACGGCAAGCACACCGTCACCGAGAGCTTCACGCTGCACGTGACGCAGGGCTACGCCCGGCCGGCGCTCGCCGAGATCGCACCGCAGACGCTGCGCGAAGGGGAACGCTTCGCCCTTCAATTGCCCGGCAGCATGCCGGGCGGGCTGAGCCAGGCAGACGGAACCACCATCACGCTGAACTACGACAGCACCGCGCTGCCGGGCGGCGCCCTGCTCAACACCGACACCGGCTGGTTCGAGTGGACGCCTGGCTATGCCGTGGCTGGCACGATGCGCTTGCCGATCACGCTGACGGCCCTCTACACCCCGGCCGACGGCAGCGCGCCGGTCACCACCCATGTCACGCGTGAGCTGGTGCTGAACGTGCTGAACGCCAATGGCGCGCCGGTGTTCGACGCGGTCGAGACCTGGCAAGTGCTGGAAGGCCAGTCGCTGCGCGTGAGCGTCTTCGCCGCCGACCCCGACAACCCCGACTTCCAGCCCAAGATCCGCCAGGTGAATGGCGGTGCCTCTGGTGGCGACGAAAGCACGCCTGCCACCGTCACCTACGACGTGAGTGGCCTGCCGCCGGGTGCGAGTTTCGACACCGAGACGCTGGAGCTGGTGTGGACGCCGGGCTATGCCCAGGCCGGCACCTACTACGTCACGGTGACCGCCACCGACGACGGCAATGGCACCGGCACGCCGCTGACGAGCCAGATCGTGCTGCCCATCGTGGTGAGCAACGCCAACCGCGCGCCGGCCATCGGCGCGCTGACCAACGCCTTCGTTGACCGTGGCGCGGTGCTGGAGATTCCGGTCAGCGCCACCGATGCCGACGGCAACCCGATCACGCTGACGATCGCTGGCCTGCCGCCGTTCGCGAGCTACGTGCAGATCAGCCAACCGGGCAGCAGCACCGTCGCCGGCGTGATCCGCTTCGCGCCAGGTGCAGGCCACCGTGGCGACTACACCCTCACTGTCACCGCTCAGGACAACGGCGACGGCGACGTGAACCAGGTGCTTGCCGAGGCGCAGAGTTTCGTTGTCACCGTGCGCAGCCCGAGCGAGGCGCCGGTCATCACCGTGCCGCGCCAGACTGTTGTGGTGGTGGGCCAGCAGATCCGCATCCCGATCCTCGTGAGCGACCTGGACCAGGACGCGCTGAACTATGCCGCCCAAGGCCTGCCTGCCGGCGCGGTCATCGTTCGCGAACCGCAATACGGCCACGCGTACATCGAATGGACGCCCACGGCAGCCCAAGCGGGCGTGCACGACCTGAGCCTCGAAGTGACCGACAGCGGCCTGCCGCCGCAGGACGCTGGCTACATCCCCGACCTCGACAACCCGCCAGTGCCCAGCACCACCGTGGCTGACCTGCGCGTAGTGGTGCGTGCAAGCAACTTGGCACCCCAATGGATTGCGGTGGCTGCCTCGGGTGGCACGATCGACGGCGACCCGCTGGCCGGCTCTGTGACCACAGTGACGGGCAACGAAGGTGCGCCGTTGACCATCGAGCTGTCGGCCCTCGACGCTGACTTCGATCTGTTGAACTGGTCCATCACCGGCCTGCCGGGTGGCATGACGCTGGAGCCGATGCAGGGCTCGAACGGCCAGACTCGCCTGGTGTTGCGCTGGACGCCGGGGCTCTTTGCCGCGCAGTCCGACAACACCAACGGCACGAACCCGGGCCACTACCGCCTGGTGGTGCGTGCGGGCGACGGCTCGGCCAGCGTCACCCGTGAGATCGACCTCGTGGTGCGCAACACCAACCAGGCGCCGCGCTTGCTGCCGATGCCTCTGCAATTGATCCGGGAAGGTGACACGCTGTCATTCAACATCGTCGCCACCGACGCGGACAACGACGCCACACGCCTGTCGCTCGTCCATGACGCGAGCCGGCCGGCCGGCGTGTTCTTCGACGCCACCAGCGGCTACTTTGAGTGGACCCCCGACGCCGAGACGGTGAACAACGCGCAAGCCGACAACCGCGCGTTCACGTTCACCTTCAATGCGACCGACGGCACCGTGACCACGGTGCGCACGGTGCAGGTCCGCGTGTTCGACGTGAACCGCGAACCGCAGATCGTCACCACGAGCCGCGCGCTGCTCGTCGGCGAAAGCTTCAGCCTGCCGGTGGTGAAGGGCGGCACCGCAGCCATCGGTGCCATCCGCGTCGGCGATGCCGACGGCGCCGTGCAAACCGAGGCGCTCACTGTTTCGTTCACCAACCTGCCCGAGGGCGCGAGCTACGACGCCGCGGCCGGTTTCCTGAACTGGACGCCGGGCCCTGGCCAAGTCGGTGACTTCGTCGTGTTCGCCCGCGTCAACGATGGCCGCAACACCGCGACGCAAAGCTTCACGCTGCGTGTGGTGGCCGAGGCCAACGCCAACGCGCCGAAGATCCTCGTCAACACCACCCCCAGCACGCCGGTGCTGCCGGGCCAGACCGTGCTGGCCACGGTGCGTGCCACCTCGTTCAGCCCGGTCGTCAGCACCGTGGTGCAGGTGCGTGGCACCGCCATCGGCGCGGCCGACTGGATGCCCGCCACGCTGGATTCGCAAGGCCGCCTGCGCATCACCGCCACCGCCCCGGGGCTGGTGGAGATGCGCGTCACCGCCACCGATGCCGACGGCTTCGTCGGCACGCAGTCGCAGACGATCCGCGTGCGCGACCCGCTGGACGCCGCCGCGCCGCAAGTGCAGTGGGCCGGTTCGCTCGACACCGGCAGCGACATGCCGGTGGTCTTCAGCGAAGGCACCGCGCTGCAAGCGCGCATCGGTGACCGCCAGCTCATGGGCTGGGTGTTGGAAATCGCGCCGTCTAACGGCCAGCAGATCGACGACGCCGCCTGGCAGCGGATGTCTGGCCAGGATTACGCCGCCACCAGCGCGAGTGGCCTGGTGTCGCTGGGTTCGCTCGACCCGCGTTTGTTCGCCAACGGCGTGTACCAACTCCGCCTGCTCGCCTGGGACCTCTCCGGCCGTACCACCGAGATCAGCGCCCGTGTGCTGGTCGATTCGCAGGACAAGGCTCTGACGCAGGCCAATGCCACCGATGCGGTGTTCCAGCTCGGCGGCCATGCCTTCGCGCTCACCCGCAGCCTCGACGCCCAAAGTGGGTCATCGGACGAGTTCGGCAATTGGGCGCTGCCCGCGCTGGACACTCGCCTCACGCATGACCAGGGCGGGCTCACCGCGCTGGGCCTGGTCCAGCCGTGGCTGGAAGGCGCTCGCGTGTGGCTGCAAGTGCCGGCCAGCCTGTCGCAGCCGACCGCCGCAACGCAATACCTGGGCTTCACCTTGAACACGCAGGCCGACACGCTGGGCAGCCAGCCCGGCGCGCCGGTGGTCTACCGGCCGGTGTTCAGCACCAGCAACGGCTGGACGCTTTCCGCCCACAACGGCGACGAAGCCCAGCCCGTATCGCTGCAACGCCAGGGCCAGCGCCTGCTCGATCGCACCACTGGCCTGCCATGGGTGCCGCAGGGCTACGTGCTCACCGGCCCCGACGGCACGCGCTACAGCCTCGACGCCCAAGGCCAAGTGCAACGCATCGCCTTCGCCGATGGTGCGCAGTGGCTGGTGTCCGATGCCGGCATCGCTCTCGTCGGCAGTGCCGACGTGGCCCAGCGCATCGAGTTCATCCGGGACGCCGCAGGTCGCATCGACCGCGTGTCCGGGCCGCAGGCGGGCGGCGCCGTGCAGACGGTGGCCTACCGCTACGACGCGCAGGACCGCCTGGTGCTTGCGCGCAGCCTCTACAGCACCGACATCGGCACGCAGTACGGCTACCGCCATGGCGGCGAGCTGTTCAACGACCCCATCACCGCGAGCCTGGGGGCTGCGGTGGGCTGGCTGGCTGGCGCGGCATCGCCGTCCAACACCTGGAGCGGAACGCTCGTTGACGGCACGCTGGTGAACTTGAGCTTCATCGTGCGCGAGAGCGAGCTGGCCTCCACCGTGAAAACGGCCGGTGCCAGCGGCGCTGTCGTGATCGCGGTCGAAACCACCGGCGCTGCGCTGCAACTCGCAGCCGAAGGCGCCACGGTGCTGGGCCAGGTGGCCCAGGGGGCGCGCACCGTCACGCTGCTTCGCGTCACCGAAGCGGGCCTCAAGCTGCTGACCCTGCAAGGCACGGGTGCGGCCAGCGTGCGCATCTCACTCGCTGGCGATCTGGACCGCGATGGCATCGTCGATGGCGATGACAGCGCGGCCTGGGAGCAAGCGCGTGCCGCTGGCAACCTGGCGGGCGACCTCAATGGCGACGGCACAGTCAGCGTGACCGACCGCCAGGTGCTCTACGCCAACTACGGCTGGCGTGCGAACCAGGCCCCGGTGGCCTTGCCGCTGCCGCAAGGCCCGGCACTGCGCACGCACGTGGACCTGGACACCCGTCGCGCGCTCGAAGACGTGGCGCGTGACTGGGAATCCGACGACATCTTCTGGCGCGTGGTCGGCGCCACGCATGGCACGGCCCGCATCGTGGGCACGGGCGGCTTCCTTGAGTTCACGCCCGAAGCGGGTTACTCGGGCCTGGCCACGATCACGCTCCAAGCGGATGACGGCTACGCCAGTGCCGCGCCCATCGAACTGAGCGTGAACATCAGCGACGCGGCCCTGGTGCGCATCAACATCGAACGCCTGGGCAACGTGCGCGTGGGCGGGGCTGGGCAACTGCGCATCACCGGCGACTTCGCCGACGAGTCTGGCGTGGTGCTCTCGGGTACCTACCTCACGCTCTCCACCGGCGACACCGCGGTGGCGGCCGTCTCGGCCAGCGGCCTGGTGCGCGGCCTGGGTGAGGGCAACGCCATCGTCCACGTGTCCGCGAAGGGCATCGAGGCGGTGAACGTCGTCACGGCCAGCTACCAGACGCAGGTCTCTTTCAAGAACGAAGAAGGCTTTGAGGTCGATGTGTACCCGCGCGCGATCGTGCTGGCCTTGGGCGGAGCTCAGCGCCAGCTGCGCGCCACCTCGATCCTGGGCGACAACATCTCGTCTCACGAAAGCGGCACGCGCTACTTCGTCTCCAACTCGGCTGTGGCCGAGATCTCGGAAGACGGTTTGATCGTCTCGCGTGGAGAAGGCACGGCCGTCGTCAGCGTCATCCATGCGGGTGGCCAGCACAACATCGTGTTGCGTGTCGTGGCGGCGACCACCGGCCGCACGCTGGTGAATGCCGCCGCAGGCGGCGCGGTGCAAGACGCCGAGGGCAACCTCGTGATGGTGGCGCCGGGCGCGCTGGCGCAGGACGCGCAGGTGGAGATCCACCGCCTCACTTTCGACCAGCTCGGCATGCCGCTGCCGGCGCAGGAATCGCTCGACGCGCTCGCCGCGTTCTCGATCGACATCGGCGTGGAAGAGAGCAGCCTGCCGCTGCAACTGGCGCTGAATGTGGGCTCGACCGTCGAGGCCGGCACCGAGGTGCAGTTCTGGCGCAAGGGCGTGATCCTCGACGCCGACGGCGTCGAGCACGACACCTGGTGGCTGGTGGACAACGGTTTCGTCGGTGTCGATGGCATCGCGCGCACCTCCAGCCCGCCGTACCCTGGTGTGCTGGGGTACGGCTCGGTGCTGGTCACCAGCGTCAAGGCCAGCGTGAAGGTGCAGACCGGCGAAGTGCAGATCACCGCCGTGATGCTGAACTGGGACGCGATCTGGGCCCAGCATTCGTACTGCGCGTCCATGGCCATGGGGGCTACGCTGGGTGGTTCGCTCGGAGGAGGCGCCGACATCTACGGCGTGTTCGCCACGCTGGCTTCGCCGCTGTCGGTCATGAAGTACACGTTCGACGGTGCGTACCAACTCAACGTGCCGCGCGTCATCGGCTCCAATGGCCGCATCACACTCAACGTGCCCGTGCTGCCGCCGCTGACAGCCACCTCGCCGGTGATCCGCAGCACCGAGTACGACGTGAATTCGCGTCAACTCACGATCCGTGCGGACAACATCCGCCCGCCTGCCTCGCCGCAGAACAACAACTTCAGGATCAAGATCTGGCTGGAACCGCTGGGCGATGCCTTCGCCCGCTCGGGCGGCGCACCGGAGCGCGGCCTGGTCTGGCGTTCGTACGACGCCACCTTGCAACAGGACGGCACGGTGGTCGTGACGCTGCCGGCCAACATTGCGCTGTCGCAGCACAACGTGGTGATCGAACGCCTGATGGGCCGCCCGAACGGGCAGGCCCGCATCGTCTACGACCGCACGGGTGTGAAGAGCCGGCCAGTCGAACTGGTGAAGCTCGAACGCGTCACCCTGGTCACGCAGTCCACGGGCGTGCTGATATTCAAGACTTCAAGCAACAGCCAGCTCAACTACGTCAAGTCGCTCACCCTCGATGAGACGGGTGCCGGCCTGCGCCTGCATGGCGACAAGCGGGACCAGATCGTCTTCAGCGACGACCTGACGCTCGCCTACATCGCCGGCGTTAACGGCAAGATCTACGTGGTCGACACCACGACGCTGACGGTGGTGCACACCGTGCGCGTCGTCAACTCGGGAGCCAACATCACCAGCATGGCGCTGGCCAACGGCTGGCTGTATGTCTCGGAAGGCCACCGCCTGAGCGAAACATCCGGTCGTCTGATTCGGGTCAACGCCGACCAGCGTGCCCGCGGCTTCCTGAGGGACCAGCAGGTGCTCAACCTGCCAGGCGTCGTGGCGCCCCACGGTTACCTCGACCTGGCGGTGAGCGACAACCGCTACCTGGCCATCACGGCTTCGCAGCAACGCATCTCCACCAGCGGGCGCATCGCCGAGAGAGGCAACGTGTACGTGATCGACCTGATGGGCATCGTCACCCGCACCGGCCGTGTGCCGCCCGTCGCGATCAAACAGTTGACGTATCCGAACCTCCTGGGCAGGGGCCCGTTGGACGTCGTCGAAGGCACCCGACCCGGCGAGTTCCTTGTCTCCAACTCCAAGGACCCCCACAACGGCCTGGCTGCGCTGAAATGGACCGTGGCTGCCGACGGCACGCTCACCAATGCGGTGAACGTCGCCACGCCGGTGCTCAAACCCGTGTCCGACCCGCTATGGCTGCAACGCAAGCACCAATTGGGTATCCAGCGCGCCAACAGCACGGTGCTGGTCACCTATGAAGGCGTGCAGTACGCACTGGTGGCCGACTACAACTTTGTGTTCAACGACCCGCACTGGATGAACGACGACCAGTTCGGCAAGCAGATCGGCGGCAAGATCGGCATCGTGCGCGACCCGTTCGGCACGCCGACCTTCCTGGGCGCCACCACGCCCATCCTGGGCGGTTCGATCGAGGGGCTGACCTTGTCGATGGGGCAGGGCACCAAGCTCTACGCCGACGTGTGGATCGACGAAGGTGTTGCCAACGCGAGCTTCACCGGGAGGATGTACGACGCGGTGTTCGTGTGGGACACCTATGGGCTCATCCGAGCGGCTATCCAGGCTGATGCGGCCGGCCAGCTCAAGTCCACTCCGGTCGACCTGCGCCCCGCGCGGGGCACGTCGTTCACGCCGGTGGCGAACGCGCAACCGCAGCGCTATGACGGCCCGTACGGCGCCGGCTCGTATTTCGGTGCCATCTATGACATCGCCTCCAGTGAACTGGCGATCGACGCCACCGTCACGATGGAGCGGCAGAAGTACGGCGACGTCGTCGAGGTCAACCTCCGCCAGTTGCTGGCGGCGCAGGGCATCGTCATCGACGAGTTGAACCCGGACTTCAAGATGGTGACGGAGTCCGTCCACCGCGAGCTGACAGACGGCACACGTTCGGACACCGGGGCGGCTGCCTACTACGACACCCAGTACTTCGGCGACTTCAGCAACGGCCACGTGCTGGCCTTCAAGTACGGCGAGAACTGGGAGGTCGTCCAGGCCGACTCCAGCACCACCAACGTCGGGGCGCAGAAGTTCGAAGAGACGGGCAAGTTCTATTTCGTCTCGGATCTGAACCTCAAATCGGTCCAGAAGGACAACAGCGTCCTGGCGGGTCGCTCCAGCGGCACGGTGATGGTGCGCGTGAAGACGGTCAACGGCCGCGAGGTCAACGACGTCATCACGGTGAACCTCGACATCGGCTTCCAGGAAGCACGATTCACCGACACCACGGACCTGACGGCGCAAAGCAGCACGGGCGGCGGCAATTCAGGCATGAGCCTGATCAACCTTCGCGGCACCGTCGGCAGCCACGCGCGTGGCTTTACACCCCCGAACAATCCGCTGGACGTGGCGCGCATCCAGCAGCGCCTGAGCTTCCTCGGGTATCCGTCGCTCAATGCCGCGCTGTCCCTGGACGCAGAGGGCAAGCCGCAGGCCGTCGACTCGCTCGGCCGGCCCGTCGGCACGCCGACTGAGGTCATCGTCGATGGCCTGTGGAATGGCGACGACCTGACCTATCGCCCGATGGCGGGCACGGACCGCGTGCTGACGTCGCGCACGCCGACCGGGGCGGTCACCATTGAGCGCACCGAGGCGGCTCTGCGGCTGTTTGAAGCTGCGGTGGGCGTGCCCAACGACGCGCGCAACGATCCGCGTAACCTGCCGGTGACGGTGTCGAACCCGGCTGCCACGGACCTGGCCGCCGACCTCGCCGGGCTCACGCCGGCGCGCATTGCGCAGATTCGTGCCGCGAACGCTGCCAAGCTCAGCGCAGGCACACCGATCCCCGAATCTGTGCTGCGCAGGGCCGAGGAGCAGATGGCCTATGGCAACCGTGTCGGGGCGTACCTCACGCTCTACATGGAAACGGGCAACGAACTTTTGCTGGTGCAGATGCAGATCGCCAGCTTTTCGGGTGCGCTGGGCAGCGGTGCGCTGATTGGCAATGCGCTGGCCAAAGTCGATGCCGGTCCGGATCGATACGACGTCAACCTTGACCAGTTCTCGGCCGACATCGATGCCGGGAACATCCGGGCGATCCGCGACGACATCCGCAAGGGCCGCACCGGCCGCCTGACGGAAGACGCCCTGCTCGAAGTCGACCGCGGCGTGTGGGCCAACAAGGGCCTGGGCCAGCAATTCCCAGGCAACCTGCTGTTCAGCCCGTTCAATACCGTGGCCGCATCGAACTGGATGGGCTCTGGCAACAGCACCTTCTGGGACAAGATCAACGCCATCCTTTCCGATGGCACCGTGAACGCGGGGACGATCGGAGTGAAGGGCTTCTGGTTCGACCTCGGCCTGCGCCCTGGCGAGTTCGTGAACCGGCCCGGATACGAAATCATTGGCGCAACGGCCGACTCCAACGGCATTCTGACGGCGACCAGCCGTTTCGTGGCGGTGCGCCACGTTGCATCCGGCGCCATCGTCTGCATCATGGACATGGACACGCAGCTTAGTAATTTCTTGACCAATTTATCTGCGGGGTTCATCAACGCTCGGAGGGCACAACAGATCAGCCTCAACCTGCCGAGCAATTACGAGTTGCAGTTCTTGGACCACACCTTCCTCGTGCTCGGGGTGCCGATCGAGGTGAACGCGTTCACCCAGCTGCTTGCCCTGGGCAACAGGTTCCGCGACCTGCAACGCGAACTGGTCGGGCGTGTCGGCGGGGTGCCCTATCCCGACTTCAATCCGGCCCAATCCCTCATCCTCTGGGCACGCGAGGCACTGGCCCAGTACGTGGGGGCCGGCACGCTGGCCCCTGGGGCCTACCCCGCCCAGCCGGAGGTCTTTGCGCCTTCGGGCCACCCGGGGTTCCGCACGCTGTTCAACACCTTCTTGACGAACGCGCACGATCCGCTGACGCTCACCGAGAGTAAGGCGTGGGCACCTTTGCCTGTCCGCGTGACGAACGAGGCGTCGAACCCGCTGCTGGCATGGCTCAACACGGCTCGCGTGCCGCGCTGGGTGGAGTTCGAAAAGACCAGCACGGTGGACATCCGTTCGGTGGAGACCAACCCGAACCGTTTCGGCACGAGTTGGGCTGAAGACATCGTCATTGCCGCCGCGCGCGCCGCGTCGCCCCTGCTCCAGGCGCTGGGCAACCTGCCGTTCACCGTGCAGACCGTGTCCGAAGACGGCTGGACGCGCCAGGAGTTCGACCACAAGGACGGACGCGAAGTCGACCTGATGATCGCCAAGGGCGGGCGCATCGCACCCGCTTGGGCTGACGACGCATGGAGTGCAGGCATGCCGGTGCCGGTCGGGCGGGGGCTCACGGTCGCCATGACGACCGCCTTGTTCCTGAACCAGCTGACACAGAACCGCATCTACCGGGAAGCGTCGATCCTCGATTCGCTCGCGCCTTCACTGCGGGCGGCCCGGGTCTACGCGCAGCCGAACAATGGGCTGTTCACCGACCTGAGCCCGGGCGTCATCTCGACGATGCTGGGCGTGGTCGCGGGCAGCGGCTTGACCAACGAAGAGAAGGCCCTCGTCATCGACATCGTGACGATGCGAGTCGAAGCTGCACGCCAAGCCATCGAACAGCCGGCGAACGGCCGGCCCGACCTGACCAAGGACCGCTGGATGGGCGGCTACCTGGGCGAAGACATCCCCGGTCGCCGGCAGGATCTGGTCATGGCCGTACTCGGCTACTTCAACATCCACGACCTCGCCCCGGCCGAGGGCTACTACGACCGCGTGGGCATCAAGCTCAAGGCGGTGCCTGTGTCCAACCCGGGCCAGCGCTACGAAACGCTGGATGTCGATCTGGCCGTGCAAACCCCTGCAACCACGCAGCCTGCCGATACGCTCGATGCCATCGTGCTGCGAGCCGCCTTCGACAGCGCCGTGGAGCGCTGGCGTGCTGCCGGCATCACCGAAGCGCAACGTGCCGCGCTCGACCAAATCCAATTGGTGGTGGCGCAGCTTGACGGTCAAGCGCTTGCCCGCAACACGGGCCTGTCGATCGAGGTGGACGACGACGCAGCCGGCTTTGGCTGGTTTGTCGACGCCACGCCGGGCACGGATGAGGAATTCCTCGCTACCAGCCGCCAGGGCGAGAGCGTGGCCCGCGAGGGCACGCGTGCCTATAACCATGTGGACCTCATCACCGTGCTCGTGCACGAGATCGGCCACGCGCTCGGATACGAGCACGGCGAATGGGACCCGACCGCCTCGGACGTGATGAACAGCGCGCTGACGCTGGGTGTGCGCCGCGCACTGGACGAGATCGCCAATGCGCCGGTTGTGTCGCCAGAGCCCTTCCCGTGGCCAGCTCTCGGCCTGGGCAGCGCAGCGCCCGTGCCTTCGGGCCAAGGCCAAGCGTCGGGTGCAACACCACGCCCGGGCTACGCCACCGTTGTGTTGCCCATGCTCACCAACGGCGCGATGGCCGGCGAGGCCGCATCGTGGGACGTGCGCGGCCTTACGCGCACGGCTCCGTCGGGCATCGTGCTGCGCGAGTCGCCCACGGTTCAGTCGTCGCTCAGCCAGGCGTTCATCGTCGGCAACGGTGACCGCGTGCTGAGCTTCACGCTCGGCGAGCGTCGCCTACAGGCGAACGCTCAAGGTCCGGCGGATGCGTTCGAAGTGGCGCTGCTCGACGCGGACACTGGCTTGCCGGCCCTGGGCGATGCCCTGGGCACCACCGGCCTGTCGCGTAGCGACGCGCTGCTGAACCTGCAGACCAACGGCACCGAACGCGTCGCCAGCGGCGTGCGCCGAGTGCTCAACAGCGACGGCAGCAGCACCTACTACATCGACCTGCCGGCCGCGCTGGTGGGCCGCCCGGTGCAGTTGTCGTTCGACCTGCTGGGCTTCGGCGCGTCGAGCAGCGAGGTGGCGATCCGCGAAGTGCGCCTCTTCAGCGACCCGGTTGCCAACGCCGATTCGTCGTTCCTTGATGAAGACGCCTCGTTGTCAGGCCAGGTGCTGACCAACGACGTCGTGCCGGGCGCGACCGCCACGGTGCAACTCGTCGATGGCCCCGTACACGGCAGTCTCACGCTCCGCGCTGACGGCAGCTTCGATTACCTTCCGAACGCCAACTACTTCGGCAGCGACAGCTTCAGCTACCGCTTCACCGATGTGCAAGGCCAGGCGTCCAACACCGCCACGGTGAGCCTGACCGTGCGCCCGGTGAACGATGCGCCGGTGGTCACGCCGGCAGCCCCGCTGCCGGCTACGGCCGGCTCGCCGGTGAGCTTCAACCCGCTGGCAGGTGCTTCTGACGTGGAAGGCAGCGCGCTTGTCTTCGAGCTGCTTTCCTCCCCGGCACACGGCACCCTGGTGGCGAACGCCGACGGCAGCTACACCTACACGCCGCACGCCGGTCATGCGGGTGAAGACAGCTTCAGCTACCGCGTAGGCGACGGTGAACTGTTCTCTCAGCCCGCCACCTGCCGCTTCGACGTCGTCCAGCCGGACGCGCCCGAAGTGGCTGGCGGCAGCGTCACGCTGGCGGAAGACGGCAGCCTTGCCATCGACCTCGCGGCTTACCTCCAGGGCGGTGCTGGCGGGGTGCTGGCGAGCCAGATCGTCGCCCAGCCGGCCCTCGGCACGCTCGTTGTGCAACCCGACGGTCGTTGGCTCTACACGCCGACCGCCGACTTCCACGGCATTGACTCGCTGCGCTTCACGCTCAGCGTGGATGGCCGCGTCTCCAATCAGGCCGTGCTCATGATCGTGGTCATGCCGGTGAACGACGCGCCGGTGCTGTCCGGCCCGTCGGTCACGCTGGCCGAGGACGGCAGCGTGACGATCGCGCCGCTCGCATCTGCGAACGACGTGGATGGCGATGCACTCACTGCCAGTGTCGTCGCGGGCCCTGCCCACGGCACGCTGACGGTCAACGCCGACGGCAGCTTCAACTACACCGCGAACGCCAACTACGCGGGCACCGACAGCTTCAGCTACCGCGTCAGCGACGGCCAGGCCGAGTCGGGCATCGCCAGCGTATCGCTCACCGTCACCGCGGTGAACGATGCACCGGTCGCGCAGGATGGCAGCGTCACGCTGCAGGAAGACGGCAGCCTCGTGGTCGACCTGCGCACGCTGGGCCTGGACATCGACAGCGCCACGCTTGAAGCCCTCGTCGTCGAAGGCCCGGCGCACGGCAGCTTCGTGGCCCAGCCCGACGGCCGCTTCGTGTACACCCCGTTGGCCGACTTCCACGGCATCGACATGTTGCGCTTCCGCGTGCGTGACGACGAACTGGAGTCCAACCTCGCCACGCTCACGATCACCGTGCAATCGGTCAACGACGCGCCGCTGCTGGGCAACCAGTCGCACACGCTTGCCGAAGACGGCACGCTGGCGATCGAACCGCTGGGCACGGCGAGCGACGTGGACGGCGACGTGATCGCCGCGAACCTCGTGGCCGGGCCGGCGCACGGTGCGGTGACGGTCGATGCGCAAGGTCGCTTCGTCTACACCGCGAATGCCAACTACTTCGGTACCGACAGCTTCACCTACCGCGTGGGCGACGGCCAGGCCGAATCGGCCGTCGCCACCGTCTCGCTCACCATCACCCCGGTGAACGACGCGCCGGTGGTGGTCGCCCGCGCGGCCACGGTCAACGAGAACGGCAGTCTCACGCTGCAACTGCTCGATGGCGCGGTGGACGTTGACGGCGACGCGCTCAGCGCGCAGGTGGTCGAGGGACCAGCGCACGGCACCCTGGTACTCAATGCGGACGGCAGCTTCACCTACACGCCAGCCGCAGGCTATGTGGGCGGCGACGCGTTCACCTTCCGCGTAAGCGATGGCCAAAGTGAATCGGCTGCGGTCACGGTGTCGCTCGACGTCACCGCCGGCACGCCGGTGAACGACGCCCCCACTGCAACGGACTCGCAGGTGCAGGGCACTGAAGACACGGCCCTCTTGCTGAGCTGGAGCGACTTCCACACCGCCGATGCACAAGGCACGCCGCTCGCCGTCATCATCACCGGGCTGCCGGCCGAAGGCACGCTGCAACGCCAGCAGGCTGATGGCGGCTGGGTGACCGTCGTGATGGGCGACAGCTTCGGCCAGGCGGAGGTTGATGCCGGCCGTTTGCGTTTCGTGGCCGCAGCCAGCGCTTCGGGTGGCGAGGGTCACATGCTGGGTGGCATCGGCAACCGCCGTGCGCACTACGCCCGCATCGGTTTCACCGCGTTCGACGGGCAACTGTCGAGCACCCAGGCCCAAGTCGTCATTGACGTGGCGGCAGTTGCCGACGCGCCCAACCTGCAAGTCGGTGCGAACACCGTGCGTGGCAATGAAGACGGCACGCTGGCCTTGCCGGTGGTGAGCGCCCTGCTGGCCGATGCCGACGGCTCCGAATCGCTGGTTCTGACCCTGACCGGCCTGCCCGATGGCGCGGTGCTGAGCGATGGAACCCACAGCTTCAGCGCAACGGCCACGCAGCGCGTGCTCAACCTCGCAGGCTGGAACCTCAGCAACTTGCAGTTGACGCCGCCGGCCAACTTCAACGGCACCGTGCTGTTGCAAGTGCAGGCCACCGCGATCGAAAGCTCGAATGGCCGGCGCGCCACAGCCACGCAAGACCTCACCATCGAGGTCGTTGCCGTGGCCGATGCGCCCACGCTGACGCTCGCGCCGAGCGACGCCAACCTCAGCCGCGAGCTCGTCGCGACCAGTTGGGAATCGGTGGCCAACCCGGCCACCGCCGCCACGGTGGTGACGGCGTCGAGCCTGGAAGGTTGGTCGATCCTTGCGCCGCGCAGCGACCGCACGGCGGCCTTTGAAGTCTGGTCTTCGGCAGACCGCATGCGCAACGTCGCAGGCAACCTGCCGGTGGTTCAGGCCGGGGCCGGCAACGGTGGCAACTGGCTGTCACTGAACAACGGCGCGAAGACGACGTACCAGACGGCAGGCATCGAGCGCGACATCGCCACCATCAATGGCGCGATCTACACGTTCACCTTTGACTACGCCGGCGCGCCGGGCTTCGTTGCGGCGAACACGCAGATTGGCGTGTACCTTGATGGCCAGCTGATCTCGACCCACCAGGGCACGAGCCCGCTCAACAGCCTCAACTGGCAAGCCCTGAGCTTCCAGTTCACAGGCAACGGGGCGGCACGCAAACTGACGGTCCAGCTGGAAGGTGGCATGGTCATCACGACCACCACGATTCGCGCAGCCATGATCGACGACCTGCGTGTGATCGAAACGCTGCCGAACGGCGTGGGCAACGTCTACGGCCTGGCCGGCGCAGCCATCGCGCTGCCGCAGATCAGCGCCGCCCTGGCTGACGCGAACGGTGCCGAGCAATTGAGCCTGCAACTGCTGGGCTTGCCCGCAGGCGCGACGCTCAGCGACGGCACGCGCAGCTTGGCGGTCACCGCAGGCGGTGCGGCTGTGAGCCTGGCGGGCTGGGATCTGACGCGCCTCGCGTTGATCCCGCCAAGCGGGTTCACGGGCACGCTGTCGCTGCAGGTGCGCGCCATCAGCACTGAGGCCACCAACGGCGCAAGCGCCACGGTGCAGCAGGCGCTGTCGGTGCACGTGCTCAGCGGCACGGCGGTTGCAACCCCGGTCAACGTGAACCCGTACGTCACGATGACGGCGGGCACGACCACCAGCAGCCAGACGGCTGGCAGCGACGCCGTGGCCCCGCCGGTCACGGTGACGGTGGGCGCGTTCGTCACTCAGAGCGGCCAGTTGCAGTTTGTTGCCTCGGCTTACCCGCCGGGCAGCCGCACCGAGGAAGAAGAAGCCCAGGCCGAAGCCGAACGCGCCCAGGCCCTGAGCGACGACTGGCTGACGCAGATCGAGCAACGGGCGCAAGAGCAGTGGGCGTCGCTCACGGCGACGGGGGGCTGACGATGGCGGCAAGGTCCATCCGCATGCCAAAACCCCGGGTCAACCTGGGTCCGGTGTGCACCTCCATTTGCCGGTGGGGCACCCGCAGCGTGACATCTGACCCAAATGTTGCATCTGCGGGTGTCCCCGCCACCCGGCTCGGGGATCGCGTTTCGCGGGTCTTCTTCCTACCATCGCCCGAGTACCACGCAGGACGCTCCGCGCATCGGCGGGGCTCCATTCCCGGGCTACGCAGCGCGCCCGGTTTCTGCACAACAACCAGTTGGGGGTTCGCCTCGTGAAGATCAAACAGTGGGCTTCGGCTCTGGCAACGGCAGCGATGTTCGCGGCCATGGGCGCAGCGAACGCCGACACCATCACCAGCACCGTGGGTGACCGAGACGGCTTCAACATCGGCGTCGGCGCCAACGAAGGCTTTGAGTTCGCCGCCATCGGCGATGGCGATGGCGACGGCACCGACCAGTGGCATGACGGCAGCTTCAGCTTCATGCACGAGTACAGCATCACCGGCGGGGCCATCGTGTCGGCCAGCCTTGAGTTGTTCACCGGGGCGTGGGGTTACGACACGCAAGCGGGTGTGTACCTCAATGGCGCTTTCGTTGGCTTCATCACTGCAGGCGACGGGGACGCGGAGCCTTACAACTTCGCCCGACGCGACGTCCTTGACCTCAGTTCGTATGTCTCGCTGCTGACCGGGAGCGACGTGTTCGAGATTCGTCCGGAAGACAGCCTCTACGACTCCGGCATCTTTGACTACGCACACCTGACGGTGAACACCACCGCAGCCACCGCCCCCATTCCTGAACCCTCCACCTACGCTCTGCTTGGCATGGGCCTGCTGGGTCTGGGCCTTCGCGCACGCCGGCGCATCACACCCGCCTGACCACAGCCGCCGTGGGCTGTGGCAACCGCCTGTGCCTACCGGCAGGCGGGGCTGGCCTGCCACAGGCCGAACCCACTCGGGCAATTTGACCGGTTTTGCCCGGGGTTCCTGGGCTTGCGGGCAGGCATGATGCCGCTCCAGCCAAGGTCTCGCATTCGCGAGTCCACAAATGAATGAGCACGCGCGAGTCGAACGTGCAGGGGAATTTTCTTGAGTCCGAATCTTTTTACCCGTGGGTTTAGCCGGTGCCGGCACGCCGGCCTGGTGGTCGCGCTGACCGCGCCGATGTTCAGCTGGGCCCAGGCGCTGCCCGATCTCTACCGTGCCGCATTCGCCAACGACCCGGCTTTGAGCGCTGCACAGGCCCAGGTGCGAGCCGCTGAACAGCGTGTGGTGCAAGCCCAGGCCTCCTTTGGGCCGACGGTGGGTGTGGTGGCCAACAAGTCCGAGACGCGCTATTCCGAAGCGCCTGATTTCGGCATGCGCCCCTTCGCATCAAAGCAGCTGGCGTTGCAGTTGTCCCAGCCCTTGCTGCGGCCGGCGTTGATCCATTCGCTGACGCAGGCCGAGGCGCAGCTTGAACAAGCGCAGGCCCAACTGAGGCAAGCGCAGACTGAGTCGATGCAGCGGTTGGTCGAGTCCTTCTTCGACGTGCTGAAGGCACGCGACGCGTTGACCTTGCTGCTCGCCCAGCGTGCGGCCACGGCCGAACAGATGAACGCGGCGCAGCGCAGCTTCAAGATCGGCACGGCGCCCGTCACCGATGTTCGCGAAGCCGAGGCCAAGGCCGACAGCGTGGCCGCGCAGTTGGCGGCGGCCGAATTTGAACTTGACCTGCGCCAGCAGATGCTCGCCGAGCTGGTGGGGCAACCGGTGGCCGGCCTGATGGAACGCGGTTTGACGGGCGAACGGC
This sequence comes from Rhizobacter sp., assembly GCA_043727255.1. Classification (GTDB taxonomy): domain Bacteria; phylum Pseudomonadota; class Gammaproteobacteria; order Burkholderiales; family Burkholderiaceae_C; genus Rhizobacter. The sequence continues at coordinate 230 of JAYSYW010000289.1, read as the reverse complement.
TGCCCACGCTGGCGGCGCCTTCGGTGCTTGACTGGATTGGCGGCGCGCTGTCGCAGAGCGCGCAGTTGCAGCAGGCGCAGCAAGCCTTGCTGGTCGCGCAAGCCGAGGTTGATAAAGCCTGGATGGGCCACGGCCCCACCGCCGACCTGACCTTCAACTACACGATGAGTTCAGAAACCGGGTCGGCCACCAGCCCGTTCCCGCGCCGCGCCGACAGCACGGCGGTGGGG
>JAYSYW010000288.1:0-3798 GCA_043727255.1 Rhizobacter sp. | reverse complement strand
AATTTCGTGCGATTACGCTGTGCTTGAATAGCCATTCAGTTCTCCAGTGGTGAAGGTGCAGGGTACCTCACGGGCTGCGCCGTCTCGCTGTGGCTGTGGTGGAGATGCGATGTCCTTACATGATGGCTCGCACCTGAAAAATTCTTGGGTTGAACCGCACCCACTCCGCGCCCCGTCCGCCGCCGCCCTCAAAACGCCGGCGCCGCATCCCCACACTGCGCCTGCAAGTCCGCCACCAACCGGCGCAAGGCCGCGTTCTCGGCAACCAACTCAGCCACACGCTGCTGCAAGGCCGGCACGGTTTCGGGCATGGCGTTGGATCCATCGGCGGCTGATGTTTCGCGTGGCCTGCGCTTGGCGTCACGCGCACGTTTGGCGGCTTGCTTCAACTCGTCTTTGCCTGCGGCGGCGGCGGCCACTTGTTCTTCGGCGGGCAGGGTCGCCACGGCCGCTGCGGCGTTGATCGAGATGGTGCCGGACTTGATGGCCGCCACCAGCTCGGGCGCGGCCTGGCGCTGAATGCGTTCGATCATCACCACCTGGCTGCTGCTGAGTCGAGCGGCCCTGGCGATGTCTTCACGGCTGTTCAGCGGCACGGGTCGCGGCAAGGTGGCGCCGGGCTGCGCGGGCACATCGGCCATCGCGCCTTCGGGTTGCGGATCACGCTGGGCTTGCAGGTGCGCAGCCACGTCGCGGGCGGCGCGTCCGTTGACGATCTCTTTCTTGCGCAGGGCCAGCACGCCACGTTGGTAGTCAGACACGCTGCGACGGCCCAGGTGCTGGTCGATCATCCACAAGTGCACGTCTTCGATGGACTGGAAACGTGGGTTCTGCACGGTGTGGAAGGGCAGGCCGTGCTTCTCGCAGATGCCGTGGCGGTTGTGGCCGTCCACCAGCACATCGCCCCACAACACCAGCGCGTCGCGGCAGCCTTCGGCCAACAGGCTGCGTTCCAGCGCGTCATGCTCGTCGGCCGTCAGGGGGTCGATGTAGGCTTTGAGGTCTTCGTTGACAACGATGTTCATGGGGCGGTGGGCGCAGGCGGGAAAGGGGGCGGGATTCTAGTGGCCGGCCCCGGCGCCACAGCTGCTGTGAGCACCAACCCTCGAACACCAGCCCCGCATTCATGCCGCTGGCTGCGCGTGCGCGGCAGAGTCTTTGCGGGCTTGATGAAAGCCTCTCGGCCTTTGTTTTCCAGAACCCTGTCATCAACATGTAGGGGGATGGACAAGGCGCAAACCCAGGGGAACCATCGGCCTCGGTCTTGAGGTTGCCGGGGCTTTGCATGACGAGCCCCGTCAACGCCACCAGGGCCGTCAAGCAATCAAGCCATCTGGCTGGGAGCGCGCCCCATGTCGATTCGATCCACTGTCGTCACCGCTGTTGCCGGTGCCGTTGTTGCGGCCCTTGCCCTTGCCGCCCTGCCCGCCCCGGCCCAGGGGTTCGAGTGCGCGCCGCTGCAGCCCAGCGCAGCGCGTTCGCCGGCCTACCGCGCCGTGAGCGGCCAGGCGCGTTGCGAGGGCTACTTCGAGCAGAAGGTGTCACAGCCCTTCATTGAACTGGTGTCATTGACGCGCGGGCCCCTGCCGGTGGCGGCTGGTTCGCCAGGGGCCGTGCTTGAGCTGCGCACCGACCTGCCGACTGCCACCCGCCTGGTGGTGCAGCCGCAGCGCTCCGGCCCCTTCTACCGGGTCGATGCCTTGCTGCCAGGCGGCCAGCCACTGCGTTGGGATGGCGCGCCCATGCTGGCCTCAACCGGGCTGCGATTGGCCGACCTGGGCTTTCTGGCGCTGGCCGGTGCCAGCACACCAACGGCAACGGCCGTGATGGCGCTGGCGCCCGTGGCGCTGACGGCGCAGGCCAGCACGCCCACAAGGGTGACCGCTGTGGTGCGGGTGTCGGTCGAGGTGTCGTCGGTGTCGTGGCGCAGCTACCGGCTGGGGGCCGAGGCCTGGCCCGCGACCGCTTGGGCCACCCTGCCCGATTCGCAGCTCTTTGCGTGGCAGCGCCTGGCCTTGCCGATCGAGTGGCCGTCTGATGGCAAGGGCCTGCACATCGACGTGCAGGCCGTGGGCGCCGACGATGGGCGCGCGCTGCCGCTGCTGCGGTTTGTGATGCTGGGCCGCGGTGATGTCGCCAGCAAGTGAACCCCTGGCCCACCTGCGCGCCAAGCTGGCGGCGCAACTGGCGGCACGCCTGGCGGCGCCCGACGCACCGTTGGCCGAACTGCGGGAACTGCAAGAGCGCCTGAAGCTGTTTGACACCGCACTCGCCGAGCAGCGCACGCACAGCGAACGGCGCCTGGGCGCGCTGCTGTGGCCGCCCGCGCTGATTGGCGGCGTGCTGCTGTTGGCCGCCACGGTGCCGGTGCCCAGCGTGCCGCTGTCGTTGACGCTGAAGGCCTCGGCGGCCACGCTCGATCTGGCGCAACCGACCGTGCTGGGGCCGCTGCCGCTTGACGGTGAAGTGCGCATCGAGGGCTTCAGCTCACTTGCATCGGTCGATGCGTCGCTGGCGCAAGCGGCCACACGCGCACAAGCCGACCGGCTGGCCGTGCGCGCCGCCGAATCGAGCCTGCACGCGTTGCGCCTGCCGGCCCGCACACGGCTGGTCGTGCAAGCCGTGCGAGACAAGACCACCTTGCAGATTGAAAGCCCACGCGCGCCCCTCGTCGCCGAGCTTCAGTTGCGCGGGGCCACCTGGCTGCGCCTGGGCGATGCGGTACCCGAGCCGCCGCGTGACTATGCGCATGGCGAATGGGTGAGCCTTGTTTCTGGCGACGCGGCACAGCCCGAGCACGCGCCGCCGCCCATGACCTTGTGGCTGCCACGGCGGGGTGACTCGGTACCGAAGTTGCAAGGCCTGCGCCCCGTGGCCTTGCGCTTTGCCGAGCGCCGTGACGGCGGGGCCGCAATGTCTGCGGTGGGCTCAAGCATTGAGGGCGGCACGCTGGCGCTGCCGGCCACGGGGCAGACGCTCCCACTCGTCGCCGGTGACTGGCTTGAAATTGACGGCCTGGTCACTGAGCGCTTTGAGCTGGTGGCCGGCACGCCGCTGACGGTTCAGCTCAACGGGTCGGCGCGTGGCCTGCGCCTGCGCACTGGCGAGTTCGAGCAGTCGCTCAAACCCAGCTGGCTCGAATACATGTCGCGCCACCACCGCGCCCAATTGCTGTGGGGTTCAGCGGCGGTGCTGTGGGGCGCGTTGGCCTGGATGCGCCGGCATTTCGCGGGGTGGCACGCATGACACCGCAGCGTCGACCCCACCGCCTTGCCGCGCTGCTGCTTGCCGTGGCGCTGGCCCCGCAGGCGCACGCGGCTGACGACACCACCTTTTTGAGCGGCCCCGAGCTGGGCCAGCGCCTGCTGCGCAACGTGGTGCGCGTCCGGTCACTCGACATCGGTGAGCACGGCTTCGGCCTGGTGGTGGCGGTGCAGCCCCGCCACGTGCTCATCGCCACCGCACGCCACGTGGTGCTGCCGCGCGCCGGTACAGAGCTGGTGGGGTTCGATGAATCGAAGCGCCGGATCGACATCAGCTTTTGCTCGGGCGATGCGGGTACGGGCACGGGCGCGACTGGGGGTGACAACGCCCGTGCCGCCGAGCTTGAACGCGGCTTCAATGCCAACGGGCACGACCTGGCCCTGCTGCGCGTGCTGCGCCCAGCGGGCTACGAGCCGCTGCGCCGCGCCACGGCGGCCGAGGCGTCGGTGGAACGTCGCCAGGAGGTGTGGTTGATGGGGCAAGAGCAGCTGTGCGGCGTGTCACCACGCAGCGGTGCGGTGGCCGCCACAAGCA
>JAYSYW010000287.1:0-7794 GCA_043727255.1 Rhizobacter sp. | reverse complement strand
ACTGGCTCGACGAGCCCGCGCAGGCCCCAGCCCAGGCGCAAGGAGAACACGCATGAAGATCCGCGCGCAAATCGGCATGGTGCTCAACCTCGACAAGTGCATTGGTTGCCACACCTGTTCCGTGACCTGCAAGAACGTGTGGACCAGCCGGCCCGGCACCGAGTACGCCTGGTTCAACAACGTCGAGACCAAGCCCGGCATTGGTTACCCGAAGGAGTGGGAGAACCAGGACAAGTGGAACGGCGGCTGGGTGCGCAAGCCCGGGGGCCGGCTCGAACCCCGGCAGGGCGCGAAGTGGAAGCTTCTGATGAAGATCTTCGCCAACCCCAGCATGCCGCAGATCGACGACTACTACGAGCCCTTCACCTTCGACTACGCCCACCTGCAATCGGCGCCCGAGATGAAGACCGTGCCCACCGCACGGCCGCGCAGCCTGATCACGGGCCAGCGCATGGAGAAGATCGAGTGGGGCCCGAACTGGGAAGAAATTCTCGGTGGCGAGTTCAGCAAGCGCAGCAAAGACAAGAACTTCGACGACATCCAGAAAGAGATGTACGGCGAGTTTGAAAACACTTTCATGATGTATTTGCCCCGGCTGTGCGAGCACTGCCTGAACCCGGCGTGTGTGGCCTCGTGCCCTTCGGGCTCGATCTACAAACGCGAGGAAGACGGCATCGTGCTGATCGACCAAGACAAGTGCCGTGGCTGGCGCATGTGCGTGTCGGGCTGCCCGTACAAGAAGATTTACTACAACTGGAAAAGCGGCAAGGCCGAGAAGTGCACCTTCTGCTACCCACGCATTGAAGCGGGCCAGCCCACCGTGTGCAGTGAAACCTGCGTTGGCCGCATCCGCTACCTGGGCGTGTTGCTGTACGACGCCGACCGCATTCAAGAAGCGGCCAGCGTTGAACACGACCGCGACCTGTACCAGGCGCAACTCGACATCTTCCTCGACCCGAACGACCCGAAGGTGATCGCCCAGGCGCGCATCGACGGCATTCCTGATGCGTGGATGGAATCGGCCCGCAAGAGCCCCGTCTACAAGATGGCGGTGGACTGGAAGGTGGCCTTGCCACTGCACCCCGAGTACCGCACCTTGCCCATGGTTTGGTACGTGCCGCCGCTGTCGCCCATCACGGCCGCCGCCAACGCGGGGCACGTGGGCATCAACGGCGCGATCCCCGATGTGGGCCAGTTGCGCATTCCGGTCAAGTACCTCGCCAACCTGCTGACGGCGGGCGACACCGGCCCGGTGGTGCGCGCACTCGAACGCATGTTGGCCATGCGCGCCTACCAGCGTGAAAAGCATGTGGACGGCCGCATCAACCTGGCCGCGCTCAAGCAGGTGGGCATGAGTCAGGCCGAGGTCGAAGAGATGTACCACGTGATGGCGATCGCCAATTACGAAGACCGCTTCGTGATCCCGACCAGCCATCGCGAATACGCCGAGAACACCTTCGACATGCGCGGCGGTTGCGGCTTCAGCTTTGGCAACGGCTGCTCCGACGGCGCGACCGACGTGAGCCTGTTCGGTGGCAACCGCAAGCGCACGATCCCCATCAAGGCAGAGGTCTGAGCCATGGCACTCTTCAACAACACCCCGCCCGACGCCTCGCTCAGCCTGCGCGTGCTGGCCAAGCTGCTCGGCTACCCCGACGCCGATCTGCGCCAGCACCTCGGTGAACTGCGCAGCGCACTGCACGGCGAACGTGCGCTCGGCCCCGAGCGGTTGGCCGAGGTCGATGCCCTCATCGCCACCATCGAACGGGGCGACCCGCTCGATGTGGAAAGCCTCTACGTCGAACTCTTCGACCGGGGCCGCAGCACCTCGCTGCACCTGTTCGAGCACGTGCACGGCGACTCGCGCGACCGGGGGCCGGCCATGATCGACCTGACGCAAACGTATGAGAAAGCGGGCCTCTACCTTGGCGAAGGCGAACTGCCCGACTTCCTGCCCGTGGTGCTCGAATTCACCTCGACGCAACCACCCCGTGAAGCGCGTTTGTTCCTGGCGGAGATGGCGCACATCTTCAACGCCATCTTCTCGGCGCTGCAACAGCGCGAGAGCCCCTATGCCTGCCTGCTGGGCGCACTGATCGAACTGGCTGGCGAGAAAGCGCAGCCCGTGCACATCGCACCTGAAGAGCCGATCGACACCGTGTGGGAAGAGCCGGTTGTCTTCGACGGCTGCTCGGTCAAGGGCCAGGCCCGGCCTGACCAGCCGCAACCGATCCACATCACCCGCAGGGCCGGCCATGCCGGTGAAGGGGCACGCACATGAGCACACTCAACGGCTTCGTTTTTGGCCTTTACCCGTACATCTGCCTGACGGTCTTTCTGCTCGGCAGCCTGTTGCGCTTCGACCGCGACCAGTACACCTGGAAAAGCGATTCATCGCAGTTGCTGCGCACCGGCAGCCTGCGCTGGGGCAGCAACCTCTTCCACGTTGGCGTGCTGTTCTTGTTCTTCGGCCACAGCGTGGGAATGTTGACGCCGCACTTTGTGTACGAAGGCTTCATGACCGCTGGCAACAAGCAGCTGATGGCCATGGTGTCGGGCGGCCTGTTCGGCGTGCTGGGCTTCATCGGCGTGACGATGCTGTTGCACCGCCGCCTGGCCGATGCGCGCATTCGCGCCACTTCGAAGGTCAGTGACATCGTGCTGCTGGTGCTGCTGTGGCTGCAGTTCGCGCTGGGCCTGGCGACCATTCCGCTGTCGGCCCAACACCTGGACGGCGGAATGATGATGAGCCTGGCCGAATGGGCGCAGCGCATCGTCACCTTCCGCCCCGGCGCGGTTGAACTGTTGGCCGAAGCGGGCTGGGTCTTCAAGGCCCACATGTTCCTTGGTATGACGATCTTCCTTGTCTTCCCGTTCACCCGGCTCGTGCACGCGTGGAGCGGCTTCGCCTCGGTGGGTTACCTGTTCCGCCCCTACCATGTGGTGCGCAGCCGCCGCCTGAACGTGCCCGCCGGGCACAACCAGCCGGGCCGCGTTGGCACCGGCCATTGAGGAGCACACCATGCGTGTTGAAAGTGTTGATTTCAGCCGGCCCGAAGTTGCCAACGAGGTTGCCAACGAGGCGGCAAGCAAAGTGGCCCATGCCGTGACCCTGGGCGTGGCCCGCATCAACGGCATCGCCCTGCATGCGCCCAGCGATGTGCTGGAACCCGAAGCCCTGCGCCAACGCGCCTGCACCGAGCTGTTGCGCCAAGCCGCACAGCAGGCCGGTCTGTTGGATGCCCATGACGCCATCGACACCGACGGCGCCACCAGTGAAGCCGCCACCGAAGCGATTGAGGCCTTGCTGCAACAGCAGCTCTCCTTGCCCGACCCGTCTGACGAAGCCTGCCGCCGCTACCACGCCGCCCATGAAGCGGCCTACCGCAGCGGCGAGCGCCTGCGTGTGCGCCACATCCTGTTCGCGGTGACACCAGGGGTTGATGTGGTGGCACTGCGCAAGAAGGCCGAGCTGGCGATGCTGGAAGCACGCTGCTTCGACGGCAAGGCCTCACCCACCTTCGCCAAGCTTGCCGAGCAGTTGTCCAACTGCCCCAGCGGCGCGGCCGGCGGCGACCTGGGTTGGCTCACGCGCGAAGACTGTGCGCCCGAGTTCGCGCGTGAACTGTTCGGCAACGCCGAGGTCGGTGTGTTGCCGCGCCTGGTGCACAGCCGCTTCGGCCTGCATGTGGTCGAGGTGCTTGAACGCGAAGCCGGCACGCCGCAGGCCTTTGACGCCGTGCGTGGCGCGGTTGAAATGGCGCTGCGCCAGCAGACCTATGTGGCCGCGATGCGGCAGTTCCTGCAACTGCTGGCCGGTGAAGCGGTGGTCGAGGGCGTGGACCTCGAAGCGTCCACCTCGCCGCTGGTTCAGTGACCCCCGCCACGCCTTGCGGATGATTTGACCTGCCATGCCCGACGAACTGCTGCAGCGCCTGCGCCGTTTTCACAGCGACGCGTTCCCTCTCTACAAGGCGCAGTTCCAAGAGCTGGTCGATGGAGGGCAGCACCCGACCACGCTGTTCATCGGCTGTTCTGACTCACGCCTGGTGCCTTACCTGCTGACCGGCGCCGGCCCCGGCGAGCTGTTCATGGTGCGCAACGTCGGCGCCTTGGTGCCGCCCTGTTGCGGCACCCGCGGCGGTGGCCTGCATGGCACCGCCGCCGCCATCGAATTCGCGGTGCTCAACCTCAAGGTGCGCCGCATCGTCGTGTGCGGCCACAGCCACTGCGGCGCCATGCGGGCGCTGTACGACGACCTGAACCCCGAGGCCATCAACCTCGGCGCCTGGCTCGACCTGGCCCGTGAAGCGGCCTTGCCGGTGCGCCTGTTCGCGTCTGACGATGCCCAGGGCGTTGAAGAAGAACCCGTGGCCGACCGCCTGCGCCCCGAGGTGTTGCGCCGCACCGAACAACGCTCCGTCGTGCTGCAACTCGAACGCCTGATGGACTACCCGATGGTGCGCCGCCGTGTGGAAGCCGGCGAGCTGACGCTGCACGGCTGGCACTACGTGATCGAAGACGGCGAGGTGCATGTGTTCGATGTGAAGTCGGGCCGCTTCGTGCCGGCGTCGCTGGCCGAACACAGTGGCACCGGCCCCTTCCAGGCGCACGACGAAACCGCCGTGTTCAACGAGATCGACTGTTCGCTGGCGCCCCTTGTGCCTGGTTGCCCGAGCCGTCCGAGCTACCCGCGCTACCCGAACGAGTCTTGATGCCCGTCAACACGCCCCCACGCCAGCCTGCCTAGAGTGGCCGGCTGAAGGAGACACCTTTTGATCCCACCTGAGTTGACCGCGCTGCTCGAGCGCAGCGGGCTTGTTCCATTGCGCATGGCCGAGCGCACCTTGCTGCCCATTGTTCAAGGCGGCATGGGCATTGGCGTTTCTGCACACCGGCTGGCGGGCAGCGTGGCCGCGCAAGGCGGTGTGGGCACCCTGAGTTCGGTGGACCTGCGCCGCCACCACCCCGACCTGATGGCGCGCACCAGCGGCCTCGGTGTGGGTGATGCGGCCAAGGCCGCCATCAACGCCGCCAACCTCGAAGCGGTCGAACGCGAAATCGTCGCGGCACGCAAGCTGGCGGGCGGCTTCGGCCTGCTGGCCATCAACGTGATGCGTGCCGTCAGCGACTACGTGCCCTACATCAAACGTTCGCTCGAAGCCGGCATTGACGCCGTGGTGGTGGGCGCCGGCTTGCCGCTCGACCTGCCCGACCTCGCGGCCGACCACCCCCGTGTGGCGCTGGTGCCCATCTTGTCTGACGCACGCGGCGTGCAGCTCGTGGTGCGCAAGTGGGAACGCAAGGGCCGCATGCCCGACGCCATCGTGCTGGAGCACCCGGCCTATGCCGGCGGCCACTTGGGCGCAGCCCGCATCGACGACATCCACGACCCGCGTTTCGACTTCGAGCGCAGCGTGCCCGAAACCCTGGCCGTGCTGCGCGCGGCCGGCCTGGAAGGCCGCACGCCCGTGATTGCAGCCGGTGGCGTGCGCACGCTGGCCGACCTGCGCCGCTTGCAGTCTTTGGGTGCGGCCGGTGCGCAACTCGGCACGCCCTTCGCGGTGACGCTGGAAGGCGACGCGCACCCCGAGTTCAAACGTGTGCTGGCCGAAGCCACCGAAGAAGACAAGGTCGAATTCATGAGCGTGGCCGGCCTGCCCGCCCGCGCCATCGCCACCCCCTGGCTGAAGGCCTACCTGAAGGCCGAACCGCGCCTGCAGGCCGTGGCTCATGCCAAAGCACGTTGCACCAAGGCCTTCGACTGCCTGGCGCAATGCGGCCTGCGCGACGGCAAGGTGGGTTGGGGCCAGTTCTGCATCGACCAGCAACTGGCATCGGCCCTCAACGGAGATGTGAAACGCGGCCTCTTCTTCGCGGGGCGCGGCGCACTGCCCTTCGGCAGCCAGATCCGCAGCGTGCACGACCTGCTGGTGCGCCTGCTTGGTGGCGACGTGCCTGCGCTGGCCTGAGCCTTCAAACCATGCGCGACGCGGCCGCTGTCGGGGCCGCTGTCCGGGCCGCTGCTGGGGCCGCTGTCCGGGCCACCCCGGCGCGCCCCCTGCCCACTCACTGGCACCCACGATGGTTGCTTGAAGCGCCGCACCGGCTGGCGTTCTTCGCTGGCGCGCTGGTGTTGGCCGGCAGTGGCCTGTGGTGGGCTGCGGTGCTGCTGGTTGGGCCGCATGTGCCCTGGCAACTGCCGCCCGGCACCGCACACGGCCTGTTGATGGGCTTCGGCTTCATGCCGTGCTTCTTTGCCGGTTTCTTGTTCACCGCAGGCCCCAAATGGCTCGCGCGCCCTGCGGTGCCAGCAAGCACCTTGCGCCTGCCACTGGTGGCCGGCCTGCTGGGTTGGCCGGTCTTCGTGGTGGGTGCCCACCTGCATGCGCCGCTGGCGGCGGGCGGGCTGGCCCTGGCGGCCACGGGCTTCGGCCTCATCACCTGGCGCTTTCACACCCTGGTTCGCGCCAGCACCGTGGCCGACCGCACCCACCCCCGGCTGGTGCTCACCGGCTGCGCGATCGGCACGCTGTTGCTGGCCAGTGCCGCCGTGGCGCTGGCGCTCGGGCACATCGCGGGCGTGCGCGCGGCCTTGCACGCGGGGCTGTGGGCCTGCATGACGCTGGTGTTCGTCAGCGTGGTTCATCGCATGCTGCCCTTCTTCAGCACCGTGGCCGTGCCTTGGCTCGATGCCTGGCGGCCCTTGTGGCTGCTGTGGGTGCTGGTGGCGGCGGTGGGGGTCGAAGCGCCGCTGGCCGCTGTCGATGCCCTGGGCCTGGCCGTGCCACCCGTGCTGCGCTGGGCGCAGGCCGGGCTTGAAGCCATGTGCGCGGGCTGGCTGCTGTACCTGGCGCTGCGCTGGGTGGGCGTGAAGCGCCCGTCGATCCGCCTGCTGGTGATGCTGTACCTGGGCTTCGTGTGGCTGGGTGTGGCCTTCGCACTGGCTGCGGTGTCGCATGCGTTGCACGCGGCCAGTGGTGGCGTGTGGCACCTCGGCTTGGCGCCCTTGCATGCGTTGATGGCGGGCTTCTTCGGCAGCCTGTTGTTTGCCATGGTGGGCCGCGTGTCGGCCGGCCACAGCGGCCATGCGGTGGCGGCCGACAACACCTTGTGGCGCCTGTTCTGGCTGCTGCAGTGCGCGGTGCTTGCACGCGTGGTGGCCGCCCTGTGGCCAGGGGGTGCAGGCGTGCTGCTGCCCGTGGCCGCGCTGGCCTGGGCCGCCGCCGCCGGGTTGTGGGCGCTGCGCTACAGCTGCTGGTATGGCAGGCCCCCGGCCGACGGCCGCCCTGGCTAAGCTGGCTGTATGGACACACCCTCAGCCGCCGCGCTGACGGTTCTGTGCATTCAAGACGGCCCGCACACACCCTGCCCGTTGGCACAGGCACTCGAACCCCTCGGGTATTCGCTGCTGCATGCCACCGACGAACGTTCGGCGCGTGAGTTGTTCGCGCGGCACGAGCCGCAGATCGTGGTCACCGCGCTGGCCGACCCGGCCGCCAACCTGCGTTCATCCACGCGCTGCGAGCCACCTTGCGCAGCCCGCGTGTGCCGGTGCTCACCACCTTGCCGCCGGGCAGTGGCATCCACGAGATGACGCAGGCCGTGGAAGCCGGCGCCGACGAGTGCCTGGTGTGCCCCGTGGACCCCGAACTGCTGGCCCTGCGCATGCACGCCTTGCGCCGCATCGCTGCGGCCTAGGAGCCTGTCGGGCTGGGGGAGCGTCGGCTGCAATTTGGCCGCAGCGGTCCATTTTTCACCGGCTTCTTGTCCCATAGCTACGGCTATGGGCCT
>JAYSYW010000286.1:0-7814 GCA_043727255.1 Rhizobacter sp. | reverse complement strand
AGGTCCATAGCCGTAGCTATGGGACAAGAAGCCGGTGAAAAATGGACCGCTGCGGCCAAATTGCAGCCGACGCTCCCCCAGCCCGACAGGCTCCTAGGCACTCGGTCATAGACTGGCCGGCGCACGCTATTTGCTTGAAGTGTTCCTCAACGACCCACCGACTCGAGGTTTCCATGACTGCACTGACCACCCGACGCTTCCTGACCACCGCTGGCGCCTTGATCGCCGGGCTGGTGTTGGCCGCCTGCGGCAAACAAGAACCGGCTCCCGCGCCGGTGCAACCGGTGGCTTCAGCCCCCGCCGCCGCAGCTCCGCCCCCCATGAAGATCTACGCGGTAGGTACCGACGCGGCCTACGCCCCTTTTGAGTCGCAAAACGAAAAGGGCGAAATCGTCGGGCTGACGATCGACGTGGTGAACGCGGTGGCCGCAAAGGCTGGCATTCAGGTGAAGTTCGTCAACACACCCTGGGAAGGCATCTTCAACGCACTGCAGCAAGGTGACCGCGACCTGCTGGCCTCATCGATCACGATCACCGACGAACGCAAACAAAGCATGGACTTCACCGCGCCCTACTTCGACGCGCACCAGCTCATCGCCGTGAAAGACAACTCGAAGATCAGCACGTTCGATGACCTGAAGAAGCTCAAGGTTGGCGTGCAAACCGGCACCACCGGCGATGAAGCCGTCACCAAGTTGCAAGGCAAGAACAGCCCGAACGTCAAGCGTTTCGAGTCGACGCCACTGGCGCTGAAAGAACTGGAAGCGGGTGGCGTGGACGCGGTGGTGGCCGACAACGGCGTCGTCATCAACTACGTGGCAAACAACCCCGGCGCCAAGTTCAAAACCGTCAGCGACAAAGCCTTCCAGCCCGAGCAGTACGGCTTTGCCGTCAAGAAGGGCAACACCGAACTGCTGGAAAAACTCAACAAGGGGCTGGTGGACATCAAGGCCGACGGCAGCTACGACCAGATCTACGCCAAGTATTTCGGTGCGGCGCCCGCCGCCGCGGCCTCGGCCGCAAGCAAGTAAGCGCGGCGCCCCCGCATGGACCTGCGCTGGGAGATTCTTTCCGGCTACGGCCCTCTTTTTCTCGCCGGCCTGTGGACGACGCTGCAACTCACCGCCGTCGCCATCGGCGCGGGGCTGGTGCTGGGCGTGGTGTTCGGGCTGGTGAGCAGCTCACGCGACGCCCCGGCGCCCCGCTCGTGGGTCGGCATCTGGACCTTGCGGGTGCTGCGTGCGGTGACGCTGGCTTACGTCAGCTTTTTTCGCGGCACGCCGCTGTTCGTTCAAATCCTGCTGGTGCACTTTGCGTTGATGCCGGCCTTGGTGCACCCCGACCATGGCTGGTTGCTGGCCGGCGAAGCCGCACGCGAATTCCGGCAATCGCATGGCGCCTTCTTCTCGGGCGCGCTGGCGATGACGCTGAATGCCGGGGCCTACATCTCCGAAATCTTCCGGGCTGGCATCCAAAGCATTCACCAGGGGCAGACTCAAGCTGCCTACAGCGTGGGCCTCACCCATGCACAGGCCATGCGCTTCGTGGTCCTGCCACAGGCCTTTCGCCGCATGCTGCCGGCACTGGTGAATGAAGGGGTGACGCTCATCAAGGACTCGTCCCTCGTATCAGCCATCGGGCTGGCCGAACTGGCGCTCGCCGCACGCACGGTGGCCGGTGCCTATTCCCGCTACTGGGAGCCGTACCTGGCGATCTCGGCGGGGTACCTGGTACTGACCTTGCTTCTGTCTTTCCTTGCAAAACGGCTGGAAGCGCCTTCGCATCTGCGGGGGCGTTGAACGGAAGGGCCCCTCATTCGCGGCGGGTTGAAATCCGGCAATGCGTATGGCTGCTCGGGGGTGTGCAGTCAAATGCATGCTTCAGAAGTCAATTCACACTTGAGCAGTCCTCTTCACACGGGATCAGCCGTGCGCAAGAGAGGTGACAAGCCCCCCAAAGTAGCGTTGTGACTCCACAACAGCTTCCACGGGTAATCCATGAGTCAACGCATAAACTCCGCCCGCTGGTGCCGGTGATTCACTGTGCTGTCACCTCGCAAGTCCATTGATTTATACATAAGGAAAGCTCATGAAGCGCTCAGTTCTCATTGCTGCTCTGTCGACCCTGGCTGCTGGTTCCGCATTCGCCCAAGTGACCGTTTACGGCCGCCTGAACGAAACCATCGAACGCCAAAAGATTGGCAGCACCTCGTCCACCCAATTGGTCGACAACGCCTCGCGCCTTGGTTTCAAGGGCACCGAAGACCTCGGTGGCGGCTTGAAGGCTTTCTTCCTGATCGAACACGGCTTCAACGCCGACACCGGCACCGCTGCCGGTGCGTTCTGGGGCCGTGAAAGCAACGTCGGTCTCGAGCACGCTGCCTTTGGCAAGGTTCGCCTGGGCAACATGGGCCCGACCGCTGCGTACTTCGCAACGGCCGATTACGTCAGCCTGCACAACCACGACAACGGCACCTCGGCCGACAACCTCTACCTGTACCAAGGTGGCACGCAGCTGAACAACGCCATTGCCTACACCACCCCGTCCTTTGGCGGCCTGGTTGGTGAAGTGCAGTATGGCGTTGGCGAAGGCGCAGCTCGCCACACCACGGTATTGGCAGCAAACTACGACGCAGGCGCGCTGCACCTGGGTGCCGGCTACGTCAACGGCGGCGTGGCCTCGAACGGCATCTCCTTCGCAAAAGGCCAAGAATTTGCACTGCGCGGCCTGTACGAGCTGGGCGCACTGACCTTCGGCGGCTACTACGCTCGCAATGAAGGCGAAGCCACTGGCGTCAAGGCCAAGCGCGACACCGTTCGTGCCTCGGTCATGTACACCATCGGCGCCGGTGAAGTCCACGGCAACGTCGGCTTGGCCACCAAGGTCAAGGTCAACGGCACGAGCGTCGCCAACAGCGATGCCAAGCAATTCACCGTCGGCTACAACCACAACCTCAGCAAGCGCACCAAGCTGTATGGCTTCGTCACGAAGACCGACAACAAGGCTGTCGCCGGCTACGGTTCGGGCATTGCTGGCGCCGACCTCCAATCGGTCGCTGCAGGCATTCGCCACATGTTCTAAGCACAGCTTCCCGCTGTGAACTGAAACGGCCGGTCGAAAGACCGGCCGTTTTTTCATGGGGCGCCCGATTCATCACCCCAAGAAATAGCGCTTCAGCCCCGCCAGAATCTCAACGGCAATCGCCGTCAGCGCCAACCCCATCAGCTTTTCAAGCGCCGAGACCACCGCGTCTCCCAGCCAGCGCCGCAGGTGCTCGGACATCACGGGTACCACGCCCGACACCGCCATGGCCGCCGTCAGCGCGCCCACCCATATCAGCCTGCCGTCAACGCCCGCGCCAGAACAGGGTGTCCAGGTCTTTGATCGTGATTTGCCGCCAGGTCGGCCGGCCGTGGTTGCACTGGTCGGCACGCTCGGTGCGTTCCATGTCACGCAGCAGGGCGTTCATCTCTTCGACGGTCAACTGCCGGTTGGCGCGCACCGCACCGTGGCAAGCCATGGTCGAAAGCAACTCGTGTTGCGCACGCTGCACCACGCTGCTGGCGTCGTATTGCGCCAACTCTGCAAGCACACTGCGGGCAAGTTCAACGATGTCGCCGCCATCAAGCGCCGCCGGGCGCGATCGCACAGCCAAGGTGGTGCCAGACAACGCTGTCACCTCCAAGCCCAGCATTCGCAGGTTGTCGGCCTGCGCTTCGGCGGTCGCAATTTCCTGCGGCGTGGCTGAGAAGGTGACCGGAATCAGCAAGGGCTGCGACTCGATCGCGGCGCTGTCGAGGTTGCGCTTCAAGCGCTCGTAGACGATGCGCTCGTGCGCCGCGTGCATGTCCACCACGATGAGGCCCTGCGTGTTTTCAGCCAGCACATAGATGCCACCGATCTGCGCGATGGCGCGGCCCAAGGGCCACTCATCGCCAGCCGGCAGCGCAGGCCTTGCCTGCGTGTCGGAGGCGGCCTTGGCCAGCCACGGCGCAGGCGGCTCTTGCGCATACAACGTGGCCACCTGCTGCAGGCCGAGCGAACCCTGGGCCGTCGGCGGCCGGTAGTCGCGCCCGGCCCCTGCTGTCCACGGGGAGTCAAACGACGCGGCGCGGGGCACCGGCACAGCGGTGCCACCTTGTGCCCAGGCGTCCGCAGCCAGTGGCAGATTGGCAGCCAAGGGTTCACCGCCAGCGCTGGCGGCCTGCGCCACGGCGAGCGCCCCTTCCACCGCGCGGCGCACCGCCTGGTGCACTTCGCGTGAATCGCGGAAGCGCACCTCGACCTTGGTCGGGTGCACGTTCACATCGACACGATCGGGCGCGATCTCGATGAACAGCACGTAGGCCGGCTGGCGCCCGCCATGCAACACGTCTTCGTAGGCTGAACGCACGCCATGCGCCAGCAGCTTGTCGCGCACATGGCGGCCGTTGACGTAGAAGTACTGCTGATCGGCGCGGGTGCGCGCGGCGGCCGGTGTGCCGGCGCGGCCGGTGATGCGCATCGGCCCGGCCTCGAACACGACTTCGCGGCTCTGCCCGATGAATTCTTCGCCGAGCACGTCGCGGACCCGTTGCGCGGGCGCGGCGCGGCGCCATTGCTGCACCAGCTTGCCTTCATGCCAGACAGCAAAGCCCACGTCGGGCCGCACCAGTGCGTGGCGTTTGACGGCCTCCACGCAATGCGCCAGTTCGGTGGCGTCGGTCTTCAAGAACTTGCGCCGGGCCGGCGTGCTGAAAAACAGTTCACGCACCTCCACGCTGGTGCCCACGCCGCGTGCCGCAGGCACCAACTCGCCGGAACGGGCGTCGATGCGCCGCGCGTGCGGCTCGCCTTCGGTGCGGCTGGCAATGCTCATTTCGGACACCGAGGCCATGGCCGCCAGCGCCTCGCCGCGAAAGCCCATGGTCGCTACGCTTTCCAGCTCGTTCAGCGACACGATCTTGCTGGTGGCATGGCGCCGCAAAGCCAGCGGCAGCTCATCGGCGGGAATGCCCACGCCATCGTCTTCGACCAACACGCTGCGCACGCCACCGGCCATCAGTTTGACGACCACTTCGCGTGCCCCGGCATCGAGTGCGTTGTCCACCAGTTCGCGCACCACCGAGGCCGGCCGCTCCACCACCTCGCCTGCGGCAATCTGGCTGATCAGCTCATCGGGCAACTCACGGATGGGGCGGCGCGGGGCCGTTTGCAGCAAGGCACTCATGGCGGCGATTGTAGGAGTGCACCCTTGTCAAACCCGGTGCCGAAGGCCTTGCCAGAAGCGGCCTGTAGCGTGGCCATGCGGCCTTTTCATGCCGTGCCCGGGATAATGGCGGGCTTCATTGGGAGACCCTCAACGCATGCACGACCTGACCCTGCTCACCACGCTTGCCACCGGCTTGAGCATCGCACTCGTGTTGGGCTGGGTCACCCGCAAGCTCGGCCTGTCCACACTCGTCGGCTACATGCTGGCGGGCATCGCCGTCGGGCCGTTCACCCCGGGTTACGTGGCTGATGCCGGTTTGGCGACGCAGATGGCGGAGATCGGGGTGATCCTGCTGATGTTCGGCGTGGGCATGCACTTCCACCCGCAAGAGTTGCTGCGCGTTTGGCGCCTGGCGGTGCCGGGTGCGGTGGCGCAAAGCGCGGTGGCGGGCGTGGCCGGTTGGTGGCTGGCGCGCACGTTCGGCTGGTCGCATGCGGCGGGCGCGGTGTTTGGCATGGCGCTCGCCGTGGCCAGCACGGTGGTGCTGATGCGCATGCTGGTCGAACAAAACCGGCTCAGCAGCCGTGACGGCCATGTGGCGGTGGGTTGGCTGATCGTCGAAGACCTGTTCACCGTGGCCGCACTCGTGGTGCTGCCCGTGCTGGCCGCCACGGGCGACAACAGCCCCTCGCTCGGCATGGCACTGCTGTTGGCGTTGGGCAAGGTGCTGGCCTTTGCGTTGTTGATCGGTGTGGTGGGCACGCGGGTGGTGTCGCGGGTGCTGGAACGCATCGTGCGCACCCAGTCCACCGAACTGTTCACGCTCACGGTGTTTGTGATCGCACTCGGCGTGGCGCTGCTGGCGTCCGAGGTCTTTCATGTATCAGTGGCGCTGGGCGCCTTCTTCGCCGGGTTGGTGGTGGGGCAGTCGCGCTTCGGTGCACAGGCGGCGGCCGACATGGCGCCGTTCCGCGACGTGTTCTCAGCACTCTTTTTCGTGTCGGTCGGCATGCTGTTCGACCCCGGCTTCGTGCTGGCGCATCCGTGGATGGTGCTGGGCGTGCTGGGGATCGTGTTGGTGCTCAAGCCCTTGGTGGCGGTGGCGTTGATCGCCGCGTTTCGCGCCTCCACCCGCACCGCCGCCACGGTGGGCGTGGGGCTGGCGCAGATCGGCGAGTTCTCGTTCATTTTGGCGAGCCTGGGCACGTCGCTGGGCCTGCTGCCGCGCGAGGCGATGGACGCGCTGGTGGTGGCCGCGATCGTCTCGATCGCGCTGAACCCGGTGCTCTTCCGTTGGGTCGGCCGGGTGGTGCGCGAACCCGACGCCTTGCGGCCGGCCGAGCCCACAGCCGCCACCGCTTCGCCCCAGCCCGCCGGCACGGCAGTGGCGGTGGTGCTGGCCGGCTATGGCGCGCTCGGGCGCCGGCTGGCTGCGCGTTGTGCGCAAGACGGCATGTCGGTCCGCGCCATCCACCGCGACCCCGACATGATCGAAACCGCCACCGCCGATGGGGTGGCACTGCTGTTTGGCGACGCTTCCCGGCCCGAAGTGCTTGAAGCCGCTGGCGTGAGTGACTGCCGCATGGTGGTGGTGGCCGACCTCACGCTGGCAGACAAGATCCAGGTCTGCGTGCAATCGCGCCGCATCAACCCACGCGTGCTGATCATCGGCGGCGCCAACAACGACGCCGACAAGGCGTGGTTGCAAGAATTCGGCGTGCACTACATCAGCGACGCGCGCGACGAACAAAGCGAGCAGATGGCCCGTGCCATCCGCAGCTTCGTGTAATCAGAACCCCTTACCCTTCGCCCCCATGGAACTCGTCACCTTTCTCATCGACTTCATCCTCCATGTCGATGCCCACCTCGCCGAGTTCGTGACGAACTACGGCACCTGGGTCTACGCGCTGCTGTTCGCCATCGTCTTTGTTGAAACCGGCGTGGTGGTCATGCCCTTCCTGCCCGGCGACTCGCTGTTGTTCGTGGTGGGCGCGCTGTGCGGCGCGGGGTTGATGAACCTGCCGCTGGCCATGTCGGTGTTGATAGCCGCCGCGATTCTGGGCGACCAGACCAACTACACGATCGGCCGCTACCTGGGGCCCAAGGTGTTCAAGTGGGAGCAGTCGCGCTTCTTCAACAAGAAGGCGTTCGACCAGGCACATGCGTTCTATGAACGCTACGGCGGCGTCACGATCATCATCGCGCGCTTCATGCCGTTCATCCGCACCTTCGCGCCCTTCGTGGGCGGCGTGGCCGCCATGACGCGCTCGAAGTTCACGCTCTTCAACGTGGCCGGCGCGCTGCTTTGGGTGCTGTCGATCACGACGCTGGGCTACCTGTTCGGCAACACCGCCTTCGTGAAGCAGCACCTCAGCAAGATCATCTGGGCGCTCATCATCGTGCCGGGGCTGCTGGCCATGTTTGGGGCATGGCGCGCGCATCGCGCGGAAGCCGCGGCCTTGCGTTGAGCGCACGTGCGTCTGACAGGCGCGCAGGCGTGCGGTGTGTTTTTCATCGCAAAGACGCACCTGATTAGCGACATACCTCAGCCAGCCTCCGTTCGCCCTGAGCCTGTCGAAGGGTGCGTCCAGTACTGCGCTGGCTTCGACAGGCTCAGCCCGAA
>JAYSYW010000285.1:0-7818 GCA_043727255.1 Rhizobacter sp. | reverse complement strand
CTATGGCTGCTGCTGCCTCGGGTCGATCGACCTGACCCGCTTCGTGCACGACGCCTTCGAGCCCACCGCCCGCTTCGACGAAGAAGCCTTCGCCCGCTTGGCCCAGGTGGCCGTGCGCATGCTCGACAACGTGCTCGACATCACCTTCTGGCCCCTGGAGCGGCAAGCGCAAGAAGCGCGCAACAAACGCCGCATCGGCCTGGGCTTCACCGGCCTGGGCGACGCGTTGGTGATGCTGAACCTGCGCTACGACACCGCGCCCGCCCGCGAAGCCGCCCGCCGCATCGCCGAGCTGCTGCGCGACGCGTCGTACGAAGCCTCGGTTGAACTGGCCGCCGAGCGCGGCGCCTTCCCGCTCTTCAACGCCGACATGTATTTGAGCCGGGGCACCTTCGCCTCGCGCCTGCCCACGCCGCTGAAAGACCGCATCCGCGCGCAAGGCCTGCGCAACTCGCACCTGCTGTCCATCGCGCCCACCGGCACCATCAGCCTGGCCTTTGCCGACAACGCCAGCAACGGCATCGAACCCGCGTTCTCATGGACGTACACCCGCAAGAAACGCGAAGCCGCCGGCACCTTCAAGGAGTACGCGGTTGAAGACCACGCCTGGCGGCTCTACCGCCACCTCAAAGGCCCCGACGCCCCGCTGACCGACGCCTTCGTCACCGCGCTGCAAATGAGCGCCCAGGCGCACGAAGAAATGGTGGCCGCCGTGGCCCCGTATGTCGACACGGCCATCTCCAAGACCGTCAACGTGCCGGTCGACTACCCGTATGCCGACTTCCAAGACCTGTACCTCAGCGCCTGGAAGTCGGGCCTGAAAGGCTTGGCCACCTACCGCCCCAACGCCGTGCTGGGCTCGGTGCTCAGCGTGGACGCAACCGCAACTGCGGCGGCCACAACCAAGCCCGCACTCGTCGACCCCGGCCACGCCAACCAGCGCCTCACGCTCGACCGCATGCCACAGGCCGTGCTGGCCTCGCTGCGCTGGCCCGGTCGCCCCGAGCTGCCCGCCGGCAACCCGGCCTGGACCTTCATGGTGCGCCACCCCTTCGGCGAGTTCGCGCTCTTCCTCGGCGAGCTGCCCGACGAAGGACGCCCCGCCCCCTTCGAGGTGTGGGTCAACGGCGCCGAACAGCCACGCGGCCTGGGTGCGCTTGCCAAAACCTTGTCGATGGACCTGCGGGCCCGCGACAGCGCCTGGGTGCAATTGAAGCTCGAAGCCCTGTCCACCGTGCAAGAAGAACGCGCGTTCGAGATGCCCTTCCCCCCGCACGGCCAGATGCGCCGCTTCCCCGGCGTGGTGGCCGCCACGGCGGCCGTCATCCGCTGGCGCTGCGAACAGCTCGGCCTGTGGTCTGAAGCCCCCGGCGCCACCCCCGTGCTCGACGCCATGTTCAGCCGCGAAGAACCACAAACCGGCCCCAACGGCACGCTGGCCTGGTCGGTCGATATCCACAACCCCGCCAGCGACGAAGCCTTCACGCTCACCCTCAAGGAAGTCGTGCTGCCCGACGGCCAGGGCGGCACGCTCACACGGCCCTGCGCCATGGGTTTGTCTGGCAACTACCCACGCGCGATGGACGGCCTGGCGCGCATCCTCTCGCTCGACATGCGCGTGCTCGACCCGGCGTGGATCGGCATGAAGCTGCGCAAGCTGCTGACCTATGCCGAGCCCCTGGGCCACTTCATGGCCTTCGTGCCCGGCTTGCCCCATGGCCAGCAACGCCAACAGGTGTGGCCATCGACGGTGGCGTACCTCGCCCGCTTGATCATTCACCGCTACGCCATGCTCGGCGTGCTCAACGCCGAGGGCTACCCCCTGCGCGAAATGGGCATCCTGCAAGCCCCCGATTCGCCGTCGATCGAAACCGGCCCCATGGCCGGCTCACGCTGCCCGGAATGCGGCAACTCGACGGTGATCCACAAGGATGGGTGCGACTTTTGTACCGCGTGCGGACACATTGGGAGCTGTGGCTGAGGGTGGTGGCCGTGCAGGGTCACCCACCCGTTCGCCCTGAGCCTGTCGAAGGGCCACACCGATGCCCCAACGGGTGCCCATGCGCCGAAGTCCCTCGCGTGATCGTTGAAAGGGCCACGCCACAGCACAGCGCGTCTCGATTCCCGAGTGTGTCCCACCAACAAAAAGGCCCCGATGACTGACCGTCGTCGGGGCCTTTCTGATGGCGGATGGCAAAGCGCGATTAAGCGGACTTCTGTTCCGCAGTGGCCTTGGCCGAACCGCCTTGGGCCACAGCCTGCGCGCGCTGGTCCCGTGCCACCTTCTTGCTGTCTTTCGCCCGCTTCTGCTTCTGCCGGCGAATGCCTCTGTCTCTGTCTGCGCTCATAGCGACCTCGTGTTTGGATTGAATTGCAGCCCATGTTGTCGCCTGAGAGCGGAAATCGCCAACAGCATCGAACAAAGGCCGACCATGCTTGTACCACTGGTCGGGCCTGCGGGGGGCGGCGATGGGAGTCGCCCTGGGATGAACCGGACCTGAAGGCAACGATGGCAAGGCGACGCGTGTGGGGTTCGCAGCATGCCCCTTTGGTGATCGTCAGACGTGCCGCCTACCGCGCTGGCTAAACTGACTTTTCGCATGACACATGACGCAAGGCCGCATCAGATGACGCATCCCCATCAGCCGGATGAAGAGATCCCCCGAGTTGATACCCCTCCCCGAGCCAACGGGAGCCGCGTATCAATTGCCCTTGCCTGCTGGCTCTTTTCGAGCCTTGGCGTCCTCACGTCATTGATGATGTTCGTTGGGACATCCCATCGTCGTCCTCTTCAAACAACCCCTGTCCGAAACGCTTCAGAGCGGTTCATTCTTCTTGGGCTTTGCAGTGGCTTATGCATGGTGTTCGCTCGGCGTCATGACCGGCGGATGGGTCAACGGCGAACAAGTCGCATGGCACTGGCCGGTCATGGGCGGGCTCACCGGCATCCTGTGCACAGCGTTGCTTGCCCCGTTCGCTCTTCTGTACCTGCCTTGCCTCTTGTTGGGCATGTACCTTTGTTTCGTTCATCTTTCCGGTGCCGATCAAGCACAGGAAGAGGCGACCTAATCGGCACACCACTCATCTCAAACACGAATCGCCATGAATTCGGTTGTGCCCATCACTGAGAAGAAGCAGTCGAAGTTCTCGGCCTGAGTTCTGTCAGTCCCATCCACGCAAGCTCAAAGATTTTCCCTATGCAATCTCTTGAACTCAAAGTACCACCACCCGTTGTTGCATTGCTTGTTGCGTTTGCCATGTGGTGGGCGTCCCGAACCACGCAACTGTTGGACATGCCCGAGCTTCTTCGCGTCAGTGTCTCGGCGGCTCTCGGCTTGGTGGGTGCTTGCGTGAGCCTTGCCGGAACGATCGGGTTCCGAAGGGCGAAGACGACGGTCAACCCGATGAAGCCGGCGAACGCTTCGTCTTTGGTGACCGGTGGCATCTACCGTGTCACGCGCAACCCGATGTACCTGGCGTTGCTGCTGGTGCTCATGGGGTGGGCGGTCTTTCTGGCTGCACCCTGGGTGGTATTGGGGCCGCTGGCCTTTGGCCTCTACATCACGCAGTTCCAGGTCAAACCTGAAGAGCGGGTGCTGTCGGCGATGTTCGGTTCGGCCTACGGCGAATACAGGGCGCGGGTGCGGCGCTGGATCTGAAAGGCTTGCCCGCTGTGTGAGCGGGCAAGCCTCTCGCTGGGCCTTGTCACGGGGCGTTTGTGGACGCGGTTGTGTGCGGGTGGCCCAGCAGGTGCGATCAGTTCGTGCGGGTGCGGCCTTTGCGGCCCGAGGGCGTCACGGCCGCCTCCGCGTCGTCGGGCACCGGCTCGACGTCGAGCCGGGCTTGGTAGGCATGGGACAGGCTCACGCCAGCTTCGGCCAAACCTTCTTGCATCCGGTGGTTCAACACGGCCAGCACCTTGCGGTTGGAGCTAGTGGCCACCTCGGCGAGTTCGCGCAAGTCGGTGAGGGCGCGGCTGATGGCTTGTTTGGCTTGCTCTGCCGACTGGTTGGCCTTCTCGCTCAAGCTGGGCGCTTCCATCACCGCCTGGGCGCCGTTTTGCCACGACTTGAGCGCAGCGGCCAGTAACTCTTGCTGGCGTTGGCTCAGCGCCTGCATCGCCTGGTAGGCCTCGCGGTGGGCGTCCACCATCGCGTCAATGTCTTTGCGGCGCGACTCGGCGATCTTGTTCACGTCGAGCTTTGGCAGTTCAAGCTGACCGAACAGCTGATGGAGGTTGAGGGCAGGCGGCAGGCCCCAGCGTTGATCGGTGGAAATGGCTGACTTGTCCATGGAGTCCCTTCAGTTGCGGGTTGAAAGAGCAGTGAGATAAAAGCGGCCGAGCCATTCCTGGCGCAGGCCCTCGCTCAGCAGCGATTGGGGCAGGTCTTGCAGACGGTGCGGTTTGTGTTGCGAGGCAGTCGCACGACCTTAGACGGGCTTGTTCATCCTGTTTTGATGAAGGTCAATGACTTCCAAGCCTTCTGCAAAGGGTTTGCACCGTCCGCCCGTTATCGAGAGTGCCACTCCCGCTGTTCACAGGCGCAGACGCCGAGACCCGAACCAGCGTTCTGAGCAACAGGCAAGTCGAGGAAGTCGCGTGCCTGATTGACTTCGGCGTGCCGGCCGATCAGTTGCGGGCCGCGCTGCCGCTGTTCGACGAACTGCGTCAGCTTTCCAACATCAGCGAAGAAGAAACACTGGCCGAAGCCTGAGTGGTTTCAGTCGGCGTCGGCCGGTGCTTTGGGTTCTGCGCCAATCAGCGCAGAGATGCGCAGTACGTCGCGCTCGAAGGCGCTCAGCGTGTGTTCCGAGATGGCGGTGGGCAGCATCACCGTGCGAGCCACCTCGGCGTTGTCTTGAAAGGTGTGCAGCAGTTCGGTGCGCAGCGAAAGCGGCAGCCCTTGCAGCAGCGCCGTCACCAGGGCGTCGAGTGCGACCAGATTGCCCTTCAACTCGCAAATGCGTTCAGTCGCTTCTTGCAGGTTCTTCATGGCACGACCTCCAAAAGAAAGCTCGGTTGAATACCTGGCGGCTGCGCCCAGGTGGTGCCAGCTGCTGCGTTCCATTCTTAACCGCCAGCGCGACAAGGGTGCAAAGGAAAGTCCGACTTATTCCGCAACGTCTTCGCGGCACGATGGCTTTTGAACAGGCGAAAAAAAACCGCGGCAAAACCGCGGTTCTTTGTGCCAGCCCCGTGAGGGGCTGTGGTGCTTTTAGGCGACCGGGCGGATGTTCGAAGCTTGCGGGCCCTTTTGGCCTTGGGTCACTTCAAATTCAACGCGTTGAGCTTCGGCCAGGGTCTTGAAGCCCGTGCCCTTGATTTCGCTGAAGTGAGCGAAGAGGTCCTTGCCACCGTTGTCCGGTGCAATGAAACCAAAACCCTTGCCTTCGTTGAACCACTTAACGGTGCCGGTTTCTGTCGTCATGTCGATATTTCCTTTCAGTGATGCGCAGCACATGCAACGCAGTGCAGAGACGCCAAGAAGATCACCGATGGAGATTCGACCCGAACTGCCAGCTTGCGCTGACCAAACAGAGACCTGCAAAAGACGGTCTTGGAGCATTTCTACAGGGCGGATGGTACATGGCCCCGGATGTGGAGCTTTTTCGATGACCTTCGGAAAGCGAAGGTCACCTGCGGCGGTGCTTTGCCAACAGGGGTTTCAGGTACTGCCCGGTGTAGCTTGCCGCGCTGGCCGCCACGTCTTCCGGCGTGCCGGTGGCCACCACCCTGCCGCCGCCCGCGCCGCCTTCTGGGCCCATGTCGATCAGCCAGTCTGCGGTCTTGATGACGTCGAGGTTGTGCTCGATCACGACCACTGTGTTGCCGGCATCGCGCAGCTGGTGCAGCACCTTGAGCAGCAGATCGATGTCGGCGAAGTGCAGGCCGGTGGTGGGTTCGTCGAGTATGTACAGCGTGCGGCCGGTGTCGCGTTTGCTGAGCTCAAGCGCGAGCTTCACGCGTTGCGCTTCGCCACCGCTGAGCGTGGTGGCGCTCTGCCCGAGGCGGATGTAGCCCAGGCCCACGTCCAGCAGTGTCTGCAGCTTGCGGGCGATGTTGGGCACGGCGCTGAAGTAGCCGTGCGCGTCTTCGACGGTCAGGCCCAGCACCTCGGTGATGTTCTTGCCTTTGTAGAGAACTTCGAGCGTTTCGCGGTTGTAGCGCTTGCTGCCGCACACGTCGCAGGGCACGTACACGTCGGGCAGGAAGTGCATTTCGACCTTCAGCACGCCGTCGCCCTGGCAGGCTTCGCAGCGGCCGCCGGCCACGTTGAAGCTGAATCGCCCCGGGCCATAACCGCGTTCACGCGCGGTGGGCACTTCGGCGAACAGCTCGCGGATCGGCGTGAAGAGCCCGGTGTATGTGGCCGGGTTGCTGCGTGGCGTGCGGCCGATCGGGCTTTGATCGACGTTGATGACCTTGTCGAACGCGTCGAGCCCCTCGATGGTGTCGTGCGCCTCGGGCTCGGCGTGGCTGTTGTAGAGCTTGCGTGCGACGGCCGCATACAGCGTGTCGTTCACGAGCGTGCTTTTGCCCGAGCCCGACACACCGGTCACGCAGGTCAGCAGGCCGACTGGCACTTCGACCGTCACGCCCTGCAGGTTGTTGCCGCGTGCGTTGACGATGCGGAGCTGCTGTGGCTCGGCGGTGTCGGCCAGGGTGCGGCGCTTCTTCGGCACAGCGATGCGCAACACATGCGACAGGTACTTGCCGGTCAATGAATCGGGGTGGGCCGCCACTTCGTCGGGTGTGCCTTCGGCGATGACCTGCCCGCCGTGCACGCCTGCGCCTGGGCCCATGTCGATCACATGGTCGGCGGCGCGGATGGCGTCTTCATCGTGTTCGACCACGAGCACGCTGTTGCCCAGGTCGCGCAGGTGGCGCAGTGTGCCGATCAGGCGGTCGTTGTCGCGTTGGTGCAGGCCGATGCTGGGTTCATCAAGCACGTACATCACACCGGTCAGCCCCGAGCCGATCTGCGACGCGAGGCGGATGCGCTGCGCCTCGCCGCCGCTCAGCGTGTCGGCGCTGCGGTCGAGGCTCAGGTAGTTCAGGCCCACGTCGTTGAGAAACTGCAGCCGCGAGCGGATTTCGCGCACCACCTTGTCGGCGATCTCGGCCTTGTTGCCGCTGAGCTTCAGGCGCTCGAAGTAGGCCAGGCACTCGTTCAGTGTGAAGTGTTCGACACGGTAGATCGGCTCGCCACGTTCTTTGGTCTTGCCGCCTTCGTGCAAGAACACATGACGCGCTTCGCGCCGCAGCCTCGCACCGCCGCAGTCGGGGCAGGGCACGAGGCTTTGGTAGCGCGCCAGGTCTTCGCGCACGGCGGCGGAATCGGTCTCTTTGTAGCGGCGCTGCAGGGTGGGGATGATCCCCTCGAAGGCGTGCCAGCGTTTGACCGAACGCGTCTTGCCCTTCGGCCCGTCGGCCTCGTAGACGAAGGCGATCTCGTCCGTGCCCGAGCCATACAGCAGCGCCTGCCGGGCTTCCTGGGGCAGCGCCTCGAAGGGTTGGTCGATGTCGAATTTGTAGTGCTTGGCCACACTTTCCAGCAGCGAGAAGGTGTAGCTGTTGCGGCGGTCCCAGCCTTTCACCGCGCCGGCCGAGAGGCTGAGCGAGGGGAAGGCGACGACCCGCAGCGGGTCGAAGTTGGTGACGTGCCCGAGGCCGTCGCACGGCGGGCAGGCGCCGACCGGGGAGTTGAACGAGAAGAGGCGCGGTTCCAGCTCGCTCAAGCTGTAGCTGCAGATCGGGCACGCAAACTTGTTTGAGAACAGGTGCTCTTTGGTGCTGTCCATCTCGAACGCGATGGC
>JAYSYW010000284.1:0-3839 GCA_043727255.1 Rhizobacter sp. | reverse complement strand
GGGCCGCTGTCAGCTCATGCAGCCAGTGGTCGCGTGACGCTTCCCAGGCCACCGCGCCCCCGGTGCGCTTGTAGACGATGACGCTGCGGATGGTGTCGCAGCCGCCCAGTGACAAGGCCTCATCGACGATGGCTTTGAGCGGCAAGGTCTTGCCGCCGCGCAGTTGCTCATCGGCGGTCAGCACCATCACCGCGCCGGCGTCTTGAATGCGGTCGCGCAGGCTCTGCGCCGAGAAGCCGCCGAACACCACCGAGTGCGTGGCGCCGATGCGCGCGCAGGCCTGCATGGCGACCACGCCTTCCACCGACATGGGCATGTAGATGACGACGCGGTCGCCCTTGCGCACACCCTGGGTCTTCAACACGTTGGCGAGCCGGCAGGTCTTTTCGAGCAGCTGGCTGTAGGTGACGCGTGTCACCTGCCCGTCATCGGCCTCGAAGATGATCGCCACCTTGTCGCCCAGGCCGGCTTCCACTTGCTTGTCGAGACAGTTGTATGAAACGTTGAGCGTGCCGTCCTCGAACCACTTGAAGAAGGGCGCGTTGCTGCTGTTGAGGGCGATGGTGAACGGCTTTTTCCAGGTGACGAACTCGCGAGCCAGGCGCGCCCAGTAACCCTCGTAGTCAGCTTCGGCCTCGGCGCACAGCCGGTTGTAGGTGGCCATGCCAGACACATGCGCCGCCTCGGCAAGGGCGGCGGGCGGGGCATAGACCTTGTCAGCATGTTCGCTGGAACTCATGGCTGTCTCCTTCTGACGGGTTGAGAACGATTTCGCATCGAATTTTGTTGCGCACCATAGGCAGTCGCACTTACGAACGGCTTACTCGGGAGCCGAGAGTGGCTCCGCGCTGCGCGGATTGATCGCTCGCTGGCTTATTGGCGGGTGACAGTTGGCAATGGCCTTCGAGGCCGTTTCGGCCAAGGTCGCCACCTACAATTTGCGCCATTCAACGCTTCTTGCAAAGAGACCCATGCCACCTGTTTCCGGCCCCGTCGTCAGACGCCTGTCGCCGCTGTCCAACCTGATTTTCGCCAGCCGGTGGCTGCAGCTGCCACTCTACCTGGGGCTGATCCTTGCGCAGGCGGTGTACGTCTTCCATTTCTGGGTCGAGTTGTCGCACCTCATCGAAGCGGCGTTCGGCAATGCGGATGCACTTACGAAGCTGGTCAAGAGCGTGGGCTACCGCAGCGACGCGCCAGTGGCCGCGTTGAACGAAACACTGATCATGCTGGTGGTGCTGGCACTCATCGACGTGGTGATGATTTCCAACCTGCTCATCATGGTGATCGTGGGCGGCTACGAGACGTTTGTGTCGCGCATGAACCTCGACGGCCACCCGGACCAGCCCGAATGGTTGAGCCACGTCAATGCGTCGGTGCTGAAGGTCAAGCTCGCCACGGCGATCATCGGCATCAGCTCGATCCACCTGCTGAAGACCTTCATCAACGCCGACAACTACACCGACAAGGTGTTGATGTGGCAAACCTTGATCCACATCACCTTTTTGTTCTCGGCGGTGGCCATCGCATTCACCGACCGGCTGATGGCGACGCCCGCCCGAAACGGCGGGCACTGAACACCACGCATTGGGGCCGCTCAGGGACGCGGCAAGTCTTTGGGTGCCGGGGCCTTTGATGGCACCCGCAGGTGCAAGGCCGCCTTGGCCATCAGGTTGGCCGACACCGGCGCGGTGACAAACAAAAACAGCGTGATCAGCAGTTCGTGCGCGCCGTAGTCACCGAGTGACCAGCTGACGCCCATGCTGGCCAGCAACACGCCGCCCACACCCAGGGTGGTGGCCTTGGTGGGCGCGTGCAGGCGCATGAAGAAGTCGGGGAACCGAACCATGCCGATGGCGCCCACCAGCGTGAACACGCCGCCGATCACCAGCAATGCGGTGATCAGCACCTCGGCCCAGGGGGCAAGTTCATTCATGGTGTTTGCGTTTCATTCGATGACATCGCCCCGGCTGAGGTAGCGCGCCAGCGCCACGGTCGAGACGAACCCCAGCATCGCCACGATCAGCGCCGCCTCGAACAGCAACTGCGTGCGCCAGCGAATGCCCAGCAAGATGACGAGCGCGACGATGTTGACGTAGAGCGTGTCGAGCGCCAGCACGCGGTCGGTGGCTTCGGGGCCACGCAGCAGGCGGTAGCCGCACAGCAGCATCGCCAGCGCCACGGCGCCGAGGGCGAAGTTCAAGGCCATGTCGATCATCCGAATATCTCTTTCAGCGGCTGCTCGTAGCGTTGCTTGATCTGCGCGGCAAGAGCCTCTGCATCAGCGCAGTCAAGCGCATGCACCACGATCTCGTGCAGGTGCTCATCGACCACGCACGACACCGTTCCTGGCGTGGTGGTGATGATGGTCGCCAGCAAGGTGATGGCCATCGGGTCGCGGATGTCGAGCGGCACGCGCACCCAGGCGGGCTGCGGGTTTGACCAAGGCGACACGACGATGCGCGCCACGCTGAGGTTGGACAGCACGATGTCCCACAGCACCACGCCCACCAAGCGCAGCGCCAAGCCCCAGGCACGCGGCCTCGCACCGGGGCCGATGAAGCCGCGCACCAGGCGCGGCACGGCCAAGCCAAGCACGGCGGCCGTCAGCACTTGCGGCAGTGCCAAGCTTTGCTGAAGCAACAGCCACACCGCCGCCAACAGCAGCGACAGCACCGGGTGCGGCAACCAGCTTTTGGTTTGGACATGTTTCGGCGGTGTGCTCATGGGCCCACCTTGTTTGACGCCGGAACCGCATCGGCCCGATAGGGCTTCACCGTCTGCGCCGTCTCACTGCCCAGCACCGCGCGCGCATACAGCGCCCGATCGACGAGCTGCGCGGCCGTGGCATCGGTGTAGCGCTTGATGGGCGCGGCGAACACGGTCATCGCCACGCTGGCGCCCAGCAGCAACAGCGTGGCCGCCACCAGTTGCGGGCTGGCACCCGACCTGCCGGCGCCACCCTCTTCGCGCACGTTCCAGAACAAGACGCTGCCTGCACGCGCCAGGCCAATCAGCGTGAAGAAGCCAACCCCCAGCACCACTGACCACACCACCGCCTGTGCGGCATGCGTGCTCGACGCCTGCAGGATCATCAGCTTGCCCACAAAACCCGGCAGTGGCGGCAAGCCGGCGGTTGATGCCGCCGCCAGCAACAGCATGGTGCCGAGCAAGGTGGGCTGGGCCACGGCCGATGCGGGCTCCAGCCTGCCGGCCGCGTCGCCGCGTTGCGCCGCCACCAGCTCAGACAGCAAAAACAGCCCGGCGATCACCAGCGTGCTGTTGGCCATGTAGTACAGCGCCGCCGACCACGCCTCGGCGTTGAACAGCCCCACCGCCGCCAGCACCGTGCCGACCGAAGCCACCGTGAGCCAAGCCACCAACCGGGGCAAGGTGCGCGAGGCCAGCGCGCCCATCACGCCCACCGCGCTGGTCAGCAGGGCCAGCGGCAGCAGCAGCGGCTGAACCATGAAGGCCGACGCGCCGGCATCGGCACCGAACACCACGCCGTGCACCCGCACGATGGCGTACACGCCCACCTTGGTCATGATGGCGAAAAGCGCCGCCACTGGCGCACTGGCGGCGGCATAGGTGGCAGGCAGCCACATGGCCATCGGCATCAAGGCCGCCTTGAAGCCGAACACCACCAGCAACAACAGCGCGCCGGCCTGCAACACCGCTGCCTCGGTGCCGGTGACCTGCGGCACGCGCAGGGCAAGGTCGGCGAGGTTCAGGGTGCCGGTCATCGCGTAGACCAATGCCACGCCGATGAGAAACAGCGCCGAGGCCACGAGGTTGAGCACCACGTAGTGCACGCCGACGCGAAAGCGCTCACGCCC
>JAYSYW010000283.1:0-7842 GCA_043727255.1 Rhizobacter sp. | reverse complement strand
GAGCGGTTTGCGCCGTCAGCTCCGGCGCGCGTCAGTTCATGTGCATGCCCTGGAACGCCGAGGGCTGCGCGCTCCGCGCCAGCCGGGGCAGGCGGATGCGGAAGGTTGTGCCCTCGGCGGCTGACGATTCGGCCGAAGCCGTGCCACCGTGCGCCGTGGCGATCTCGCGCACGATGTACAGCCCCAACCCCAGGTTGAAGCCACTGTTCTGTGAGTCGGTGCCCCGCACCAGCGGCTCGAACAGGCTTTCGCGGGTGGCTGTGGGAATGACCGGCCCGGTGTTGTGCACCGACACCACCACGTCGTCGGCCTCGTCGCCCGAGAGCGTCACTTTCACCGTCGCCGTCACATCGCCGTAGCGGATGGCGTTGCTGATGAGGTTGGACACCGCCTGCGCCACCCGTTGCTCATCGCATTCGCATTGAAGGTCGCCATGGCGTTCCACCTTGATGGGTCGCCCCGGGTGCAAGCCTTCCAGTTCGCCGATGACTTTGCCGCAGACTTGGCCCAGATCGACCGCAACCGGCGTGACACGCATGCCTTCGCCCAGGCCGCTGCGCACGTAGTCGAGCAGGTCGTTGAGCAGGCTTTCAATGCGCTTGCCGCCGCGAAGAATGCGATCCACCGCGTCGGGAAGGTGCTTGTTCTGCCGCGTGGCCATGCCCAGGCTGTGGGCCGAGGCCACGATGGTGGACAGCGGCGTGCGCAACTCGTGGCTCAGCACGCCGAGAAAGAGGTTGCGCATGTGTGCCGCTTCGGCCGCGAAGTAAAGAATCGACTCGGCCAGCGCCTGGTCCATGGATTCGTTGAAGCGCACCAGCTCGAACACCTCGTCGCGTCCCAGCTTGGGGCCGCTGTCGAACCACAGGCGGGTGACCGAGGCGCGCAGCGCGCGGTATTCGGCGGTTGTCTGGTTCACATCGAAGCCGGCCGCGGCGCGCAACGCGCCGTGAATTTCAGCGGCGGTGCTCGGGTGCGCCTCGTTCTGAGGGGCGTTGCCTTGCGCTTTTTCGTGCTGTTCGCTCTTGGTTTGCGGCTGCCGCATGTCGGCGGCAATGGCGGCCAGCACCTGGGCTGCATGGTCGCGCAGGGCGGCGGTGTCCATGTCGGCGGCCGCAGGCAACAGCGTGCGGGCAAAGGCTTCGCACTCCGAAAGAATGGCTTCCTTGTTGACGGTGATGAACTCGGAGAGTCCCATGGGCAGGTTCCAGATCGTCGCCCGCATCGGGCAGAGTCAACCCCGTGGCGACAGGGGCTGAAGGTTGTGCTTCGGAGTGTGCTGAACGGAGCCCGGCCTCAATGCGAAGTCCCCATTTCAGCCAGCATGCGAAGCAGCCAGGTAGTGTCGGCGGGTTTCATCATGGACTTTGAAAAACGCACGTCGTGGGCGGCCACGACTTGCAATTCCGCGTTGCCCGTCACGGCCACAAAGAGGGTGTGCCGGCCCGCCAATACTGCGCGCAGCCGGTCGGCGGTATGGAAGCCGTTTGTGCCGGGCATTTCGAGGTCGAGTATCACCGCGTCGGGCGGGTGCAACACGGCGCATGACACCGCCTCGGTCAGGCCGTAGGCCGCCTCGGCATGCCAGCCGGCTACCAGGCCCAGCAACTCGCACATCGAGTCGGCGCAGTCAACGTCATCGTCTACAACCAACACACGGTGAAGAATCGGGGCTTGGGCATGAGCGTTCATGCGCCGTCTAGAGCAAACGGCGATCCTGCTTGCCATGCCGGATGTTGCGGTGACGAGAGCCATGCAAACGTGTTGCCTCGCGGTTGCGCCGGGGGCGGACATGGACGGGTGGCGCCACCCGAAGTTTGAGCGGCATCGTGGCGCCGCCGCGTCGCCCGGCATGGCAAAAGATGCAGCAAACGTGCACCTTCTGTCGGACCCACGTTCATTTCTTCCGCGTGATCGTTCTCGATTTCTTCGGGCTGGGCAAGGCCGACTTGCCGCTCCAGAAATCGATCACCTGCTTCGTCGCTTCGGCCTGCATTGATGCGATCTCGCGCTTGGCCTCAGCCGCTGCCAAGCCACGGGCTGACCCCATCACCTTGTTGGCGGAACTGAGCCACATGCTCATGAAAGGATTCTTCGTGGTCCAGGGGTTGCGCATGGAATGCTCCTTGGTGTGGAGCTTCTCCGTGAGGCGCCCCGGTGGATGGTGGTTCCAGCTTCGGCGCCGCGCGGTGGTTTGTCTCTCGTTCGATGCCGCGAGCGGCTGTCAGCGATGTCCTACGCCCCCGGGTAGCCCGGCGTGGCCTGCAGCGCGATTGCTGGCGTTTTAGGCGTGCGATTTCCACCCAAGGATGACGCGGCGCGCGCCATGGACTACGCCTCGGCGGGTGCTCCATGCGCGGCGATACACGCAGGGTCCGACACACCTTGTGCGCCTCAAGCCCCAAGCTTGGCTTCCCCTCGGTGCACCCCTTGTGCTCCGACCGTCGCAGTCCATTTTTGCAACCAAACGGGCAACTGCGACCGAACGTATTTCGCGGCCTTGCCGCATGGAAGACACCATGAACGTATTCAACAGTCCCTTCAGATCACGGATCTGGCTGATCCCTGCCGCGCTCGCCACCTTCCTGGCGGCCTGCGGTGGTGGTGGCGGCCAAGACCCGCTGTTGGGCAGCCCGGGTGCCAGCTTGGCGCCTGCGGTCTCTTCCACTTCACCCGCCAACACCAGCCCTGCCGTCACCGGCGTGGCGACCACCAGCGTGGTGACCGCCACCTTCAACAAGCCGATGCAGAGCAGCACGCTCACCTCGGCCTTCACGCTGGCCTGCCCCACCGGCAGCGCCATCGGCGGCGCCGTGTCGTATGACGCGGCCACCCGCACCGCCACCTTCACGCCAGCGCAGCCTCTGCCCGCCAGCACGTTGTGCACGGCCACCGTCAGCACCGCCGCGCGAGACACCGAAGGCTTCGCGTTGCCCGCCAACCTGTCGTGGAGCTTTGCCACCGCGCTGGGCGACTCGACACGCCCAACCGTCGTGTTGACCGTGCCCACCGCTGGCGCGCCCGCCGTGCCCAACAACACCCGGGTCACCGCCACCTTCAGTGAAGACATGGCTGCCGCCACCGTCACCGGCACCAGCTTCACCCTGTTCAACAACACCGCAGGCACCGCCGTGCTGGGCAGCGTGAGCTACTCGCAAGCATCAAGAACGGCCACCTTCACCCCGGCCGCCCCTGGCACGCTGGCCAGCAACGCGGCATTCACCGCCAGGCTGACCACCGCCATCTCCGACGCCGCAGGCAATGCGCTGGCAGGCAACACCGCCGTGCTGCCTGCAGCCGGTGACCATGTCTGGACGTTCACCACCGCGGGCACTGGTGACGTGACCGCCCCCACGGTGACGGCCATCAGCCCGGCCGACGGCGCACTGAACATCTGCCTGGGCAGCGCCGTCAGCGCCACCTTCAGCGAGCCGATGGACGCCACCACGATTGACGCCACCACGGTGCGCGTCACTGATGCCGGTGCGCCGGTGTCGGGCACGGTCAGCTACGACGCACCCAGCCAGGTCGCACGCTTCGTGCCGACGGCTGCCGCTGGCTTTGCCCCCAGCCGCAGCTTCCTTGTCACCATCGCCTCAGGTGCGACGGGTGTGAGAGACCTCGCCGGCAACGCACTTGCTGTCGATCGCACCTGGACCTTCACCACCAGCACGTCGGCTTGCAGCAGCGTGATCAACCTGCGCTCGGCCGCTTCGTTCGGTTCGTTCGGGGGCGCCGCTGGTGTCACCAACCAGGGCCTCAACACCGTGGTCAACGGCAACCTCGGCACCACCGCCGCGTGCACCCTGATCACTGGCTTCCACGATGCCAACAACAACTACAGCGTGACGCCCCTGCACAACGGTGTGGTCAACGGCAGCATCTTGTGCGCACCGCCCGCACCGGGCACCGCTTCGACCATGGCCCTGGCCACCCAGGCCCTGGCCGATGCCCGGCTGGCCTACAACCAACTGGCCGGCATGCCCGCTGGCAGCGACCCAGGAGCCGGTCAATTGGGTGGCCTGACCCTTGCGCCCGCCACCTACACCGCGGCAGGCGGCACCTTCGGCATCACGACCGGCGACTTGGTGCTTGATGCCCGGGGTGACAGCAACGCCATGTGGGTGTTCCAGAGCGCCGCCGCACTGACGGTTGGTGGCCCGGCCCTGCCGCGCCGCGTCCTGTTGATCAACGGTGCACAGGCTCGCAACGTCTTCTGGCAAGTCGGCAGCGCCGCCCGCATCGAAGACGGCAGCACCATGGTCGGAACCATCATCGCGCCGGCTGGCGTGACGATCTCGACCCCCGGCCAGACCATCCAGACCACCTTGATCGGACGCGCCCTCGGCCTGACCGCCTCGGTGACCATGGTCAACACCACTGTGGTCGCGCCATGAGCGCCCGCCAGGCGAAAGCCCGCGCCGCGCAACCCCACACCGCCCGAAAGAACTTCATGAACACAACCCATGCACTGCACGTCTTGAGCGCGGCCAGCATCGGCTCGCTGATGGCGGTTGCGGCCGCCCCGGCGCTGGCTCAAGCCCAGGAGGGCGGCTACTACTACGGCGGCCTGTCCGTGGGCCAGTCGCGCGCCGAGATCGACGAAGAGCGCATCAACGCCAGCCTGCGTGCGGCCGGGCTCACCCCCACCGGCATGAACAAGGACGAAAGCGACACCGGCTTCAAGCTGTTCGGCGGCTACCAGTTCAACCGCTACTTCGGTGTTGAAGGCGGGTACTTCAACCTCGGCAAGTTCGGCTTCAGTTCAACCACCACGCCGACCGGCACGCTCAATGGCCAGATCAAGCTGCAAGGCTTGAACCTCGACCTGGTGGGCACGCTGCCCCTCAGCGAGAAGTGGTCGGCCATCGCCCGTGTGGGCGCGCAACGCGCCACCGCCCGCGACACCTTCAGCAGCACCGGTGCCGTGGTGCTGCGCGACCCCAACCCGCGCAAGAGCGAAGTCAACTACAAGATTGGCGCCGGTCTGCAATACGCCATCAGCCCGTCGATGCTGGTGCGCGGCGAGGCCGAGCGCTACCGCGTCAACGACGCGGTGGGCAACCGGGGCGACGTGAACCTGTACTCGATCAGCCTCGTGTTCCCGTTCGGCCGCGCACCCGCCGTGGTGGCCCGCGCACCCGAGCCGATGTATGTGCCGCCCGCGCCCGCGCCTGCGCCAGCACCCGCGCCAGCACCCGCGCCGGTGGTGGTGGCTGCGCCCGTTGCAGCGCCGGTTCCTGCGCCAGTGGTGGTGCCGCCGCGTCGCCGTGTCAGCTTCGAGGCCGATTCGTTGTTCACCTTTGACCAAACAGGCATTCG
The DNA here is from genome assembly GCA_043727255.1 of Rhizobacter sp. Taxonomy (GTDB): domain Bacteria; phylum Pseudomonadota; class Gammaproteobacteria; order Burkholderiales; family Burkholderiaceae_C; genus Rhizobacter. The sequence continues at coordinate 2,520 of JAYSYW010000283.1, read as the reverse complement.
CCCTGAAGCCAAGGCCGGGCTCGACGCCCTCGCCAAAGAACTGCAAACCACGCGGTTCGAGGTCGTGACCGTCGAAGGCCACACCGACCGGCTGGGCTCGACCGAATACAACCAGAAGCTGTCGGAGCGGCGTGCGCAAACCGTCAAGGCCTACCTCGTGCGTGTGGATGGCATCGACGCCAGCAAGGTGTCGGCCGTGGGCAAGAGCGAGTCCGAGCCCGTCACCAAGCCCGGTGATTGCGAAGGCGAAAAGCGCACCAAGCGTTTGGTTGCCTGCCTGCAGCCCGACCGCCGCGTGGAAGTGGAAGTCGTCGGAACGCGCTGAAAATTCAGCCCTCGCACACACGGGGCGCCTGAGGGCGCCCCGTGTGTCTGTCAGCCGAACGCACAGCCCTTGCCACCAGGTGGGGGCGACACTTTCACACCAAGGAACACACCATGAACATCAACCTCAGCCTCGCGCCACTGATCTCCCTGCTGGCCGGCATCCTCATCCTCGTGATGCCCAAGCTGCTGAACCTCATCGTGGCGATCTACCTGATCGCCATGGGGCTGATCGGCCTGTTTGGCATGGGGGCGTTCCGCATCAACTAAGGCGGGGCGGGCACCGCAGGTTCAGGTGCGGGTGCAACACACACGGCCCGCGCGCCTGAGCTCGAGGCAGGGCCGGCAAATCCGCTTCAGCCGCCGCCCATGCGGCCGATAAGACCGGGGAGCCATGGGTCGAGATACCGAGCCCATTCAATGGTGACTTGGAGGAATCGATGACCCAGCATGCCGCAACCCATCGGGCCACCAGGCCTTTGACCCCTGCCGGTTCTGGCAACCCGCTGTCAGAATTTTTCAGGTACCACGGCATGTGGGCACCGGGCGTGCGGCTGTTCCGGGCGGTGGATTTCCGCATCAAGGCCGCCATCATTGCGATCACTTTCGTGATTCCCATCGCGGTGCTGGCCTGGCAATACCTGTCTGACAAGGCCGACGCGATCGGCTTTTCAGCCAAGGAGAGGAGCGCGTGGGCGTTGTCTACGTGCGGGAAGTGATGCCCCTGCTGCACCTGCTGCAACGCCAGCGCATGCTGTCCATGCAAGAAGCGGTCAAAGGGGTGGCGCCGGCTGAACTGGCCGATCTGCGCCGTTCCATCGAGGCCCGCATGGGCAAGCTCGCGGCGGTTGAAACGGCGCATGGCGATGACCTGGGCACCGCGCCGGGCTTTGCGAAGCTGGTTGAAACCGGCAAGGCGCTGCCCGCCGCGGCGAAGAATGTGGACGCGGTGTTCGCCGCCCACACGGCCCACGTGCAAGCCCTGCTTGATGTGCTGGGCGCCGCCACCGACGGCTCGAACCTCACGCTCGACCCCGACCTCGACAGCTACTACCTGATGGACGCGGCGATGTTCCGCCTGCCGTCGATGATCGAATCCCAGGCCCAGGTGAGTGGCTTGGGTGGGGCCATGCTGGCGGTGGGCACCGCCACGCCCGCGCAACTGCGCCGCGTGACCGAGCAAAGCATCTTGGCGACGGTGAACCAGTCGGCCCTGGAGGCGGGGCTGGGCAAGTCGGTGGCCAGCAACCCGGGCGTTCAGGCGGCGCTGCACTACGACGCGCCGAAGGCCGCGATGACAGCCTTCAACGAACGGGTCGAGGCCACGCTGTTGCGCCCCGACGGCATGCGCGGCGACGTGGCGGCCCACACCGAAGCGGGCAACCAGACCGTTGATGCGATGTTCGCGCTGACCGAGCGCGTGACGGGCCAACTTGACCGCCTGCTGGCCGAGCGGGTGGCCCGCCTGGCCACGGCCAACTCGCAGGTGGCCGAACGCGGGGGCCAGATCATCAGCACCATGGTGGCGACGATGCAGGGCATCCACAACTCGTCGAGCAAGATCAGCGACATCATCGCCACCATCGACAGCATTGCGTTCCAGACCAACATCCTGGCTTTGAACGCGGCCGTGGAAGCGGCGTGGGCGGGCGAATCGGGGCGCGGTTTTGCGGTGGTGGCGGCCGAGGTGCGGGCGCTTTCGCAGCGCACGGCCACGGCGGCGCGTGAGGTCAAGGCGCTCATCAACACCAGCGTTGAGCAGGTGGCGGCCGGCTCGGCCGTGGTTCAGCATGCAGGCACCACCATCGGTGAAATTGTGGCCACCAGCCAGCAGGTGAACAAGCTGCTGCTTGAGATCGCCATTGGCGCCGACGAACAAGCACGCGGCGTGACGGAGACCACGCACGCCGTCCATGAACTCGACGACGTGACCCAGCAAAACGCCGCCCTGGTTGAGCAAACGGCTGCTGCGGCCTCCTCGCTGCAGCAGCAGGCGAGGGCGCTGGCCGTTGAGGTGGCTCAGTTCAAGTTGCCGCAAGCCGCCTGAAGGCGCGGCTCGCACAGCCTTCACGCCAGCCAGGAGCCTGCCGGGCTTGGCCCCTAGGAGCCTGTCGGGCTGGGGGAGCGTCGGCTGCAATTTGGCCGCAGCGGTCCATTTTTCACCGGCTTCTTGTCCCATAGCTACGGCTATGGGCC
>JAYSYW010000282.1:0-19220 GCA_043727255.1 Rhizobacter sp. | reverse complement strand
GCCACTTGCGCTTCGGTCTCGGGCAGCGCCACCAGCAGCGGCAGCTGGCGGTAGGCGCTGAGGCCGTCGCATTCATACGGCGTGGTGTCTTCGCGGTGCCACAGCAGGGCGTGCGGCGGCAGCAAGGGCGCAAGGGCGGCCACCACCTGCGACTGGCGCGCGGCCCGCTCGTCGTGCGGCGTGGCCTGGGTGCGCCGCAGTGTCATGTCGGTCATCGCGATCGGCTGCTACAGGTCGTGGACATAGCGGGCCACCATTTGTGCCTGCGTTTCGGTCGGGGGCTCGGCCCCCACCTGGTCGGCGACCATCTGGCCCATGCTGGGCAGGCCCGCCCGGTCGGTGTGCGGGCCGGCGCTCCACAGGTGCGAGCGCATCAAAGACTTGGCGCAGTGCAGGTAGGCCTCGGCCACTTGGATGCGGATCACCAGCTTCGGCCGCCGCTTCTCGGTGGCGAACGAGTCGATGAGCGCGGCGTCGGCCGACAGCGTGGCGCGGCCGTTCACACGCAGGGTTTCGTCCACCCCGGGGATCAGGAACAGCAGGCCCAGCCCGCCCGTGGCGATGATGTTCTCGAGCGTGTCGAGCCGGTTGTTGCCCGGCGCGTCGGGCAGCAGCAAGGTGTGCCCGTCGTCGGTGATTCGCACGAAGCCGGGTGGGCCGCCCCGGGGTGACGCGTCCATCGCGCCCGATGCGCCGCCGCTCGACAGCACCACGAAGGGCGACAGCGCCACGAAGCGCTGGCAATGCACGTCGAGCCGCGTGAGCTGCTTGCGCAGCGCCCGTTCCTTTGGGGCGGGGTACAGGGTGCGCAGGGCGTCGAGCGTGTCGATGTGCATGGAACCGTTGCGGGCAAGTCAGTCGGTCAGTCGGTGCCGGTGAACACCGTCAGCACCCCCGTGAAGCCATACAGGTGGTGGCGGGCGATCTCGCCAGCGGCGAAAAAGCCGACCAGCGGCACGTCGCCCAACGCATGGCGGATCAACGCCAGCTCGGCCGACGGCCCACCGAAGTGCGGGCCGCCCCGGCCGGTGCAGCTCACGTAGATGGCGCCGGCCATGCCGCGCGCCGGGTGCGGCTCGCCGCCGGTCGGGTCGCTTTGCAGCGCCAGCGCGGTGTCGAGTGGCAGGGTGTCGGGCTCGAGCTCTTCGCGGATCTCGGCGCAGATGCGCACCAGGTCGCGCCGCGCGGCTTCGGTGTCGCGGGTGCAAAACGCCAGCCCCATGCCCACTTCGACCGCGTCGCTGATGGCCACGCCGCGGTGCTGCGGGTCGATGCCGATGAGGTGGCGCACCCGCGTGTCGGCGCCAAACTGGCCGGGCCGCGCCATCAGGTCTTCGCCGATGTCGCTCAGGCCCACCATCGTTTGGCGCAGCTTGGGCAGTGCGTCGCGCGGCTCGTCCGCATCGATCCCCAGGTCGCGCAGCAGCACATCGAGCGCGGGTTCGCCGTCGAGTGTGCCGACCACGTTGCGCTGGCTTTCGGTGACGCGCCTTGACGGGCCCACCGGCTGGCAACCCTGCGTCACGCGCGACAGCAGCTTCACGCCTTCGCCGAAGGCCACGCCGGACAGGCCGCCTTCGTACACGCCGTCGGCCAGATGCAGGTTGCGTGTGCGCGCCGAAGCCAGCCCGCCGAACAGGTAGCCGGTGGCGGTGCGTTCGCTCATCTCGCCAATCAGTTCGCCCAGGTCGCTGCAGGTTGGGTCGGCATGCACCTGCGCGGTGTGGGCGGCGAAGGCCGGCAAAGCGCCCAGCGGCTGCGCGCCCGAAAACACGCGGAACTGCGAACGTGGCAGGTCCGACAGCATCAGCGCCAGCGCCGGTTCATCGAAGTACTCGACACCGTTGGCGGCAATGCCCACCCCCGCCGTGCCCACCCAAGACACCCCCGGCCAGCGCTGGCGCAGATCGGCCAGCAGCGCTTCGGCGTGCAGTGCGTAGTGGTCGGAGAAGTAGGCCCAGCCCAGCGTCGGTTCGCTGATGTAGCGCCCGCTCGGGTCGTGCCGTTGGGCGTCGATCTGCGCGGCGGCCAGCGCCACGGCCATCGGCCACTCGGGGTGGGTGGCGTGTGCGTGGGCAAACAGTTTCATCATGCTCGGCGCGAAGCGGGTTTTTTGCGTGCCGTCTTGCGCGCCGTCTTGCGCGCGGTCTTGCGGGCAGGGGCGGGCTTCTTGGTCACCGCCGCGAAGCCAGCGGCCGGCAGCGAGGTGGCGGCGGCCAGCGTCTTGGCGGCATCGGCCGCGCCATCTTTCACGGCCGAGGCGGCGAGCTCGGTGAACTGCTGCGTGAGCGCGCCCCACCACTTCATCGGGTCCACCAAGCCGGCACCCGCTGCATCAGCGTCGGCTGGGGGGGGCGGGGTTGGCGGAGTAGCCGGGGTTGACGGGGCGAATGCCGATGCGAATGCGGCCATTGCGTCGGCGGGGGTGGAGTCGGCAGCCTGGGTGGGCGAGGTGCCGGGCATGCGGATTTGCATGGCGTCGCGCAGGTCGCCCATCTGCACGTTCATCGTCTTCAGGGTGGACAGCGTCATGCGCTGCACTTCAAGCGCTTGAATGGTCGCGTCGAGCATGCGGGCGTTCTGTTCAAGCCAGAACTGCACGGTGCGCAACTCGTTGATGCGCTTTTCGAGTTCTTCCGGGTTCAGCGTGGGGGCCACCCATTGGCCGATGCCCGGCAGGGCCGAACCGGCGTTTTGCACCAGGCTCTGCAGGAAGTCGAAACCCGGAACGAACTTGGTCAGATCGGGAGCGTCAGCCATGGGGTCCTCCTAGTGGATTGGGGTTCTTTTTCGAGGGGTCGGGGCATTGTGCATGTCAGGCCCGGCACACGCCATCGGCGGGGGCGGGGTTCCTCAAGGCTTTGCGCCTGCACCCTGGGGAACACCTGCGTTGACGGGTGCGGGCATTTCCCACACGCTCGTCAAGCCGTTGCACGGCCGTGTACGGCAATCAAAAAAACCGATAGGAGACAACATGAAATCAACAGACAAGCGCCGCTTCGGCGTGCGTGCCGCTGCGTGGGCGGCGCTGGCCCTGGCTCTGGGCTCACCACTGGCCGCCTACGCCGCCGACCCCCTGCCCACCGACCGCCTGATCATCAAATACCGCAGCGGTGAAGCCGGCTCGGCGTTCGCCGCCGCCACCGCTGACCGCGCCCGGCTGCACCGCCGCGCCGAAGACGTCGCCGCTCGGGTGGGCCAGCGTTTGCAACTGCTGCGCGTTGGTGCGTTCGACGCCCACGTGATGAAGCTGCAACAGCGCCTGCCGCACGCCGATGTGGCGCGCCTTGCCCGCGAGATCAAGGCCAACGACCCGAGCGTCGAATACGCCGAACCCGACCGCATCTTGACCACGCAGATGACCCCGAACGACACACAGTACGGCCAGCAGTGGCACTACTTCGAGTCCACCGGCGGGCTGAACCTGCCCTTGGCCTGGGACAAATCCATCGGCACCGGCGTGGTGGTGGCCGTCATCGACACCGGCTACCGCCCGCATGCCGACCTGGCCGCCAACGTGCTGCCCGGCTACGACTTCATCAGGGACAGCGCCCGCTCCAACGACGGCAATGCGCGTGACAACAACGCGCAAGACCCGGGCGACTATTCCTCGTACGGCGAGTGCGGCAGCTTCAGCCCGTCGCGCAACAGCAGCTGGCACGGCACCCATGTGGCCGGCACCATCGCGGCCGTCACCAACAACGGCAGTGGCGTGGCGGGCGTGGCCTTCGGCGCCAAGGTGCTGCCGGTGCGCGTGCTCGGCAAGTGCGGTGGCTACACCTCCGACATCGCCGACGGCATCGTCTGGGCATCAGGTGGCACCGTCTCTGGCGTGCCGGCCAACCCGACCCCCGCGCGTGTGCTCAACCTGTCGCTCGGCGGCGGTGGCGCGTGCGATAGCACCTCGCAAGCGGCCGTGAACTCGGCCCGCAGCCGCAACACGGTGGTCGTGGTGGCGGCCGGCAACAGCAACGCCAACGCGTCGGGCTTCTCGCCGGCCAGCTGCTCCGGTGTCATCACCGTGGCGGCCACCAACCGCAGCGGCGGGCGCGCGTCGTACTCGAACTACGGCGCGCTGGTGGCCGTGGCGGCCCCGGGTGGCGACACCGCCGGCGGCGCGGCGAACGGCGTGCTTTCCACGCTGAACAGCGGCACCCGCACGCCGTCGAGCGATAACTTCGCGTACTACCAAGGCACGTCGATGGCCTCGCCGCACGTTGCGGGCGTGGTCGCGCTGATGCTGTCGCGCAACCCGGCGCTCACGCCCGACCAGGTGGCGGCCCGGCTCAAGAGCTCGGCCCGCGCATTCCCGTCAACGTGTTCGCAGTGCGGCAGCGGCATCGTCAACGCCAACGCGGCGGTCGATGCGGCAGGCGGCACCACCACGCCGCCCACCGGCAACGAAGTCGAGCCCAACAACTCGACCAGCGCCGCGCAGTCGGCCCGTGAAGGCGACACCATCACCGGCACCATGGCCAGCAGCAGTGACGTCGATTACTTCAAGGTGCCCATCAACGCCGGCAGCACGCTCGGCGCCAAACTCACGCCCAACAGCACGTCGAACTACAACCTGACCATCTACAGCAGCAGCGGCACGCAACTGGCCACCAGCACCAACGGTACCGGCTTGTTGGACAGCTTGGCGGTCAGGAACAACGGCACGGCGCAGGTCAGCTACTTCGTGCGCGTCAACTTCATCAGCGGTGGCACCGGCACCACCGGTGGCAGCTACACGCTGGTGCTCGACTGATGGCCTGAGAGGCTGAAAGAAGCGCGCTTCACGGCGGGAACGAGACACGTTCCACCGTGTAGCCGCGCTTCTCAAGCAAGGTGGGCAGCCCCAGCGGGCCCACCATGTGCAGGCTGCCCACGGCGGCAAACACCGTGCGGCCGCCTGCATGCAGGGCATCAATGCCACGCGCCAGGCCCGGGTTGCGGTCGTCGAGCAGGCGCTTGTTCATCTCGCGGTCGGCACGGGTCTTCGTGCATTCGCACCACTCTTCGTAGCGCGCCAGTTCGCCGTGGCGGCTGAGCGACCACATCTGCGCTTGCCGCACCATGCCGCTTCGCAGGTCGCCCGACTCCAGCCCCGTCAGCATGCTGGTGACGAGTTCTTCGGTTTCCTTGGCGTTGCGCCCGTGCAGCAGCTTCAGTTGCTGGGCCGGTGTTTCAAGCGACACCACCTCGCGCGTGCCTGGCCGCGCCATGCCCATGAACACCGGGTCGATCGCGTAGGCGGGGTCCAGCCCGTCGCGCCGCGCGGCCAGCGCCGTCACCGTGACGGCCAGCATCTCCGGCGTCAGCGTTTCCAGTCCTTCGGACGGCACGCAGGCCGCTTCCACCTGAGTCTGCAAACGTCGCTTCAAGCGGGCCGGCAGCGGGTGGCGAACGAAGCTTGCCAGGGCGGCCTGAAATTGCTGCATCACCTTCGGGTCAAGCAGGTTCATCTCGACCGCAATCACCTCGCTTTGCAGCGCCGCCTGCAACACCGTGGGTCCGGGCACCAGCCATTCGCGTTGGCCCAAATGAATGGTGCCGTAGAGGTAAGACGTGCGGCCCGACTTGCTGACACGCCACAGAAAGCCCCGGTCGCGGGCTTGCCGCAGGCCTTGCTGCATCTCGTCGGTCGTCAGCTCCGTTGGCGGCGCCGGGCAGTGGGCCGTGCCCGTGCCGGCTGGCGGTGCGACGGGCGCAGGCGTTTGAGCCAGGCTGGCCCAGGTGCACGCCCACAAGCCGCAGGCGCCCAGCAGTTGCCGGGCACAGAGAACGGTCGAACGGAGGGTCGAACGGAGGGTCGAACGGCGTGGGTGCATCTCAGGCTCCGGAAAGGCCAAGGGGTGGGGCGCTCAGCGTTCGCTGCGCAGGTCGATGGTCAACACGCCCTTGCGCTGTTGCCAATGCAGGCGGCCCAGCACGTCCATGCCGAGCAGCGGTTTGTCGTCGAGGCCGGGCAGCGCGGTGATGCGCAGGCGGTCGGCGCGCACACCGCCCTCCAGCGCCACGTCGGCTCGCACCAGCGTGCCGGTGACACGCCCGCCAGCGGTGTTGGACTGCACCTCGCCCAGCGCTTCGAGCTTCAGCTCGCGCGCCAGCGCCGACGAGATGGCGGTGCCCGTGGCGCCGGTGTCGATCAAAAAATCAACCGCCTGGCCGTTGATCGTGCCGGGCCAGTGGTAATGGCCGTCAGGCCCGCGCCGGATCTCGATCAACTCGCCTTCGGCTTGGAAGCGCGACTGCCGCTGTTGGTGATCGAAGGCCTGGAACCCCAGGAACACGGCCAGGCCAACCAGCAGCCAGACGGTGACGACTTTCAGGTTGGAAGGCAGTTCAGACATGGGGCTGCAAGTGTCGCCGCTTTGTTTTGGGGCCGCAGGTGGGTGGGCGCCCACCTGCGGTGCAAAGAGAAATAACTCACGGTCACAACCTGCACCGCGCGCCCGAAGCATTCTGCAGTCGGCGCTTTTGCCACGTTGGATCGGAGCTCGGACATGTCTTTGTTCAAAACAGCACGTTGGAGCCGCTGGAGCCGGGACGCATTTGCCGTGCGTGCCCTGGCCGCGCAACGCAAGCTGTCGGGGTGGGAACGTTTTTCATCAGCCGCGACCGCAGCGATGGCGCCTACATCGAGATCAACCAACACCGGCTGATCAACTTTTCGAGCTACGACTACCAGGGGTTGACGCAGCACCCCGAGGTTCTGGCCGCGTCGCACGCGGCGCTCGACCGCTACGGCAGTTCGTCGTCGGCCAGCCGCATGGTGGCCGGGCAGACGGCGGTGCACGACGCACTCGACGAACGGCTGGCGCGCTTTCTCGGCACCGAAGCCGCCATGACCTTCAACAGCGGCTTCGGCACCAGCGCCAGCACCATCGGCTTTCTGTTCGACCCGCACGACCTGGTGATCCACGACAGCCTGATGCACCAGAGCGGGCTCGAAGGCATCCGCCTGTCTGGCGCGCAGCGTTTGAGCTTCCAGCACAACGACGTGCATTCGCTCGAAACCCTGTTGCGCAACGAAGCGCACAGGTACCGCAAGGTGCTGGTGCTGGTGGAAGGCGCCTACAGCATGGACGGCGACCTGTGCCCGCTGCGCGAGATCGTGGCGCTGAAGCGGCGGTACGGCTTTCACCTGATGGTCGATGAGGCGCACTCGCTGGGCACGGTGGGCGCCACCGGGCGCGGCATCGCCGAACACGCCGGCGTCGATCGGGCCGACGTGGACGTGTGGATGGGCACCTCGTCGAAGTCGCTCGCCAGTTGTGGCGGTTACCTGGCCGGCAATGCCGACCTCATCGACTACCTGCGCAGCAACTGCCCCGCGTATGTGTTCAGCGCCGCCATGCCGCCGGTCGGCGCGGCGGCGGCCGATGCCGCGCTGGCGGTGATCGAACGTGAACCCGAACGGATGCGCAAGCTGCAGGCCCGGGTGCGCCAGGCGCAGGCCATCGCCTTCGGGCTGCGGCTCAACATTGGCGACTGCCAAGAGGCGCCCATCTTGCCGGTGATGCTGGGCGAGCGCGACCTGGCGGTGGCGGCCTCGTTCGCGCTTTACCACCGGGGCATCGTCGCCCACCCGCTGATGTACCCGGCGGTGCCCAAGGGCCTGGCGCGGCTGCGTTTTTTCATCACCGTGCTGCACACCGAACCCGAACTGCGCGACGCGCTCTCGGCGGTGGCGGCGGTGATGCGCGAAGCCGAGCAGCGCGACGCCACGCAAGGGGTGCCCGAGTGCGTAGGCGATGAAGCCGAGGTGTTGGTGTCGCCGGCGCGTTGGCTGCCACTCGCGGCCAACGGGCCCGAACGCGTCGAACTGGCGGCCTGACCCGCTGGGCCGATCAGGCGGTGGCTTCGGCCACCGTCTGGTCGATGGCGCCGAACACGCTGTGGCCGTCCGCGCCCTTCACCTCGATGCGGATGGTGTCGCCAAAGCGCATGAACTCGGTCTTGGGCTCGCCGCCCTCGATGGTTTCGATGGCGCGCTTTTCGGCGATGCACGAATAACCACGCGTCCAGTCTTTGTTGCTCACCGTGCCACTGCCGATCACGCTGCCGGCGCGCACGTTGCGTGTTTTGGCGATGTGGGCGATCAACTGGCCGAAGGTGAAGGTCATCTCGGGCCCGGCGTCGCACAGGCCCACACGCTTGCCGTTCCACGTGCTTTGCAGCGTGAGGTGCAGCCGTCCGCCCTTCCAGGCCGCGCCCACCTCGTCGGGCGTCACCGCCACAGGGCTGAAGGCGGTGGCGGGCTTGCTCTGGAAGAAGCCGAAGCCCTTGGCCAGTTCGGCGGGAATCAGGTTGCGCAGCGACACGTCGTTGGCCAGCATCAGCAGCCGCACGCCGTCGAGCGCTTGCTCGGGGCTGGCGCCCATCTGCACGTCGCCGGTGATGACGGCGACCTCGGCTTCGAAGTCGATGCCCATCTTTTCGCTCGGCACCACGATGTCGTCACAGGGGCCAAGGAAGTCGTCGCTGCCGCCCTGATACATCAGCGGGTCGGTGTAGAAGCTCTCGGGCACTTCGGCGTTGCGGGCCTTGCGCACCAATTCCACGTGGTTGATAAAGGCCGAGCCATCGGCCCATTGGTAAGCGCGCGGCAAGGGCGCCATGCACAGCTTCGGGTCGAACGGGAAGGCGTGGCGGGCACGGCCCTGGTTCAACGCGGTGGCCAGGTCTTCGAGCTGCGGCGACAGGAAGTTCCAGTCGTCCAGCACCTGCTGCAAACGCGTGGCGATGCCACTCGCATAGTGGGCCGTGCCCAGGTCACGAGACACAACCACCAGTTGGCCGTCGCGCGATCCGTCCTTGTAGCTTGCAAGTTTCATGGTCTTTCCGAGGCGGCGTTTCATCCGAACCTCGTATTGTCGATGCATGACACAGACAGCCCTCCCCCCACGATGCGTTTGACACGCTGGCAAACCCTGCTGCCACTGGCTGCCCTGGTGCTGTTGATGCATGCGCTGCTGTGGCAAAGCGTGGCGGCTTCGCGTGGCGCAAACCCCGGTGCAACCACGCCCCCACCCGCCGTGGTGCAGGTGCGGGCGGTGACGCTGCCGCCGGTCGCCACGGCTGCAACCGCGCCCGAACCGGCCGCTCCTCGCCGGGTGGTGCGTGCGCCCCGGCCACGCCCCCTTCCTCCGCCCCCGTTGCAGGTGGCCAGCCCCGAAGACACGCCGGCCCCGGTTGAGCCCCCGATGGCAGCACCCGAGGTCACCCTGGCTCGGGCCGAGCCGGTGGTCGAACTCACCGCCACTCGCGCGGGTGATTCAACCTCTTCCGCCGAACCCAGCGTTCCGACCTACCGAACCCGCATCGCGCCAGCGGCCACGCTGGTGTACGACTTGCGGCGCGGCATATTCAAGGGCCGGGGTGAACTGCAGTGGCGCCCCGGTGATGGCCGCTACACCGCCCGCCTGCAAGGCACGCTGGCCGGTTTGACCGTGTTGACCTGGTCCAGCGAAGGCGCGTTCGACGCGGCGGGCATCGCGCCGCTGCGCTTCACCGACCGCCGCACGCGTGGCACGCACGCGGCCAACTTCCGGCGCGACAGCCGCACCATCACCTTTTCCGGCCCGTCCACCGAATACCCCTTGTTGCCCGGCACCCAAGACCGGCTGAGCTGGATGCTGCAGGTGCCCGCCATCGTGTCGGCCGCACCGGCCCGGTTCACGAAGGGCGCGCGCATCAACCTTTTCGTGGCCGGCGCACGCGGGGACGCCGATGTGTGGGTGTTTCAGGTGCGCGGCATGGAAGACATCGCCCTCGGTGACGGCAGCCACCTGTCGGCCCTCAAGCTGGTGCGCGAGCCCCGCAAAGAACATGACACCCATGCCGAGGTGTGGCTCGACCCCAACCGGCACCACCTGCCGGTGCGTGCGCGCCTGACAGCCGGCAGCGACACCCTGGAACTTCTGCTCCAAGACGCGTCTCCACTGCAATGAGGGGCTGCCGAATTTGCGGCATGGCTTGAAGATTGCCTCACCGTCACGAGCTATGTCGCAAGGAGAAACCTCATGCAGATGTTCTACAACTCGGACAATTTCGTGGTCGTGGTTTTCGACGCTCCTGCGGGCGACGCTTCGGAAGGCGACGACAGCCTGACCCGCGGTGGCTACGAGATCGTGGACAAATTCGCCCGCAAAGAAATCTTCATCGAAGGCGCGATGGCCGAAAGTTTCAAGGACGGCGTCGAAGCCCTGATGGAAACGTCGCCGTCAGAAGAAGAGATGGACGACTACATCGGCCGTTACAGCCCGCTCATGCAACACCCGGTCGTTCTGCACTGAGCCCACGCCGGCATCCCGCCCTCTCGTACCCGACCTCGCACCCGCACCACACGCTGCGGGTGCGCCCCTCGCAACAGCGTGAACTTCGCCACGCGGTGGCTTCATCGGGCGCGCAACAAGCGCCTCCGGCTCCGCTAAGGTCAGCTTCGCACAGCCGCCGCCGCGCGGGGCTTGTGGCTTGGCGCACAGTGCGCCAAGATGGTTTTGACCGGCTGGCAGCTCTTGGCCACCGGGCCTTGTTGTCCCCCTGGAGGTGCCATGGCAGCCAGTCACCTTGACACCCGCGTGGTGTTGTCACCCGGCCTCAAAGAGGCCCCGGTGCTCGACCGCATGTGTTCCCAGTTCGTGCTCACCCTGACGGTGCGGCATGCCGGCCGCTTCAACGTGCGGCGCGACTGGAACAGCCTGCTGTCGCTGACGGGCCGCCACTTGGTGTGGCCGGTGTCGGTGTTGGGCCGGCTGCGAGAGTTCTTGAACAACCGCTGCAAGGGCAACGAACACTGGCGCGGCCACGAAGCCCTCAGCAACGACACCTTCATGGAACGCCATGGCGGCTGGCGCGGGCCCTATGAGGAAGGCACGCTGTTCTTCTACGTCGATGAGTACGTGAAAGACGCGCCCAAAGACCTGCTGGCCGTTCTGGGCGCCACCGCCGACTGGCTGGACCGCAGCCTGAAAAAAGAAGCCACCCGCGTCGAAAAGAACATCGACGCGCTGGCCGGCCTGCTGCAACTCAACCCCGCCGAACGCGCACTGCTGCTGTACGGCACGCTGGCCCGCTACCAGCGCGACCTGCGCAGCCTGCTGGTCGAATTCAAGGTGTCGAACGCGCAAGAGGCCTACGCGGCCATCGCCAGCGTGGCGGGCGTGAACGAACAAGAAGTGGCCGATGCCCTGCGTGCCGGCTCGCGGCTCGAGCGCACGGGCATGGTCGAAAACCTGATCTCCGAACACAACATCACCGACCTGGCCGACCTGATGAAGGTCAGCGAACAACTGCCGCCGGTGCTGATGCGCCACTACGAAGGCCCGTCGGACCTGATGGCGGTGTTCACCCGCCCGGCCACCCGAAGCACCCTGAACCTTGCCGACTTTCACTACGTCGGCGACGACCAGAAGGTGCTGACCGCCCTGTTGCAAAACGCGGTGCGGCGCAAAGAACCGGGCGTCAACGTGCTGCTGTACGGCCCGCCCGGCACCGGCAAAACCGAACTCGCCAAGGTGGCCGCGCAGGCCGCTGGGCTTGAGTTGTACGAGGTTGAATACGCCGACCGCGACGGCAACAGCCTGAGTGGCCGAGACCGCTACCGCTCGCTGCAGATCAGCCAGGTGTTCTTGAAGGGCAGCCAGCAGGTGGCGCTGTTGTTCGACGAGGTGGAAGACGTGTTCCCGCCCATTTCGACCGACGCCGCGCAACTGATGGCGCGGCTCGACACCGGCGACGGCGCCGTCTCGGGCAGCGTCAGCGGCAAGGCCTGGGTCAACCAGATTCTTGAGACGAACCCGGTGCCCGTGATCTGGGTCACCAACCGCATCGAACAGATCGACCCGGCGTTTCGGCGCCGCTTTCAGTACCACCTTGAACTCAAGAGCCCACCGCCCGGCGCACGCGAAGCCCTGGTGACGCGGGCGCTGGCGGGCGTGGCGGTGTCTGAAGGCTTTGCGGGCCGGCTGGCCGAGCGGCGCGGGTTGACGCCGGCCCAGGTGCGCACGGCGGTCAAGTTCGCCCAGCTTGCCGCCGACGACGCCACGCAGATGGAGTCGCTGATCGAGCGCCAATTGGGCAATGCCGACAAGGCGCTGGGCACGGTTGAAACCAGCAAGGGCGCGCGGCGTGTGGTGACGCAGTACGACCTGGGGCTGGTCAACACCGAGTCACGCTTCGAGGTGCCGAAGATCGTGACGGCGCTCGGCCGCAAGGGCTTTGGCACGCTGTGCTTTTACGGCCCGCCCGGCACCGGCAAAACGGCGCTGGCCGAGCACATTGCGCAGCAGTTGCAACGCCCGCTGTTGATTCGCCAGGCGTCCGACATCGTCAGCAAATTCGTCGGCGAAACCGAGCAGAACATGGCGCGCATGTTTGAAGAAGCGCAGACCGAACACGCCGTGCTGCTGCTCGACGAAGCCGACAGTTTTTTGCGCAGCCGCCGCATGGCCGAGCGCAACTACGAGGTCAGCGAAGTCAACGAAATGCTGCAGGGCATGGAACGCTTCTCAGGCGTCTTCATCTGCACCACCAACCTGTTTGAAGACCTCGACGAAGCCGCGCTGCGCCGCTTCACTTTCAAGATCCGCTTCAAGCCGCTGACCAGCGAACAGCGCGAGCGTATGTTCGTGGTGGAAGCGCTGGAAGGCGACGCGGCCCGGCTCACCACCGAACAGTCCGGCCGGCTGCGCCAGCTCGACGCGCTGGCGCCGGGCGACTTTGCCGCCGTCAAGCGCCAGGTGGACGTGCTGGACGAGGTGTTCACCCCCGACGAATTTTTGTCGCAACTCGAAGCCGAGCATCGGGTGAAACCCGAGGTCCGGCGGCAAAAAGGCATGGGTTTCCTGCACTGACCTTACCGGCGTGCCGGAATGCCTCAAGGCCCACCTGGGCGGGCCGATAAGTCACGGATGGCGACACATCCGATCACCTGATGGAGACGGCAACCACACCGTGGGCATTCCGTGCCGACCTGTGGGCAGGCGCCGCCGTGATGGTGTGCGTGGCGGCCTATGTGGCGCTCGATCTGGCGCGTGGCATGCGGTCATCGCACCGCGCCACCGCCGTCCGCTCGCTGCTGGGGGCGTCGCTCGCGCTGGCTTGCGGTGCCTGGGCGGCCCACCTCATCGTGCTGGCCGACGAGCCGCTGCCATTTCGCTTCGGTTACCACGCGCTGACGATTTTTGGATCGTTGGCGCTTGCTTACCTGAGCATGGCGTCGGCCTTGTGCCTGAGCCTCCGCCCACGCCAGATGGCCTGGCGCCTGCCCGTGGGGGCGGGGGTATTGGGTGCCGGCGCCTGCAGCGGGCCTGTCGTTGCCGTGTTGGCCTTGCAATTGACGCCGCAGATCCAGTGGCAATGGGGCACGCTGGTGGCGGGCTGGGCACTCAGCAGCGCCTTGGCTGGTGGGGCGTTCTTCGTGACGTCGAAGTGCGGCCCGCACAAGACGCGCTGGCTCGGTGTGGCCAGCCAGTTGTTGGCGGTGCTGTTGATGGGCGCGGCGCTGCTGGTGGCCGACCTGGGTGTTTTTCAGGCGGCGAAGGTGCCGTTGCTGGCACTGTCGTTCACCAGCGGGCAGGTGCCAAGTTCCACCCTCACCGCGCTGGCCAGCGTGGGCGTGCCGGTGCTGCTGGCTCTGTTGCTGCTGTCGTCGGTGCTCGAATCGCACTTCAAGACCTTGTTGCGCCGCACCCGCGAAGAACTGCAGCGCGCCGCCCAGACCGACCCGCTGACGGGCCTGCCGAACCGGGCCATGTTTGAAGAGGTGCTGCTGAAGGAGGTGCCGCGTGCCGATCGCCAGCAACAGCGCCTGGCGCTGATGTTCATCAACCTCGACGGCATGAAAACCGTCAACGAATCGTTTGGCCAGGCGGCCGGTGACATGGTGCTGCGCGAAATCAGCCAGCGCCTGCAATCGCTGCTGGGCGAACGCGACGTGGTGGCGCGTGCCGGCGGCGACGAATTCCTGCTGCTGTTGGCCGGCAACCCCGGCAACTCCGAGGCCTCGCAACTCGCCAGCCGCGTGCTTGGCCGCTTGAACCAACCCTGCGAGGTCGAAGACCACGAGGTGTCGGTGCCGTGTTCGATCGGCATTGCGATGTACCCCGAGCACGGCGCGATGTCCAAGCTGATCGCCCATGCCGACGCCGCCATGCAGGCCGCCAAACGCACCGGCGGCGCCACCTACTGCTTCTTCGAGGCGCGCATGGTGGCCGGTGCGCGCCAGCAGGTCGAGCTGTTGCACGACCTGCGCCGCGCCATCGAAAACGAAGAACTCGAGCTGTACTACCAGCCCAAGATCCACGCACCCAGCGGGCAGATCACAGGCGCCGAGGCGCTGATGCGCTGGCACCACCCGCAGCGCGGCATGGTCAGCCCGGTGGTCTTCATTCCGCTGGCCGAACGCTTCGGGCTCATCAACGCCCTGGGCAACTGGCTGATCGAAGACGTGTGCCGGCAGATCCGGGCCTGGCGCGAAGAGGGGCTGCGCATGCGGGTGGCCATCAACCTGTCGGTGCACCAGTTGCGCCAGCCCGACCTGGTGCCGCGCATCGCCCAGGCCTTGAAGAACAACGGCATCGAACCCGGCCTGCTGACCTGCGAGATCACCGAGTCGGCCGCCATGGAAGACATGCGCGTGACCCTGCAGGTGCTGGAGCAGTTGCTGGCCGTCGGCGTGCACCTGTCGATCGACGACTTCGGCACCGGGTATTCCTCTCTGAGCTACCTGCGCCAGTTGGCCGCTGAAGAACTGAAGATCGACCGCAGCTTCGTGATGGACCTGGAGACCAGCGTCGATGCGCGCGCCATCGTCGATGCGGTGGTGAAGCTTGCGCAAGCGCTGGGCCTGAAGGTGGTGGCCGAGGGGGTCGAGACGGTCGAGCAGCAGGAAATTCTGCGCAGCCTGGGTTGCGACGAACTGCAGGGCTTTTTGTTCGCCAAGCCGATGTCGGCCAAGGCGCTGGCGCTGTGGGCCACCAAAGACGAAGGCGGGCCAAGCCCGCTGCACTTCCGGCCTTCTTTGTTCGGCGACACGCTGCCAGCCTGCGTGGATTGAGCGCGGGCGAAGTCCTGCGCGAGGGCTTCGACAGGCTCAGCCCGAACGGGATGGGGGGTGTCGCGCAAGTTTTTTTCGGGCCCCCTCAAACTCCGTTCGGGCTGAGCCTGTCGAAGCCCCAGCACGGTCGTGGCCAAGCCAGCCCTTGACAGCTTTCCTACAATCCCGGCCATGAACGCCCCTCGCTACACCCGTGCCGCCGCCCTGCCGGGCATCCTGAAACAGCGCATCGCCATCCTCGATGGCGCCATGGGCACCATGATCCAGCGCTACAAGCTCACTGAGGCCGACTACCGCGGCGAGCGCTTCAAGGACCACCACAAGGACTTGAAAGGCAACAACGAGTTGCTGCAGTTCACCCGGCCCGACGTGATCAGCGAGATCCACGAGCAGTACCTGGCGGCCGGTGCCGACATCATCGAAACCAACACCTTTGGCGCCACCAGCGTGGCCCAAGAGGATTACAAGCTCGCCCACGTGGCACGCGAGATGAACGTGGCCGGCGCCCGCCTGGCCCGCGCCGCCTGCGACAAATACAGCACCCCCGACAAACCGCGCTTCGCCGCTGGCGCACTGGGCCCGACGCCGCGCACCGCCAGCATCAGCCCCGACGTGAACGACCCCGCAGCGCGCAACGTCAGCTTCGACGAGCTGAAAGAGGCGTACTACGAACAGGGCGAAGCGCTGCTGGAAGGCGGCTCGGACTTGTTTTTGGTCGAAACCATCTTCGACACGCTGAACGCCAAGGCGGCCATCTTCGCGCTCGACGAGTTGATGGAAAACACCGGCGAGCGCCTGCCCGTCATCATTTCGGGCACTGTGACCGACGCTTCCGGCCGCATTCTTTCGGGCCAGACCGTCACCGCGTTCTGGCACAGCGTGCGCCATGCGCGCCCGCTCGCCATCGGCCTGAACTGCGCACTTGGCGCCACGCTGATGCGGCCCTACATCGAAGAGCTGGCCAAGGTGGCCGGCGACACCTTCATCAGCTGCTACCCGAACGCCGGCCTGCCCAACCCGATGAGCGACACCGGCTTCGACGAGACGCCGCAGATCACCGGCAGCCTGGTTGAAGAGTTCGCCAAGGCGGGTTTCTTGAACATCGCTGGCGGCTGCTGCGGCACCACACCCGACCACATCGCCGAGATTGCCAAGCGCGTGGGCAGATACCAGCCGCGCTGCACGCACGGCGGGCTGTTCTCGGGCCTCGTCAACGAGCCGGCGACGGCTTGACCGAGCGGTTGCTGGCTTCGGCCGCGCCGCGTTCGCTGATCAAGATTTCAACCCGGCGGTTTTTCGCCCGCCCGGCTTCGTCGTCATTGCTGGCCAGCGGGTCGCGTGCGCCGCGCCCGGCCACCGCAAAGCGCACGGGCGGCAGGCCGCGCGCCACCAGCCAGTCACGCGTGCTGGCCGCGCGGTCGAGCGACAACGCATCGTTGGCCGACGCCGAGCCCTTGCTGTCGGTGTGGCCGACGATGCGGAACTGCGCCGCCTCATGGGCGCGCACGGCCACCACCACCTGATCGAGCAACCCTCGCGCACTGGGCTTCAAGGCCGAGCGGTTGGGCTCGAAGGCCAGGTCGCCCGGCAGCGTGAGCCAAATGCGGTCATCGCTTGTCTTGGCCACCGACACCCCGCTGCCGCGCAAGCCGCTGCCGAGCCGGCCATAGGCGGCTTCCATCGCCGCTGACCACCCAAAGCTGCCCGAGGGTGGCTTGGCGCCATACACCGGCCCGGGTGCCGAGCCCGGCACGGCGGCTTCGGTTTTCGGCACGGTTTTCACCGCCGAGCCACAGGCGACCAACAGGCAGGCAGCGGCCAAAGCCGGCAGGGCAGACAACAAAAAGCGGGGCATGGTGCGTGGCATGAAAAGGGAGCGGACCTCGATTGGACCGTGAGCGCAGGCGGTGTCCATCGGGCAAGCGTGAAGTTTGCGGACATGTTTGTAACCAGGGTGGCGACAGGGTTCCGCTGTGCATCACTTGCTTGCAACCCGGCCCTAAAATGCGACCCCTCCAAGGAGCGTTGCGACGAGGCCCACACGGTGCCCGCCAGGCTTGGATGCTCGAAACCACGCTCACCCTCGCATGAATTCCCACACATGCGCCACGGGTGAGCACCGCGGCGCATGCACAAGGCCTGTGCCATGACCGCCACTTCCGCTTCAACCGAAGAAACCACCGCCGTGCCGCCGATGAAGCTGTCGGGCCTGGAGCCCGTCGTCATCGGTGAAGGCAGCCTGTTCGTCAACATCGGCGAGCGCACCAACGTCACGGGCTCGAAAGCATTCGCCCGGATGATCCTGAACGGCGAGTTCGAGCAGGCGCTGAGCGTGGCCCGCCAGCAGGTCGAAAACGGCGCCCAGGTGATCGACGTGAACATGGACGAAGCCATGTTGGACGCCAAGGCGTCGATGGTTCGCTTCTTGAACCTGATCGCGTCCGAGCCCGAAATTTCGCGCGTGCCCATCATGGTGGACAGCTCGAAGTGGGACGTGATCGAAGCCGGCCTGAAGTGCATCCAGGGCAAGGGCATCGTCAACTCGATCTCGATGAAGGAAGGGCTCGACGCCTTTCGCCACCAGGCCAAGCTGGTGCGCCGCTACGGCGCCGCCGCCGTGGTGATGGCCTTCGACGAAAAGGGCCAGGCCGACACCTACGAACGCAAGGTCGAGATCTGCGAACGGGCCTACCGCATCCTGGTCGACGAGATCGACTTCCCACCCGAAGACATCATCTTCGACCCGAACATCTTCGCCATTGCCACGGGCAGTGAAGAGCACGACAACTACGCGGTGGATTTCATCAACGCCACGCGCTGGATCAAGCAAAACCTGCCGGGCGCCAAGGTGAGTGGCGGGGTGTCGAACGTGAGTTTCAGCTTCCGGGGCAACGACCCGATGCGCGAGGCCATCCACACCGTGTTCCTGTACCACGCCATTCAAGCGGGCATGGACATGGGCATCGTGAACGCGGGGATGATGGGCGTCTACGACAACCTCGACCCGGTGCTGCGCGAGCGTGTGGAAGACGTGGTGCTGAACCGCAAGCCGGTCTACAAACCCGGCGAACAAGAACTCACGCCGAGCGAACGGTTGATTGAAATCGCCGAGACCGCCAAGGGCGCCGTCAAAGACGACAGCTTGAAGTTCGCATGGCGCGCCAAGCCGGTGGCTGAACGCCTGAGCCATGCGCTGGTGCACGGCATCAACGACTTCATCACCGAAGACACCGAAGAGGTCTACCAGGCCATCAAGGCGAAGGGCGGCCGCCCGCTGCATGTGATCGAAGGCCCGCTGATGGACGGCATGAACGTCGTCGGCGACCTGTTCGGCCAGGGCAAGATGTTCTTGCCCCAGGTGGTGAAAAGCGCCCGCGTGATGAAGCAGGCCGTGGCCCACCTGCTGCCCTACATCGAGGAAGAAAAGCGACTGCTGATCGAGGGTGGCGGCGAGGCCAAGGCCAAGGGCAAGATCATCATCGCGACGGTGAAGGGCGACGTGCACGACATCGGCAAGAACATCGTCACGGTGGTCTTGCAGTGCAACAACTTCGAAGTCGTGAACATGGGCGTGATGGTGGCCTGCCAGGACATCCTGGCCAAGGCCAAGGTGGAAGGCGCCGACATCGTCGGGCTGTCGGGCCTGATCACGCCGAGCCTGGAAGAGATGCAGTACGTGGCCGGCGAGATGCAGCGCGACGACTACTTCCGCCTCAAGAAGATCCCGCTGCTGATTGGCGGTGCCACCTGCAGCCGCGTGCACACGGCGGTGAAGATTGCGCCGCACTATGAAGGCCCGGTGGTCTATGTGCCCGATGCTTCGCGCAGCGTCGGTGTGTGCTCGGACCTGCTGTCCGACGAACGCGCGGGCAAGTTCATTCAGGAGTTGCGCGCAGACTACGACCGCGTTCGCGAGCAGCACGCCAACAAGAAGGTCACACCGCTGGTGACGCTGGCCGCGGCGCGCACCAACAAGGCAGCCATCGACTGGACCGCCTACACACCGCCAACGCCGAAGTTCATCGGCCGCCGCGTCTTCAAGAACTACGACCTCGCCGAGCTGGCCACGTGCATCGACTGGGGCCCCTTCTTCCAGACCTGGGACCTGGCCGGCAAGTTCCCGGGCATCCTGCGCGACGAGGTCGTGGGCCACGAGGCGCAGCGCGTGTTCAGC
>JAYSYW010000281.1:0-7847 GCA_043727255.1 Rhizobacter sp. | reverse complement strand
CAGCGTCGAAGTCGAGGCCCGCGTTGGGGCTGGTGGCCACGTGGCCGACCGGCACGGCGCTGGTGGCAAAGGCAGCACCGTTGATCGACAGGCTGAAGGTGTCGCCCGCAAAACCGGCATCGACCACGCGCAAGGTGGCCGGTGCTGAGAGGGTGAACGAGAAGCTCAAGGCACCGCCATCGGCCAGGTCGATCCATTCGTCGCCACCGGATTGGGACATGAATGAATCGACATCGAAAGCGGCCCATTCACCCGGGGTCAGTGCAATGGTGGTCTGCGCGTGGCTGGTGCCGATGGCACCAAGCATGAATGCCAGAACGGCAGATACTTTTTTGAGACTGGGCATGGCGGCTCCTCGATGTGGCTTCACGAAAACAGACGAGCCCTCACTGTGGCCGGTCGAGTCATCGCGCTCTATCACCGGTTCGTGACAATCCGCGAGTGGACATAGTCCGAGTGGCGTTGGTGCGGGTGTTGGAGATGTGTTGTGTTGGCAAGCGGGGGCGGCGCAACCGCCTGCGTTCGCCCCTCGACCGATCACCGGCCTGCCGTTTGAACACGTCTGCGCGACGCGCCCACACCCAGCAGGCCGGCCAGCCCGGCCAGCGCCCACAGGGGCAGTGGCACGTCACCTTCAAGGGGCGGAGGCGCACCGCCCGACCCCCTGAGCACTATCGAATAGTGCTGCGACGCAGACGAAAAACTGCTTGATACGGTGGCAACCACGGTGTAGACACCGCTTGCTGGCGCCACATGGCTCAATGTCGTTGAGCTTCCGTACTCCGTAGGCGAGGCGATACGCAGTAGGGCGCCATCCGGGCCGTGGAGCCTAAGGTGGTTGTAAGACATGGAAGCCACGGTCATCAGAAGCTCAATCGGGTCGCCTGTCTGAGCCTCGAAGGTATAGGTTTTCAAGTCACCCCGACTTGCCGCGCCCACTGAGGGCACTCCGTTGCGCAAACGGCCCCCCCCGTTCGCGCCCGGGACCGCTATGAAGTGCAGGTCGTAGGCGGCCGCCGGGTGGCGTGCGCTGCTGTAGAAGTTATCGACCACCACACGGTATTCACCCGATGTGACCGCCATGGCGGAGAGGAAAGCGCCATGGGTATGCTCGTGTGTGCCGCCTGCGGCACCCTGCGCGTCGACCAAGGTGAGC
Source organism: Rhizobacter sp. (assembly GCA_043727255.1). GTDB lineage: Bacteria > Pseudomonadota > Gammaproteobacteria > Burkholderiales > Burkholderiaceae_C > Rhizobacter. Next base: position 6,691 of record JAYSYW010000281.1, on the reverse strand, counting down.
CTTGGATAGAAGTTGGTCACCACCGGCTCACGCGGCACCAGCGACAGGTAGAACCACTGCCCCGCTGCCGCCGTGAAAGTGAAGGTGTCCGAGTCACCCTCGGTGATGCTGCCGGGCGATGCCGATCCGTTCGTCAGCGCGCCACCGTCGTTGGCCCCGGGCGATCGGTTCAAGAGCACGGTGTAGTCACCCGACCCGCTGGGGTAGTTGGAACTGTTTGAGATCACCACCGAGTAAACGCCCGCAAGCCGGGCGGTGTAGTCCACCACCACCTCGCGCTGGCTGGCCGCCCGGGTGACCAGCATTTGTGCGTCAGGCCCGATCACTTGCACCTGCGGATTGAAGCTGCCAACCGAGGTGGCGGTGGCGCGAATCTGGAACACATCGTCCGCCGCCGCATGGAAGGTGTACGAATCGAGGTCGCCGCGGTCCATGCGCGCCGAGCGCGTCACGCCGGGCACCAGCGCCCCGCCTTCGTTGGCCCCCGGAAGGCGGGCAAGGTGGATGTCGTAGCTCAGGCTTTCCGGCGCGTTGTAATCGTGGTTGCTGACCAGCACGGTGTAGGTGCCGGTTTGTGTGCAACGAAATCCGGGCGTGCTGGAGTAGCTGGCGGAATCGACCCCCCTGTTGTCAGGGCCCACCACGCTGCCGACATTGGGCGGCCAGATGCTCACGCGAACCCAGTCGCCTTGTTGGGCCGTGAAGGTGTAGGCCCGCCTTTGCGCGCGCGGCAAGCTGCCAGACACCTGACCACCATTCGGTATGGCGCCGCCGCCGTTGGCCCCCGGGAGCCGCGTGAACAGCAATCGGTAGCTGCCGGCATAGGACTCCACCGAGGGCGGTGTACCCCCATAGAAATCGGCCGTCAGGTCGCCAACGACCACTGCCATGCTGCCCGTGGCTTCGGCGGTGATCGAACCCCACCTGAACAGTGCACCGGCCGAGTACTCCTCCCATTCCGAGTACTGCCCATCGCTGCCGAATAACTTTGTCCTTGGAAGGAAGCCTTCGTCGCCCCCCGTCTTCACCAGACTCCAGATGAGTTGATCACCTGCGGACATGTTGAACGTGTGGGTGCTGAGCCCGCCACGCACGACAACGCCGTTGCTTTCGCCTTCGACAGCGGGCACTTCGACACCCACGGCGCCGGCCGCCGCAAAGTACAGGCTGTAGCTGCCTGACTCACCCGGCAGTTCGCGCGGGTCGGTGACGGTGACCGTGTGGACGCCCACCGCCCAGAGCGCCGGCCCCCGGTACACGTCGCCCACCTCTTTCGTGTTGTTCTTGCTGCCGACCACGGTGCCATCGGGCCCGTACACGGTGACCCGTGGAACGAAGCCGTTGTTGCCGTTGTCGGCGGCACGCAACCAGATTTGCTGGCTCACAGCTTGGACGGTCAGTTGGTAGACGTGAATGCCGCCCGCATCCAGATTGCCCGAGACATGCCCGCCGTTGGGGATGACGCCTCGAGAAGGAAAGGGCGTGTCAAGAGGCGCGTGGCTGAGTGCATAGCCTCCCGTTACGCCCCCTGCGCTCGCGGCTGAGACCACCACCGTGTAATTGCCCGCACTGAGTGTTGGCACGTCGATGTCCACCAAGTCGGCACCGGGTGCAGGTGCCGCTGAAACGATGCGTTCGGCATTGGGGCCGAACACGATGAGTTGCGGGCGAAGCGCCCCGCTGACAGCTCCGGCAAGGCGAAGGTTCATGCCTCTGCCGGCTTGCCCCTCGACTGTGTAGACCTTGAGGTCACCGGCCTCTTGAATGTCCCCGGTGACGTTGCCTCCGCCTGATGGCAGTGCACCGCCGCTGTTGGCGCCAGGCAACCGCAAAAAGCGCAGGTTGTATGTGCCCAGCCCCTCGCCCACCTGGTCGCCCACTGCAATGCGGAGATCCGCGTAGGTATAGGGCAGCCGATAGGCCAACAACAAGGAGTTGCCCGCCTTGTCGATGAATGCGGGCTGGATGGCGCTGTATGCGGCGCTGTACAGCTTGACTCGGGGAAGCAGCGATGCACCACTGCCGCTGGTGTTGACAAGGCTCAGCACAATCACCTGACCCTGCACGCCAGAAAAGCTGTAGATGTCTTGCTGGCCTGGAGCGGTCAACTGACCACTGACCGCCGCTTCATTGCCCCAGCTCTGGGCTGCGGTGGCAAATGGCATCAGGGCCAGCATCGCAAGGGCAACAGGCTGCACCAAGCGACACAGCGCTGCCAGCGCCCGCTCCATCCATGAGCGTTTTATCTTCTCGGCCATTGCATCCTCCCTGCGTATTTATGTGCAGGCCAATGTGCAATGCGCTCGTGACACGCCGACATGGCTGAAAACGGAGGTGTGATCCGATCGGCGTGCGCGGGCGGATGTGAGCTTGCTACAGCGCTTGGACGGAACATCCGGGCCATGTCAGTGCCTGTTTCGCCATGCGCAGACTGGCCCGGCCTGCCCAAATGAACACGCCGTTCGGCGAAGCTTCACTCCACGAAACCGAACCCCTCATGCATCGCCGCGTTCATCTCGTCCTTCAGCGTCGGGGTCACGCCACCGCCCAGCGTGTAGGCCACGCTGAACGTTGGGCCCTGCGCGATCTGTGTGCGGCGCTTCTCCAGGTAGGCCTGCGTTGAGCCCACCACCCGCGCCGGGTTGCCCGCCACCACCATGCCGTCTTCCACATCGCGATTGACCACGCTGCCAGCGGCAACGATCACATCGTGGCCAATGCGCACACCCGGCAACACGATGCTTGCCGCGCCGATGAACACGCGGTCGCCGATCTGGACCTTGCCCACACGCGTGTAGCCGAGCGCGCGCTTGGTGCTGGCGTCGTGTGCCAGCAGGTACACGCGCGGCGCCAAGGTCACGTCATCACCGATGGTGATGTGCCATGCATGGCTTTCGTCGATGACCACGCCCGACTGCATGCTGAGGTTGCGGCCAATCACCGCCCCCAGCGCACGCAGCCGCTGCATGGGGTCTGAACGGAATCGGCGCAAGAGAAGACACAAGAGACGGCGCAGAATTTTCTTCATGCGGATCGCTCGCCCGTGCCCGCCACAGCAGTGACGGGGGCATCCGCGCTGAGGCCGCGCCTCGCATGCGAGCCCGCGAACCACGCCTTCAAACGCAGCGCGGGGCGTTCCACCACAACCCACGAAACAGCCGCCAGCGCCACGGCGATGAGCAAGGCCATTGCCACGTGCACCCACGTGCCCGTTCGGCCTGTGTGAACCAACACGTTGACCACGACCATGTGATAGATGTAGATGCCATAGCTGATGTCATGCGGACCCAGCAGTCGGTTCGACAGTGAGGGCAGCGTGTAAGCCATGGCGATGACGAACACGGCCAGTGGAATCGTCGTCAGCGGGGTCGCATCGTTGCCCGTGATGGGCAAACCCAAGCCAGCGGCAACCGCCGCCATGAGCAGATAGACCATCAACACTGGGACGGCCCGGCCCTTCAAACGGTTCACCAGTTCCGGGTGCAGGCGAAGGAAAACACCGACGAGAAAGATGTACAGCCACGAAGCGACACATCGGAACAGCGCCTTATCCAAAATCGTGTCGGACCCTCGCTGCATGAGGTAGACCACACCGATCGTCAGACTGACAAAAAACAAGCCAGCGAAGCGCGCCTTCGATGTGCCGATGAAGCGCAGGATGAACGGAAGCGCGACGTAGAACTGCAGCTCGACCATGATGGTCCACAGCACACCGTTGACCGAGCCGGTGCCATACCCTTCCAGGAATGTGGGCGTGTACTGAAAGAACGTGACTTGCCCGAGCGCCCATGCCCACACCTTCGGCGGCTCTGCGCCATTTAACTGGCCGAACCCCGCGAGGATGCACACCGTCACGGCGAAGCACACCCAAAGCGCCGGGTAGATGCGCAGCATCCGGTGGGTGGCGTACATGCGCGGTGAAGTTCGCAAACACGAGTCGGCAATCAGGTAGCCGGAGATGGCGAAGAAGATGGGCACGCCCGGAAACAGGCCGACCACAAAGAGAACGCCGTCCGCCACCGGCACGCGCAGCCACTCGACGAGGTGGACGAATGCCACCTGCAGCGCCGCCATCAACCGCAAGAGGTGAAAGTTGTTCTCGTGTTTCTCGCGTCTTACCGCCTCTTGCTGTGGCACAGCGCCCCTCCCATGTTCTTCATCAACAGCGCCTCGCAGCTCCACTGCATGGGCTGCGTTGCTTTACTTGGCGGTACAGCCAGTACAGCAGACCCACGTGTCGAGCCGGTGTCGAACCCCCGGTTCAGGGGGCCTCGAATGCGCCAATGCAAGGCCGCGTGGCGAAGGGCCGCCCCAGCAGGTCGGTCACCGGCCCAAAGGGCACTTCGGGCACGGCCACGCCCGCGCCCACCAAGGGCGAGCCGGCCGTGGGTCGGTGCAGGCTGTCGAGTTGCGCATCGACCAGCACGTCACCCGTGCCGGGCAAGATGGCCCGCAGTGACCCCACCCGGGCGGTGGAGCGGGCATTCGACCGATACCCCACCGAAAGATAGGGCTCGATGACGCCCACCATCAGCTCACCCGGCGCGAACCGAAGCGCCGAAAAGGGCCGCTGCACGTGCACTTCCACCGCGTCGTTGTTCTGTTTCATGATCACCACGGCCAGGCCCCGGCTCGCGTCGGCATCTGCCCGTTCACGGATGAAAGAGTTTCGGCTCGCGACGCCGGGCCGCACCTGCAAAAACTGCGCGGTACCGACAAAGCGCACGTCGGTTCCAGACACGTCGCCGAGGGCCACGTTTGCGGTGGTGGGCACCGCGGCATCCAGGCCTTCCATGCCCAGCCCGTAGAAGTCCCAATCGCAGCGATGGCTGACGTTGTTGAAGAGCCGATTGCCGCGCGTTCCCATGCCCACGCCGTCATAGAACCCCATAGTGCAAGCCACTGCTGTGTTGTTGAATATCTGGTTGTCTGCGCTCTTGTCGCAAGCAATGCCCGATCCGTTGTCCACCAACAGGTTGGCGTACACATGGTTGTTGTGCGAGAAGTAGAGGCGAATGCCCGAGCTGGGCGCGTTCGAGCTGTTGGCCACGCCACGCTGGCTGGCAAGCCATGCGGCGTAGGCGGTGCCGCCCGCTCCCCGTGCGCCCGAACAGACGTTACGCCGCAGCACGCAGCCCACGGCGCCGGTCGTCTGCATCTCATCGGTGGCCGATGCCCAGATGTCCATGAAGAGGTTGACGCCATCGAAGACGTCGGTCGTCCAGTTGTCGCGGCAGATGTTGTCTTGCACCAGTGCGCCCGCCAGGCCGTTCAGCTGCATGCCCCCGGTGGTGCCGTTGCGGCGGCCGTTGTTCAGCACCTGATTGCGCTGCACGGTGGTGGCGCGATGGGTGTCGCGGATGTTCGGGCCGAGTGACATGCCCGAGCCGCCGTTGTTTTCAACCACGTTGTCTTCAAACAAGATGCCGTCCCAGCCATAGTGGTCGGCCGCGTTGGCGATGCGGGCATCTGAATGGAAGCCGCAGGCGATGAACACACCAGACGTTGCGCAGTCGTGCCAGCGGTTGCGCCTGAACGTGGCGTCAACAAACTTGCCTGAGAAGCGGGTCACGTTGTCGTCGGTCGGGGTGCCCGAATACACCGCCATGCCCCGGCCTTCAGGATGGGTGACGCGGTTGCCTTCCCACAGCATGCCGGTCACCTGGAAAGGCGCGCGGCCACTGCTCGCGATAACAAAAACGCAGCCGGTCGCACCGAAGCTGGGGCTGATCGCTCGCGCGCAAGTGAAGGTGCAACCGCGAACCGTGAAGCCGCCGCAGTCGGTGGAGATGTCGGCGAAGAAGGCGCCGTCGTCGCCCACGAAGTCGCAGTCTTCGAGAACGAGCGCCCGGGTGGTTGGCACCAGGACGGTGTAGCGGAAGGCGGGCCGGCCGGTGTGCCCCGGCGGAACCTCGAAGCGGATGTTGCGGAACTCCAGGCCGTCGCGGTTGCCGGTCCACACCACGTAGCTGGTGGTCGAGGTCAGGGTCCAGACGGGCTTGGGCAGGTCGGCCGGGTCGGTGGCAAGTGCGTAGGCGTCGAAGCTGACGTCGGCAACCTTCGGGTCGTAGTCGCCTGGCATTTGCAGCGTCGTGCCGCGCCGCAGGCAAACCCTGTCGCCCGCCGCGAGCAATGGCAGGCTTTTCTTCGCGCTGCTTTCGCTGAGCCCCGTGGCTTCGTTGCGGCCCGATTGCGGGTCGATGTACCAGGTGCGCCTGGGCGGCGGTGCGGGGAGCGCCGGTTCTGGTGCGGGCGCGGGCGCCGGGCTGGGCGCCTCGGCGTCTGTGGTGGCTTGCGCGTCGTCGCCTCCACCGGAACAACCGCCCACGAGCGCAAACAGCACCACGAGGGCCTCGCGTCGGCGCATATAGGCGGGGGTTTGAGAGTCGTCCATTCGGTTCGTCGGGTTTGCGGCGCCTTGCTTGCGCGGCCTTGGGGCGGGGGGTGACGAACCATAAGTAGTCGCCGTGTCGATGGCATGACGGATTGATGCCGCGTTCACGTCAAGGTGTCACAGAGCGCGGCCAGACTTCCGCGTTTCCTGAAGCCCCGCCCTGCTGCAGCCACGCATGCCAATCGACGACAAACTTCATGGGCTGTCAGCGCGTTATGCAGCCGCCCCGCAATGGGTCAAGACCGTGGTGGGCGGCGCGTATGGACTCATACCGCCACGGCAACGCCATGGGCCTTC
>JAYSYW010000280.1:0-7854 GCA_043727255.1 Rhizobacter sp. | reverse complement strand
CCTTTGCATTGGCGATGCAGCGCTGCGCGTCGTAAGCGTCGTCCAGCTTGATCAGCTTCACCGGCCGGCCGTTGATGCCGCCAGCGCGGTTCACCTCGTCGAACGCCAGGTCCTGGCCCTTCAGCGTCACCGCCATCATGGGCGCCAGCGGGCCGGTGAGGTGGGCGCTTTGGCCGATGCGGATCTCTTTGTCGCCCTGCGCACGGGCAGATGTCCCGAACAGCCCCGTGCTCGCTGCGGCGACTGCACACAAGGCGTGGCGGCGGGTCAGGGCAGGGGCTCGGTGCATGGCTTGATCTTCTGGATTGGTGGAAACCCTATATTTTCAAGACGGACACCCGCTGGCGAAAGGCCTCCGCAGCAGTGAGGTCATGAAAGCGGTCGCAGTTGGCAGTTTGTACACATTTGCTTACGAGTGCGCATGTGGATACGCACGTGGATACGCACGTGGATGCGGACATGGGAGCGACCTGCGGGAAGGCGGGGACGTGACGCGGCAACTGGGGCGTCGGCCGCCCACCCGTGCGGTCTTCGAGCGCCTGATGGCGTGGGGGCGCTCCGTAGAATCCGCCGACCGCGGGCTCTTCCGTGCGCACCGGAACCTGCCGTGATGAACACCCTCCGATGACGAATCCGACCGGCTTGCCGCTTCCTGGCGACGCCCCGGCGCGCCTCAAGATCCCCGAGTCCGTCTTGGTCGTCATTCACGATCCCCTGCAGCGCGTGCTGCTGATCGAACGCGCCGACCACCCGGGGTTCTGGCAAAGCGTCACCGGCTCGAAGGATTTGCTCGACGAGCCCCTGCACGACACCGCCGTGCGCGAGGTGGCTGAGGAAACCGGCATCGCGATCGGTTCGCCCGAAGTGCCGCTGGCCAACCTGTGCGACTGGCAGCTGGAAAACATCTACGAGATCTACCCCATCTGGCGCCACCGCTACGGCCCCGGCGTGACCCACAACACCGAGCACGTGTTCGGCCTGCGCGTGCCGGCCGGCACGCCGGTCACCCTGGCGCCGCGCGAGCATGTGCGTTTTGAGTGGTTGCCTTGGCAAGAAGCGGCCGACCGCTGCTTCTCGCCGTCGAATGCCGAAGCCATATTGCAACTGCCTCGATTTGCGGGCGAGGGTTCCCCATGACCACAACGATGCACCCCAGCCACGTGCTGCGCGTGGCGACCTACAACATCCACAAGGGCGTGCGCGGTGTGGGCCCGCGCAAGCGGCTGGAGATCCACAACCTCGGCCTGGGCATCGAAGCGCTCGACGCCGACCTGGTGTTTCTGCAAGAGGTGCACGCCTTTCACCACGAGCAGGCCCTGGCTTTCCCCGACGCCGTGATCGGCTGGCCGCGCGCCCCGCAGGCCGACCACCTGGCGCCCGAGGGCTACCACGCGGTCTACCGCACCAACGCCGTCACCAAACACGGCGAGCATGGCAACGCGTTGCTGTCGCGCTGGCCGGTCAGCGACCAGATCGGCCACCACGATGTGTCTGACCACCGCTTCGAGCAGCGCGGCGTGCTGCATGCCCGTGTGCAGTGGAACGAACTCACCGTGCACGCCATCGTGGCCCACCTTGGTTTGATGCATTCGGGCCGGGTGCGGCAGGTCGAACGCATCGCCCGCTACATCGAAGCCCACGTGCCCCCGCACGAACACCTGGTGCTGGCGGGCGACTTCAACGATTGGGGCGAAAAGCTCGACGCACCGATGCGCGACATGGGCCTGCGCCGCGCCGAGCGCGAAGGCGCCCCGGCGCTGCGCACCTTTCCTTCGCGGCTGCCCGTGTTTTCGCTCGACCGCATCTACACCCGGGGCATGCGTTGCACCGGCATGAGCGTGCCGCGCGGCAACGCCTGGGCCCGCATGTCCGACCACTTGCCGCTGGTGGCCGACCTCGAACTCGCCTGAGAGTCCAGGGCATGCCACCGCACACGCGCCACGCTGCTGACGTGACCGAAGCGCCGGCCGCGCCCCACGCCGCTCGCAAGCCGCGCGCGGTGTTCAGCGGCGGCAACGAGGTGCGCTTGCTGCGTGGTGGCGACGCGCTGTTCCCGGCGCTCGCCCGTGCCATCGACCAAGCGCGCCACGAGGTCTGGTTGGCCAGCTACATCTATCACGACGCGGGCAACGTGCAGCCGGTCACGCAGGCGCTCATCCGGGCCGCCCAGCGTGGCGTGCAGGTGCGGCTGGTGCTTGACGGCTTCGGTTGCCGCACCGACCTGCCGGCCCTGCGGCGCCTGTTGGGCGAAGCCGGCGTGCGGCTGGCGGTGTTCCGCCCCATCGAGCGCTGGTGGACGTGGTTCCAGCCCGGCCAGATGCGGCGCCTGCACCAGAAGATGTGCGTGGTCGATGGTGATGTGGGCTTCGTCGGCGGCATCAACCTCATCGACGACCGCTTCGACCTCGTGCACGGTTGGACCGACCAACCCCGGCTCGACCATGCCGTGCAGCTGAGCGGCCCGGTGGTCGAACCCATCGAGCAAGCCACCCGCGCCTTGTGGACGCGCGCCCAACTGGGCAGCGGCCTGCGCGAAGAGATCGGCAACATCGCCCGCAGCGCCGAACCGGTGGCGCGCGCCCGCCGCATGTTCAGCCGGCTGCGCATGCACAACAGCGCCATCACCCGCCATTCCGTGATGGCGCTCGCGCCGGTGCGTGTGGCCTTCGTGCTGCGCGACAACTTCCGCCAGCGGCGAGCCATCGAACGCAGCTACATCGACGCCATCCGCAATGCCCGTGTTCGGGTGGACCTGGTCTCGCCGTACTTCTACCCCGGCCGCGCCTTCCGCCGCGTGCTGCGCCATGCCGCGCGGCGCGGTGTTGAGGTGCGCCTGCTGCTGCAAGGCAAGCTCGACTACCGAATCGCAGGCTTGGCCGCGAGAGCGCTTTACGACGAACTGCTCAGCAGCGGCGTGCGCGTGTTCGAGTACACGCCCGCATTCCTGCACGCCAAGATCGGCGTCGTCGATGGCGAGTGGGCCACGGTGGGCAGCTCGAACATCGACCCTTTGTCGCTGCTGCTCAACCTTGAGGCCAACGTGGTGGTGCGCGACGAAGGCTTTGCCCACGCGGTGGCCGCCGAGTTTGAAACCGCCGTGGCCGCGTCACGCGAGATCGACCCCGCGCAGGCCAACCAGCGTGCAGTCAAAGGCGTGCTGCGGCGCGGCTTCGTGGCTTGGTGCGCGTATGTGTACTTGCGGATTGCTGGGGCCACTGGAAAGTATTAGGCCCCCCAGTCATTGATGTGGCCCCCCAGTCGCTTTGCTACCGCCTGGCAGGCCGCGCTGGGCCAGCGGCCCAGCCCTTCGCCAGGCACGAACAGTCCTCAGGACTGTTCATGTCCGGGCTCAGCCCCCAAGGGGCGTCACCCATCGACCCGGCAAAGCCGGCTCCTTGGGCGTGGCTTGAGGGACGCTTCGCTTCGCTTGCTTGCAACCTCAACCCCCACCACCCGTTCGGGCTGAGCCTGTCGAAGCCCCCGCACCGATCAAGCATGCCGATCACCCCGCGCATCGCGGTACCCGCTTCCCCGCCAGATGCCCGCATGCCAACCGAGCATCCATCTCCCGCGCCCCCACCAACCCCGTTCGGGCTGAGCCTGTCGAAGCCCCCGCACCAAGCAAGCACCCCGATCACCCCGCACACACCTCGGCACCCATCCCCATGCAAGATGCCCCCATGCCGGCCGACCCATCCCACCCCGCCACCGACCTCATCGTCCAGCGCCCCGAAGGCTTGTATTGCCCGCCGGGTGACTTCTACATCGACCCTTGGCGGCCGGTCGATCGGGCCGTCATCACCCATGCCCATGCCGACCACGCCCGCATGGGCCATGGGCATTACCTCGCGTCGGCGCCGTCCGAAGGCGTGCTGCGTGCGCGGCTTGGCGACATCACGCTGCAAACACTGCCGTATGGCCAAGTGATCGATCACCACGGCGTGCGCCTGTCGCTTCACCCCGCCGGCCACGTGCTCGGTTCGGCGCAGGTGCGGGTGGAACACGCGGGCCAGGTGTGGGTGGCTTCGGGTGACTACTTCGTTGCCGGTGCCGAGGCCGATGCCCGCGAAGACAACCTCACCTGCGACGCGTTCGAGCCGGTGCGCTGCCACTGCTTCATCACCGAGTCCACCTTCGGCTTGCCCATCTACCGTTGGCGTCCGCAGCGCGAGGTGTTCGATGACATCAACACCTGGTGGCGTGGCAACGCCGAAGCGGGCCGTGCCAGCCTGTTGATGGGCTACAGCTTCGGCAAGGCGCAGCGCCTCCTCGCGGGGGTGGACGCCAGCATCGGCCCGCTGATCGTGCACGGCGCCGTCGAGCCACTGAACCGCGCCTACCGTGAAGCCGGCGTGGCCTTGCCCGCCACCCATCTGGCGACTGAACTCAGCGACAAGGCGCTCATTGCCCGCGCGCTGATCGTGGCGCCGCCCTCGGTGCACGGCTCACCCTGGCTGCGCCGCTTCGGCGACTGCAGCGACGCCTTCGCCAGCGGCTGGATGCAACTGCGCGGCGCCCGCCGACGGCGCGGCCTCGACCGGGGCTTCGTGCTCAGCGACCATGCCGACTGGCCCGGCCTGCAGCGCGCCATTGCCGCCACCGGCTGCCAGCGCGTGATCGTCACCCACGGCTACGAAGCCGTGATGGTGCGTTGGCTGACCGAGCAAGGCTTGCAGGCCGCATCCTTCCAAACCGAGTACGGCGAATCGGGCGACTCAGACGCCACCGCGCCGGCCAGCGAACTGCTTGCCGCAGATCAAGCCACCATGCCCTGACGACATGCCCGCGCCCCGGCCAGGGCATGCCCGGCGCCTATGATGAATCGCACCCCAACAGCCCCTCTGGCGGAGACCCCATGCTCAAGATCCTGCTTCCCATCGACGGCTCCGAAGCCGCGCTCGACGCCGTGCGCCACGCGCTCGCCATGGTGGCCGCCGGCCTGCATGCCAGCTTCGTGCTGGTCAACGTGCAAGAGCCCGCCTCGCTGTACGAAGTGGTGGTGACGAGCGGCGACGCCGAAGCGCTGGAGCGTGTGGCCGAAGGCGCGGGGCGCCACATGATCGAGCCGGCCGAAGCCCTGATCAAGGTCACCGGCACGCCCTTTGAAAGCGAAGTGCTCAGCGGCGACCCGGTCGCTGAACTCGTCGATGCCGCAGAGCGCCACGGCTGCGAAGCGGTGGTGATGGGCGCACGCGGCGTGGGGGTTGTGCGAGGCGCGCTGCTGGGGTCGGTGTCGAACTCGTTGCTGCACCGGTTGGCCATTCCCGTGACCATCGTGCGGCATGCCGACTTCGAACCCTCAGCGTTCATCGACGATGGCACTGGCGACTGAGATTCAAGCCGTTGTCTTGCCGAAGCAGCCCATGGCGTTGAGGCATCGGGCCAGCGCCTCGGCACATGCCTGCGCGGAAATGACGGCTTGACGGTCAGCGGGCGTTCAGGCCCCGCTCGACGATCGACAAGGCATGCCGGAATTCCTTGCGCAGCCGGTACAGCTGCGCCGGCCGGTTGGCCCGCCCCGACTCCATCTGCCCGTCGATGGCTTCGAGCATCGCCAACTCGTCCACCTTGCGCCGGAAGCTCACCTTGTTGATCGGCTCGCCCAGCACCGCTTCGTACACCGCCTGCAATTGCGGCAGCGTGAAGGTGTCACCGCACAGGTACACCGGCAATGATGAATACAGGCTCTTGCTGCGCACCCGCTCCACACACTGCTGCACGATTTGCTTGTGGTCGAAGGGCAGGGCGGGCAGGCGGGTGACGGGCAGCAATTCGACCGCCGCGTTGGCCGTGGCCAGCACCTCGGCCGGCACCAGCGCGAAATACACGATCGACACCGACCAGCCGCGCGGGTCGCGCCCCCGGCCCGAGAAGCTGCCGAGCTGTTCGAGGTAGGGGCTGACCAACCCCGTCTTGTCGCGCAGCACCCGTGCGGCGGCATCGGCGGTGTCAGGGTCTTGCTGCGCGTGGATGTAGCCTCCTGGCAGGGCCAGCGTGCCCTTGAACGGATCTTGCGAACGGCGTTGCAACACCACCCGCAAGCCGCCGTCGCGCAGCGTCAGCAGCACGACATCGACGGTGCAAATGATGGAGGGTGTGTCAGCGGACGAGGTCATGGCCAGGGTCAAGGTTCAGCGAAGCAGCATACCGTGGCAGGGGGCCGTGCCCCCGCTGCATCGGCCGGTTGTGAACATCAAACAGATGCTTAGTTGCAAACACGAACTAACTGGTTTAGAGTGAACGCACTGTCACGAAGGGAAGCACCATGAAGCGCTCGATCCAGCTCTTGATCATCGACCCGCAGAACGACTTCTGCGATGTGCCCGAGGCCTACCGCCCGATCGACCCATTGAGTGGCGAACGTGTCGCCCCCGCCCTGCCTGTGGCTGGCGCGCACGCCGACATGCAGCGCGTGGCGAAGCTCATCCGCGAGGCCGGCGACCGCTTCACCGACATCGCCGTCACGCTCGATTCCCACCACAGGCTCGACATCGCGCATCCCACGTTCTGGCAGCGTGCGGACGGGGCAGCAGTCACGCCGTTCACCCCCATCACTGCCGCGCAAGTGCGGGCCGGCGAGTTCCAACCGCGCGACCCGTCCGCGCTGCCGCGCACGCTGGCCTACCTCGACGAACTCGAAGCCCGTGGCCGCTACACGCTGATGGTGTGGCCGGCGCACTGCGAGATCGGTGGCTGGGGCCACAACGTGCACGCCGACGTGAAGGCCGCCTACAACGCCTGGGAAGAACGCCGCCTCGGCGTGGTGCGGAAGGTCAGCAAGGGCCAGAACCCCTGGACCGAGCACTACAGCGCCGTGCTCGCCGAAGTGCCCGATGCAGGCGACCCCGACACGCAGCTCAACCAGGCGCTGTTGAACACGCTGGATCGCGCTGAGTTGATCGTTATCGCCGGCGAAGCCAGCAGCCACTGCGTCAAGAGCACCACCGAGCACATCGCGCAGAACCTGCCCGATGGTGCGAAGAGGCTGGTGCTGCTGACCGACTGCATGAGCCCGGTGGGTGGCTTCGAGGCGCAGCACGAGGCCTTTTTGGCAGACATGAAGGCTCAGGGCGCACGGCTTGCCAGAAGTGACGAGTTGCTGGGTGAGTTGGCTGCAAACACACGTTAGGAGCTTCAGCGAATGAACATCAGCGTGATCAAAGGTGACATCACCAAGCTGAGCTTGGATGGGATTGTCAATGCGGCGAACTCGTCCCTTCTCGGAGGCGGCGGCGTGGACGGTGCCATCCATCGAGCCGCCGGGCCCGAGCTTGTGCACGAATGTCGGCTGCTGGGCGGCTGCAAGACTGGAGATGCCAAGCTGACGAAGGGCTACCGACTTCCTGCGAGGCACATCATCCACACCGTCGGTCCTGTCTGGCGAGGCGGGCAGGATGGGGAGCCGGAGCTGCTTGCGTCGTGCTACAGGCGTTCACTGCAAGTCGCTGCGGCGGCTGGGATGGTGTCCGTGGCTTTCCCGAGCATCAGCACAGGCATCTACGGCTATCCAACAGTGCCAGCGTCAAAGGTGGCTGTAACCAGCGTGGTTGAGTTCTTGGCCGTGAATGCGCAGTTCCAAACGGTTGTGTTCTGCTGCTTCTCCGAGACCGACCTCGCCACTTATGAAACGGCGCTTCAGGAACAGGGATTTGGTCCATTTGCTGAGGCCCCACGCTGAGGTCGACCCGATCCGATTTGCGAGACGAACCATGCCGCCCATCATCCAAAGCCTGCTCGACACCGACCTCTACAAGTTCACGATGTGGCAGGCCATGCTGCACCGGCACCCGGCCACGCAGGCCGAGTACCGCTTCGTGTGCCGCAACGACAGCGCCTACCCGCTGAGCGAGTTGC
>JAYSYW010000279.1:0-7878 GCA_043727255.1 Rhizobacter sp. | reverse complement strand
GACGCTGAGCCAGCGACAGACAAACACCACAGTCTTCGACCAAACCAACATGGCCGCGATGGTCTCGCTCTTGCATCTTCATCTCAAGATGCCACGGCCAGCCGCTTACCTTAGCGGGGCTGATCGTTCATTTGGATCGGGGGAAGTCAATACGCCAGCGCGCTTCATCAGGCGCTACCGGCGCGCCACGGCCTGGTCGGCTGCATGAGCCGCAAGGGCTGGGAAACGCGGTGATGGAGCGCTTCTTCCTCAGCCTCAAGACCAAACGGGTCTGGCAACGCCCCTATTTCCTTGACCAGCGCATGGGCCGAGAGGCTGCACAGCAGCCCCTCGGAACTTAGATTTTCCCGAGCAGCAAGAGCACCAAGAGAATCACCACGATCAGACCGAGGCCGCCGCTTGGGCCATAGCCCCAGCTTCGGCTGTGGGGCCAGTTGGGCAATGCCCCCAGCAGGAAAAGAATCAAGACAATCAACAAGATGGTGCCTAGGGACATAACCGTACTCCAAGGTTCAAGGGAGACTGGCCGATAGGCGCATCCGGTCCAGCAAGATCTGAAATTTCCTCAACGTCGATCCACGCGACGCCAAAGATTTCAGGGGTTTCCGTCCGCGTCCGCAGTCACTAGTTCAGTGATCGACCGCGAGCCATGCGGCCCGCCCGGCCACTGCGGCTGTGGCGCTGAGCACCGTGCCCCAGGCCATGTCGATCAACGACAGACCCAGCGGCCAGTCCTTCAGCGTAGACAGGTTCGTGAGGTCATAGGTCGCGTAGGCCGCCAGCCCCAACACCGCGCCCAGAAACGCGCCGCGTGTCCACGTGGACGTGTGGGCGGGCACCACGGCGAGCACCGTGATGGCGAGCGGAAACAGCAGGTAAAAAACTGCGGCGGCAAGCAGGTTGACTTGGGGGGCCATCAAGTGACCCAGGCCTTTCGTGTACCAGTCGATCGCGATGAAGCGCAACCACACCGCGTCCAGCGCCACAAAGACGACCGCCGCAGTTGCATAACTTGCTGTTGCCGCTGCGAGATTCACGAGGCCGTTCCACCCAGCGCGAAACAGCGAACGGGTGCATCTGACATGAGTTCCGCCCGAGGCACCGCTTGGTCGAGCAGCAGGTCGCACGGCGGTGCACACAGCTTGCTGCTGTGGCGAATGAGGTTGTCGAGCATCAAGCCGTCTTCATCGTCAAACCTCTCGGCGAGGTAGCGATGCTCTCCGCTGAACAACAACGCCCTCGGCGATTGTTCAGGCCCGTAGAGTACGAGGTACTTGGCGCTGTGCAGGCCGTTCATGCGGTGCATTCCTGTGTCTTTTTGCATGACGCGATGCTAGGAATGCCGAGCTTTCCTGCCCAGTCGGCGCCGGCCGATTCACCTGTGGGAAATCGCCGACATCAGTTCAGCAAGCGACTCAATCCCGTCAACGAAACTTCGGGCCGGTTTGGCTGCCACCGGATTGCTGCTTCTTGTATGCCTCGTTCATGGGCGTTCCCCGGTCGGTGTCAACCCGGCCGGCTTCGATGTCTTGGCGGGCTTGTTCGATGATGGGACGCACGCCTTCTTGCTGGCTGTCGGAAGACTCGTCGCGTTCATGCGGCAGGCGTGGGCGGGCTTGTTGGCCACTGCTGGTTTCCGTCATGCCGCTTTTTTTGCGGCTGGCGGTCTTGTCGATCCGCGCCGCTTCGGCGAAGTCTTCTTCGGCGTGCGGCGCCGGTTCATCGGCGCGGGGTTGGCCTCGGTCAAGCTCGGGTGAGCTTCCAATTGATGTGTTCATGAGCGTCTCCGGGTTGCATGAAGGGTCGGCTGACCCCTTGGCAGCGACCGTAGCCCCAGCAGCCAGATGCCCACAGCGGTCAGGGTCGCATGGCACCGTCCGACCGGGCGCACCCACTGCGTAGGAAACGGCTGACTTGCCGCCCACACACTTCATCGCCCAAACAAAAACGCCCGCAGGCGGGAGCCTGCGGGCGTTTCGGTTGAACGCGGTTGAACGCGCGGGGCGGTCAGCGCATGTAGCGTCCGCCTGGGCCGACGATGGTGATTTCAACGAAGTTCGAGCCGTGGTGGCGGTTCGGCCCAAAGTTGAGCGGGTAGCCTCCCATGTCGAACTTGCCAATGGCTTCCATGCCGGCGGTGAGCGACGCCGGGGTCACGGGCTTGCCGCCAGCGCCAGCGCGCTTCATGCCTTCAAGCAGCACGCGTGCGTTCAGATAGCCGATGAAGTGGTCGTAGTCGATCGGCAGATTTTCCTTGGTCATCGCTGCGTTGAAGTCGCGGGTGAGCGCGGTGGTCTGGCGCCACGGGTAAGGAATGACCTGCGTGTAGGCCATGCCCCGACCGTCATCGCCCAACGCGGCGACGAGCCCCTTGGCGTTGGCGATCGACACCGCATAAACAGGCACGCCCACGAAGTTGCGCAGCGCCTTGATGGCGGCCACGGTGGAGGGGCCGAAGGCCATCAGCAGCACGGCTTGCGGCTTGGCGGTGCCCAGGGCTTGTGCGGCCGGCACAGCATCACTGCCGTTCACTTCGAGTGAATGCTTGGCGATGATGGTGGCGCCGAATTCCTTGGCCACTTCTTCCACCACCGGCAGCATCAATTGGCCGAAGGCATGGTTTTGGTAGATGAGGCCGAGCTGCGTTTTCTGCGTGGCGACGAGGTTGCGAATCATCTGAATGACTTCGTCTTTGTAGCTCGCCATGCTGGTGAAGAAGTACGGGTGCTGCTTCATGCGCAACGAAGGCGAACCGCCGTAGGCGCCAATGAGCGACACCTTCTTCTCACTCAGGATCGGCAACACAGATGCCACGTTGGCGGTGCTGGCGTAGCCGAACAGGCCCACGACCTTTTCGTCGTCGATCAGCTTGTTGGTGTTCTCGATGGCTTTCTTGGGGTCGTAGGCGTCGTCGAGCGTGACGAGCCGCACTGACCGGCCACCCACACCGCCCTTGCGGTTGAACTCTTCGATGGCCAACTTCTGCCCGGTGAGCACTGGCGCAAACGAAGGTGCCAGCGGCCCGGTGAGGTGGACGCTCTGGCCGATTTTGATTTCTTTGCCTTCCTGCGCACGCGCAGGCAGGCCCAGCATGGAGCCGGCTGCAACGGCGGTGACGGTTTGAAGTGCTTGCCTGCGGGTCGGTTTGTTATTGATCATGTGATTCCTTCAGAACGACGACAGAAGGCCGATTCCCGGGGGTTTCCCAGGGCACGGCAGCAAAAAAATGAACAGCCGTTGATTATTGCGACGGCATTGTCAAAGTCCCATCCGCTCCACGCCGCTCTCTGGCGGCTGTTGCAGCGGAACGACGCGCCAAGGGCCTGTCACGCGGGCGACGCACCGCCTCAAAACCCAATGGCGTGACGGGGTTCAACGCATGTAGCGGCCACCAGGGCCGACGATGGTGATCTCAACGAAGTTCGAACCGTGGTGGCGGGTGGGCCCGAAGTTCAAAGGGTAGCCGCCCATGTCGAACTTGCCTATGGCTTCCATGCCAGAAGTCAGGGAAGCCGAGCTGACAGGCTTGTTGCCCTTGGCCGCACGCTTCAAGCCTTCGAGCAGCACACGGGCGTTCAGGTAGCCGATGAAGTGGTCATAGTCGATGGGGAGATTTTCTTTCGCCATCACCGCGCCGAAGTCACGGGTAAGCGACGTGGTCTGGCGCCACGGATAGGGAATGACCTGCGTGTACGCCATGCCCCGGCCGTCGTCACCAAGAGCCGTTACCAGCTGTTTGGCGTTGGCGATCGACACCGCATAGATCGGCACGCCCACATAGGTGCGTACCGCCTTGATGGTGGCCACAGTGGAAGGGCCGAAGGCCATCAGCAGCACCGCTTGCGGCTTGCCAGCACCCACCGCCTGCACGGCCGCCACGGCGTCGGAGCCGTTGACTTCGAGCGAATGTTTGGCCACCACCGTGGCGCCGAATTCCTTGGCCACTTCTTCCACCACCGGCAACATCAACTGGCCGAACGGGTGGTTCTGGTAGATCAGGCCGATCTGGGTCTTTTGCGTGGCGACGAGGTTGCGAATCATCTGAATCACTTCGTCTTTGTAGCTCGCCATCGTGGTGAAGAAGTACGGGTGCTGCTTGACGCGCAGCGACGGCGAACCGCCGTAGATGCCGATCAGCGGCACCTTCTTCTCACTCAGGATCGGCAGCACCGAAGCCACGTTGGCGGTGCTGGCATAGCCGAACAGGCCCACAACCTTTTCGTCGTCGATCAGCTTGTTGGTGTTTTCGATAGCCTTCTTGGGATCGTAGGCGTCGTCGAGCGTGATCAGCTTGACCGAGCGGCCGGCAATGCCCCCCTTGCGGTTGATCTCTTCAAGAGCAAGCCTCTGAGCCGTGAGCACAGGCAGAAACGACGGCGCCAGCGGCCCGGTGAGGTGGACGCTCTGGCCGATTTTTATCTCGTTGCCATCTTGCGCCCACGACGGCAACCACATCGTTGAGCCGGCTGCCGCCGCGGTCTGCAGGGCATGGCGACGGGTCCAGTGGGATTGGGTCATTGATTTCTCCAGATCAAGCAATTGAGAGGGTTCGGACGTTTGCTAGTGCACGCTGCAATTCGTCCTTTGACGTTAGCGATGCTGCGCGCTGACACTCCCCCTTACAAGAGGGGGACCCTGGGGAAAGCGCCGATGGTGGTGCTTTGTGTGAAACGGGTCACGGCATTAGTTGTGTACAACGGGCATGCGGTATATGCACGCTGCCAAAAGGGGTTTTCGCGGCTCGGCGAGTACCTCGCCGTCAACTTGTTCATGCGGACTGCTTGAACGCCATCACGGCCTGGTTGCGCAGGGTGCGAACCAGAGAAAGTTCTTTCTCGCCGAGCTCAATGCCGCCAGGTTGGGCCTTGTCGGCGTAGATCAGCGCGAAGGGCGCGCCCTTCATCAACAAGGGCAGCAACAAGAAGGCCGGTGCGTTGACCGACTGCTTGTACCAAGCAGGCAGGCGGGCCGCGATGCCCGGCGCGGTGGCGTCTGATATCAGCGTGTCCGCGCCCTTCAGGCACACCGCCGTGAACAGGTCGGGCGGTGCACCCGGCACCGCCTTCAAGGGCACCTTGATCTTGCAGGCCACCAATTCAACACCCTCGCCCAGGCCGAAGCGGCCGGTCAGCGTGTCGGTCTTGGGGTCGCGCAGGCAGAACACCACGCGGCGAAAGCCCAGCGCACGCAGCATCGTCTCAAGGATCATGCGCAGCACTTCATTGAGCTTGAAGTCTTCGACCATCGTGTTGGTGATGTCTTGAATACCTGCGGCCAGCATGGCGGCAGCCGCCTGGGAATCGACGCTGGGCGCCGAAGCCCCGTTCGCCGACACCGGCTGGGTGTTGGCCGATACCGGCAGCGTGGCCTGCAATTCATGCGGCGACAGGGTGTCAACGGCCTCTTCTTGCCCCGTGCCGTTGCCCGGCCGCTCAAGCAGCCGGCGCATGCGCGAACCCGGTTGCACCTGCAGGCTCATCGCCTGAGCCAGTTCGGCCACGCGCTGTTGTGCCAGCGTGGCTGCGGCCTGCATGTCACGCGGGGTGATGCCCAGCACGTTCGAGAAGCGTTCAGCCACCTTGGCCACTGCGGCACTGGCGCGGCCGGGCTCGGCCTGCAGCAGTGCATCGGTCACCTGGTTGGCCACCAGGGTGACCCAGCGCAGCCGGTCGGCCTTGTCACTCAAGCGCGACGGTGGCTCACCTTGGGGCTTGCGCATGCAGCGCTGCAGGCCCTCAGGCAGGCCCCAGGCGCGTGCAACACCCAGGCCCAGTTCTTCAAAGCTCAGGCCCAGCACGGTGATCGAAGCCGCCATTTCATCAGGCGCGGCGGCCGGCTTGCCCCCGGCAGGTTGAATGAGGTGACGGATCTGCCGCGCCTCTTCGGCAAAGTAAAACTCGGTCAGCAGACGGCCGAGGTTCTGGAACATCGCACCGATGAACGCTTCTTCGCCTTCGCGCGGCGTTTCGCACAACTCGCCCGCGAGCGAAGCGGCCATCAGCGAGCGCAGGAATTCTTCTTTCAGCAAGTTGGCATGCGACTTGTCGTGCATGTGCTCCAACAGCACAAGGCTCAGCGCCATGTTGCGGATGCCGGCGAAGCCGATCAACGCCACCGCGCGCGACACGGTGCTGATGTTGCCGCCGCCCGCATGCGAGTACTGGGCGGTGTTCACGAGACGCAGCAGCTTGTTGGTCAGCGCCACGTCTTTCAAGATCTCGCCCGACAGGCTCGACAGGCTTTCGTTCTCGGAGTTGGCCACCCGCTGAATACGCGCCACCGAATCAGACAGCGCAGGGAAGTCGCTCTTGTGCCGCATGCGGCGCAGCAGAAAGTCGAGCGTGCCGCTGCTGCCCGTGGCGGCCGACGGGCCGCCCGCCACAGGCGCCATCCACAGCTGCAGGTCGGCGCGCAAAGCCGCCGCGCCGGGGTGGCGCTTGGAGGGGTCGCGTGACAGGCAACGCAGCACCAGGGCACGCAAGCTGTCGTCAGCGTCTGCCACGGTGCTGGCGGGCAGTTGCAGGTCTTCGTGGGCCACGCGGTACAGGGCGCGGTACGGGTCTTTCTCGGCGATCAGCGCCTTGCCGCACAGCATTTCGGCAAGCACCAGGCCGACCGAGAACAAATCCATCACTGGCGCGGGCCGCAGGCCATGCGCGGCTTCGGGCGACATGTAGCCCGGCGTGCCCACCACCTGCTGGTGGTTCACGTCGTCTTGCACGCGGGCGGCGATGCCGAAGTCCATCACCCGCGCGCGCCCGGTGCCATCGACCAGGATGTTCGAGGGCTTCAAGTCCCGGTGGATCACCCCGGCGCCGTGCGCGGCTTCCAGCGCGTCGAGCACGCCGATCGCCATTTCAACCGCTTCGCGTGCCGGCAAGGCGCCACGCGCGCGCAGGTGTTCGGTGAGCGTGCGGCCGGGCACGTACTCGAAGACCAGGTAAGGCTGGCCGTCGAGCACATCGGCCTCGAACACCGGCACGATGTTCGGGTGCGTGAGCCGGCTGACACTGCGCGCTTCTTGCAGCCATTGGTTGACTGAGTCGGAGTCGGCGTCGGTCTTCATCAGCTTGACCGCCACCTCGCGTTCCAGCCTCGAGTCGTAACCCAACCACACCGTGGCCTGGGCTCCCTTGCCGAGCACGCGGAGCAGCTCAAAGCGCCCGAGGGTGGTGTGGGGCGGCGGGCGCGAGGCGATGGCGCTGGGCATGTGGGTGTGACTCAGTGGTTTCGTGATGCGAGCAGTGCGGCGAAGCCGCTTTGTGGCGCATCAACGTTCGTGTCTTCGGTGGACTTGCCGTCGGACGGGTCGGCGGGCTTTTCAGCCGCTTCCTCAGCCTCTCGTTCAGCCCTTGGTTGCGCTTCTCGCGCGGCTTGCGCCGGGGTGTGCCCTTGCGCCAGTTGGCGGGCGGCTTGCAGTGCCTCGCCCAGCTCGCGCACGCCGATGTCGAGCGAGCGCGCATAGCGCTGCGACACCGCCGCCAGACCCTGCGCCACCCGCGAAGCAGGCATTTGCGTCACCACGTCCACCGCTTCGTTGGCGGCGCTGGCGGCCACACGCAGCGCGTCGCCGTCGGTGTCGGCATGGCGCACGGGCCGGCCCACCGGCAGGCGGCGGATCATGTGCAGCACGTCTTCCGTCAGCCCCCAGTGGCGGGCCACGGCGGCGCCCAGCGCTTCGCTGTCGGCGCCAAGCACGGCGTATGACGCCGCCTCTTCGGTCATGCCCGGCTGTTCTGGGCCGCCGGGCTCATCAGGCGGCAGCGATTTCATCAACCCTTGGATCTGTTCGGCTTCATCGGGGAAGTGGTACTGAACCATCAAGCGGCCGAGGTTTTGCATCGCGGCAATCAGGTAGATCACCTCGCCGTCGTAGCC
>JAYSYW010000278.1:0-3857 GCA_043727255.1 Rhizobacter sp. | reverse complement strand
GGTTGCGCTTTTGCGTGTGCACGAAGTCGGGGAACTTGATCGGGTCTTTGATGAAGAACATCGGCGTGTTGTTGCCGACCAGGTCCCAGTTGCCTTCTTCCGTGTAGAAGCGCACAGCGAAACCGCGCGGGTCACGTTCGGTGTCTGCCGAGCCGCGCTCGCCGCCCACGGTGGAAAAGCGCACGAAGGTTTCGGTTTGCTTGCCGACCGCGCTGAACAGCGTGGCCTTCGTGTACTTCGAGATGTCGTGCGTGACGGTGAACCTGCCGTGCGCGCCCGAGCCCTTGGCATGCACCACCCGCTCGGGGATGCGTTCACGGTTGAAGTGCTGCAGTTTCTCGATCAGGTGGAAGTCTTGCAACAACAGCGGGCCACGCGGGCCAGCGCTGAGCGAGTTCTGGTTGTCGGCGACGGGAATGCCGGAAGCGGTGGTCAACGAAGGGGTGTCGGGGGTTGTCATTGCATGTCTCCGAAAGGCTGCAGGGGGAACAGGCAGCGAATTTAGAGACATGAGAGTCGCCTGTGAAATTAATAGATGTTTGTGAGGCGATAGTTTTTGAAAATGATGGCGGCCACAAGCTTTGTGGCCGCCTCGGTGCAGGTGCAGGTCAAGGAGTGTGGACAAAGTGGGGTCTGGGCAAGCGGCGTGGACAACGACGGGATGTGTGCAAGGGAGGGGTGTGGCGGTGTGACGATCACTCTCCACCTCCGTTCGGGCTGAGCCTGTCGAAGCCTTCGTCCACCCATTCAAGAGAGTCGAGCCATGCCCAGCTGCGACTACAACTGCGACCACTGCGGCGGCTTCGACGCCTTCCGCACCCTGGCCGAACGCGACGAAACCGCGCTCTACCCGGACTGCAGCACCCCCTCGCCGCGTGTCTTCGTGGCCCTCAGCGCCTGACCCGCACAAGGGCCGCCTGACACATAACGCACACGCCCGTTCGCACCCATGAACCGGGGGTGCGAAACGCCGCGTCACAGAACATTCATCACCGCTTCTTAAGGTCAGCCTGCCACTGAACCTTTTGGAGAAACCTCTTGAATGTCCGTTTTCCCTTCGCAGGTGCCGCCCTGGCCCTGTCTGCTGCCCTTTCCCTCGCCTTCGCGCCGGCCCATGCCGAGCCCGCTTTCGTCAACGGCCTCGTGGTCGCGGGCACCACGCTCGACGTTTCGGGTGGCACGGTCGTCAACGATGGGCGAATGGGCTTCTTCTCCGACATCTACTTCGACGCCGCGCGCAACGAGTGGTGGGCGCTGTCGGACCGTGGCCCGGGCGGCGGCACGCTGCACTATGAAACGCGTGTGCACCGCTTCAAGATCGACATCAACCCGGAAAGTGGCGAGATCTCGAATTTCCAGATTCTGAAGACGCTGATCTTCCGCAAGGGCGGCAGCGCGCTGAATGGCTTTTCACCTGAGGCCGCTGGACCGCTAGGCCTTGCGTTAGACCCCGAAGGCATCGTTGTGCACCCGCAGAACGGCCACCTGCTGGTGTCCGACGAATACGGCCCCTCGCTGCTGGAGATCAACCGCGCCGGCCACTTGGTGCGCCGCTATGAACTGCCCGCCAACGTGTTGCCGCGTGACGCGGTCACGGGCGGTGTCAACCATGCCAGCGACGCCGGCAACACCGCAGGCAAGCGCACCAACCGGGGCTTCGAGGGCCTGGCCATCAGCCCGGACGGCAGCACCGTCTACGCGATGCTGCAAAGCGCCACTCTCGACGAAGGCGGCGGCAACGGCTCGGTGAACCGCATCGTCGCGTTCGACACTCGCACGGCCCGCCCCGTGGCGCAGTACGCCTACCGCATGGACGGCAGCTCGCAAGGCCGTGGCATCTCGGCGCTGGTGGCCATCAACGACCATGAGTTTCTGGTGCTGGAGCGCAACAACCGCGGCCTCGGCGTCGATGCCAACCTGGCCAACCCGAACAAGAAGGTCTTTCGCATCGACCTGACCGGCGCCACCGACGTGAGCCACATCAACCTCGCGACGGCCGCTGTGGGCAGCTACACCGCGGTGAGCAAAGAGGCCACACCGTGGCTCGACCTGGCCTCAAGCGGCACGCGCGCGCATCCGTCGCTGGCCGCGTTGGGCGGTGTGTCGCCCGAGAAGTGGGAAGGCCTCGCCATCGGCCCCCGGCTGAACGACGGCAGCCACCTCGTGTTGGCCGGCACCGACAACGACTACTCGGTCACCCAGAACGCCAGCAGCGTGCAGTTCGACATCTACTTCAAGCCGACTGGTGCTGGTTCAGTGCGCCGCATCCAGTGCGACATCGGCACCTTCGACAACTGCATCACCGTCAGTGACTCCGGCGGCGCGGGTGGCGCTGTGCCGGTCGGCTTTGACTTCAGCGGCTACAAGCTGATCCCCGGGGTGCTGCACGCTTACAAGGCCTCGGCCGCCGACTTGGCGCGGCTGGTTCGCCCGAGTGCTCACCGCGCCCACTGACCTGCTGCACCAAGACACGCCCCTCGCCAGCGAGGCGGTGTGTGCGGTGGTGGCCGGGGGCGCTGCGTGCGCAGCTCGCCCCCGGCCATGGCCTGCTCGTGGGTGTCGTCTACGATCGCCGGCATGACCTCCAAGAAGACCCCGGCCGACCCGGCCCGCACGATTCCCGCTGACGCTGCCCCGGCCGCGTCGGCCGACCCCTCGCCAGACGCCGCCTGGTGCGACGAGCGCCGCGCCGAGGTGGTCGCCCATCTGGCGCACGCCGAACTGGCCCATGGCCGCATTGGCGAGGTGCCCGCGTTCTACGCGGTGCCTTACCTCAGCCTTTGGGCCGTCGAAAGCAAAGACCGCCCCGAGTGGATTGGCTACTGGGTGATCTGCGGCGACCTGCCCACCGACGCGCTGCCTGGCCACGGCGTAGACAACCCGCGCGACGCCATGCGCGCTTTCGGCAAACGTTGGCAACACCACGCGCAGGCCCTTGAAGGCGGTGAAGTGCCGCAGGCCTGGCGGCATTTGTCCGACAGCGATTTGCTCAAGCTCGGCGGGCAATTCCGCAAGCGCGGGCCGGTGCTCATCGTCTGGGCCGATGACGACTCGGCTTGGCCGGCTGAACCCGGCGCCACGCCAGCCGTCGATGGCTGACCCGAAGGGCTCGGACGACGACGAGCACTGCAAGCCCTTCGTCTACGAAGCACTCGACGCGAAGACGCTGTACTTTTCGATCAGCGCGATTCAAAGCCGCATGCAACTGCGGCGGCCCGACGCTCTGGCGCTTGACTACACGCGCACGATGATGGGTTTTTTGATGTTCAAGCCCTTGCCCGACCACATCGCCATGGTCGGCCTGGGCGGGGGTTCGATGGCCAAGTGGTGCCACCGCCACTTGCCGCGCAGCGCGCTGACGGTGGTCGAGATCAACCCCCACGTGATTGCGCTGCGCGATGCGTTCAAGGTGCCGCCCGACGATTCGCGTTTTCAGGTGATCGAAGACGATGGCGCCCGCTTCGTGGCCGAGACCCGGCAGCGCTTCGACGTGTTGCTGGTCGATGCCTTCGATGTGGAAGGCACGCCACCCGCGCTGTGCACGCAGCGTTTTTATGACGACTGCATGGACGCGCTGCAACCCGACGGCCTGTTCGTCATCAACATGCACGCCAGCCACCCGGAATTCAGTGTCTTCGTCGAGCGCATGCGGCGCAGTTTCAAAGGCCACTTGCTGCGGGTGGACGAACCCGATGGCACCAACGCCGTGGTGTTCTCAAGCAAGGGCGGGGCCTTGCCGAAACCCGGTGCCGGTGAGCTGAAGCGCCCCAAGGGGCTGGCGGCCGAAGCCTGGAAAGAACTGGAGCCGGCGTTTTCGCGCATCGGCCACGCGCTGTCTTTGGGCTGAGCGGGGCGGG
>JAYSYW010000277.1:0-3859 GCA_043727255.1 Rhizobacter sp. | reverse complement strand
CCGTGCTCAAGGCCATGTCGGTCACCTTGTTCGAGGGCTACCAAGCGCAGGCCCGGCGTCGCCAGCGCCCGGAAAGCTGAGACGACCCGAACGAGCCTGCCCCGCCTTCAGCTGCGGCTTCTTCGCACCTTCTGACCCGAATCCCCAATCCTGTGACTGGGCACTGTGCCGGCTACCATGCCCGCGCCGGCCTGCTGCCGGCGCCACCGCCGGGAGCGCAGCATGAAGTGGGAAGGCAATCGCCAGAGCGACAACGTGGAAGACGCCCGTGAGGGCGGCGGCCGATCCGGCTTTCGGCTCGGGGGTGGCGGCGGCGTGGGCCTCGGCACTGTGGCCGTGGCACTGGTGGCCGGATGGGTGTTCGGCATCAACCCCTTGACGATCCTGGGACTGTTGAGCGGTGAAGGTGGCCCGGTGGCCACACAGTCTTCGCCCGCCACAGCCCCACCCGCCAACGACAAGCTGGCGCAGTTTGTTTCGGTGGTGCTGGCCGATACCGAAGACGTGTGGCGCGAACAGTTCAAGCAACTCGGCGCCACCTACCGCGAACCCAAGCTGCGCTTGTTTCGTGGCAGCGAGCCCACCGCGTGCGGCCAGGGCCAGTCGGCCATGGGGCCGTTCTACTGCCCCGGCGACCAGAAGGTCTACATCGACCTCAGCTTCTACGAAACCATGCGCACCCGCATGGGCGCCCCCGGTGACTTTGCCCAGGCCTATGTGATCGCGCACGAGGTGGGCCACCACGTGCAAAACCTCATGGGCGTCAGCGGCAAGGTCGATGCGATGCGCGGGCGCGTCAGCGAAGCCGAACAAAACGAGCTCAGCGTGCGCCTTGAATTGCAGGCCGATTGCTTTGCGGGCGTGTGGGCGCACCACGCGAACAACGCGCGCCAGATCCTGGAGCAAGGCGATGTGGAAGAGGCGCTGAACGCCGCCTCACAAATTGGCGACGACACCTTGCAGCGCAAGTCACGCGGCACCATCCAACCCGAAACCTTCACCCATGGCACCAGCGCGCAGCGGGTGAGCTGGTTCGAGCGGGGCTTGAAAGCCGGCAGCGTGGTGCAGTGCAACACGTTCGAGTCGCGCAAGCTTTGAACCGTTGAGCCTGGCCCGGTGAATTTGGGTTGGCTGGCGGGCAGGCTTCGACAGGCTCAGCCTGAACGGAGGTGTGGCGGCAGGGACTTCGACAGGCTCAGCCCGAACGGAGGTATGGCTCCGCCCAAGCGGAGATGTGACTCAGCCGAAGCGGAGATGTGGCTCAGCCCGAACGGACTTGTGAAGCTGGCCTCAAACCAACCCGTTCGCCCTGAGCCTGTCGAAGGGCCTTGCGACAGGGCTCCCGCGTCGCCGGGAACGGAGGTGTGGCGGCAGGGACTTCGACAGGCTCAGCCTGAACGGACTTGTGAGGCTGGCCTCAAACCAACCCGTTCGCCCTGAGCCTGTCGAAGGGCCTCGCGACAGGGCTCCCGCGTCGCCGGGAACAGAGGTGTGGCGGCAGGGACTTCGACAGGCTCAGCCCGAACGGACTTGTGAAGCTGGCCTCAAATCAACCCGTTCGCCCTGAGCCTGTCGAAGGGCCTCGACAGAGCTCCCGCGTCGCCGGGCTGAGCCTGCCGAAGCCCCACGCCCACTCAGCCCGGATACGTCCCCGGCACCAGCACCCCCCGGTCCAGCCCACGCACATCGGTGCGACCGCAAAAGCCCATCACATCCAGTTCATGCCGAATGAGTTCAAGGCCGCGCGCGCCGCCAAGATCTCGCCATCGGCGTGTTGCATGCCCGTCAACCCGGTGGGCGCCAACGCCACCGGCATGGCCACGGCTTGCCCGGCCATGGTGCTGCGCAGGCTGCGCGTGCTGATGTCGATCGCCACGCGCTGGCGCAGCTTGATGGCCTGGAAGTCGGACGCGTTGGCGCGGTAGGTCTGCTCCGTCCACGAGCCCGCGTCGGTGTAGTCGTAGAACATGCGTGGCACGCGCCGCTGCGCAAGCCGGCGCAGGTCTTCAACGCAGGTGATGGCGCGGCTCAAACCCGCGACCACGCGTTGCGAAAAAACCGTGTGGCCCAGGGCCGTTGAAGCAAGCGCATGGTGAATCTCCTCGACGTTGTTCCGCAGGGTTGTACGTCAGGTTCAACACCTGGCGAAAGCGCCCCGGAGCACACACAAACCAGGGAGGGAGGCGTTTCCACCGTTTCTCGGGGTTTGGGTGTGGCGGTCGTTCCTCCAAGAGCGGCCAAGCGGTTGACGGCAAACGGCGAACCCTTTGTCTGCATCGACCTGAGCCCCACGCATGCGCTGTATCGGCACTTCGTCCAGGCGTCGAACAAAGGCCTGTACGTGCTGCCGCGCGAGCACTGCTCCGAACTTGTCCCCTTGCTGCGCGACTTCCATTCGGGTGCCCTGTCCGCCGTGGACTCAGGCCACCTTCGCCGCCATGCGATTGACCTGACGGCCAGCCTGCTGCCGCAACCCAAGCCGCTCGACTCCCGCGTGCTGGACGTGATGAACCACTTGCGCGAGAACTGCTTTCAGAGCGTCGAGACGCTCGCGTCCATGGTCGGGATGTCAAAGGACTGGTTGTCGCACCTGTTCCAGCGCGAGCTGGGGCTGTCGCTGCGCCAGTACGTGCAGACGCTGAAGATCAACGCCGCGTTGGGCTTCATTGGCTCGTCAGAGAACATCACGCAGATCGCCATGGCGGCGGGCTTCGCCGACTCGGCGCACTTCTGCAAGGTCTGGAAGAGCCACTTCGGTGTGTCGCACAACCAGCTTTTCAGCAACCAAGGCCTTGACCTTGACGTGATGCCTCGGCAAGTGGGCTAACCCGGATATTTCACCAGCACCCCGCATGAGCCGGTGAGGAGCACCGAGGATGGCGTGGTGGGCGGGTTTTGACGCCGAAGGATGTGCTGGATGAGGTTTTGGGGCGATTTCGCACGCACCACCCCCTTACCCCCGTTGTTCGTCGACGTGCCGGGGACAGCACTGGATGGAGTTCAAGGGGCCAAGGCGTGGGCGGCGCTGAGGAAGACGTGCTTCAGGGGATGACTTGATGCCAGCAGCACCCGCACGCGACGCGTGTTGCGCACGATGGCCGCACCGATTTTGAGCAGCTTGGTGCGGATCGTGGCGGTGCAGGCCTGTGCCAGCTCAGTGCCCTGCAGGGCGAGCCGGCGCAGGTTGATCATCAAGGTGTAGGCCAGCGCGGCCAGCAGCAAGCGCAACTGGTTGGCCTGGAAGCGGTGGCAGCTCGCGCGCCGGCCGAACAGATCCAGCTGTGCCTCCTTGATCCGGTTCTCGGCTTCGCCGCGCGCGCAGTAGCGCCGCTCGTACAGCGCTTTGGGCGAGCCCGCCAGATCGGTGACGATGAAGCGCGGGTTGGCACCCTGCGGGCCGTGCTCGAGCCGGGCGATGACGCGCCGCGAGCGATCCCAGGTGCGCGCCGCGTACTCGAACTCACCAAACATGCGCCGCTTGGTTTGCTTGGCCTCGTACTGCTCGGCCAGAGCCAGCTCAGCGAACTCCACCTGTTGCTTGAGCCGCGCGTTCTTCTGCAGCCCGATGATGTAGCTCACGCCCCAGCGCTCCAGGCGGCGCAGCACACGCGGTCGGCAAAAGCCCGAGTCGGCCCGCACGATGATCTTCGTCTTGGGCCAAGCCCTGCGCAGCCGCACCAGCAGTCGCTTGATCAATGCACTGACCACGCTGGCCGGATCGCGATCACTCGGGCGCAGCACGCACGCCAGCAAGTCTTGTCCGGCGAACACGTACAGCGGCAAGTAGCAGTAGTTGTCGTAGTAGGCGTTGAAGTGGCCGTGCTCTTGCTCACCGTGCAGTGGCACGTGGGTGGCGTCC
>JAYSYW010000276.1:0-19251 GCA_043727255.1 Rhizobacter sp. | reverse complement strand
TCTGCGTGGCCATGGCCGACATGAAGCGGCCGGTCTTCGTCAACTACGCCAGCCGGCGTGAAGAAGCCGACGCGACCTGCGCCCTGGTTGAAGCCGCTGGCGGACGCGCCATTCCGGTCGCCGGCCGGGTCGATAAACCCGAAGACGTGCAAGCGATGTTCGAGTTCATTCGTGAGCAGGGCTGCTGGGTCAACATCCTCATCAACAACGCCGGCATCGTGGCCGACTCGATGGCCGCGACCATGTCGCTCGAAGCCTGGAATTCGGTGGTCTCGACCAACCTCACGGGCAGCTTTCACTGCGTGCGTGCCGCGATCTCCAGCATGACGGTGCGCAAGAGCGGTTGCATCGTCAACATCGCCTCGGTGAGTGGCATGAAGGCCCAGGTGGGGCAGATCAACTACGCCGCCTCGAAGGCTGGGTTGATTGCCATGACACGCGGTTTGTCGCGCGAACTCGGCCGCTACGGCATCCGGGCCAATGCGGTTGCGCCGGGCTTTGTTCAAACCGACATGCTCGACGAGCTGACCAGCTCCGACAAAGGCAAGAACATGCTTGAGCAAGCCACGCAGTCGCTGATTGCGCTGGGCCGCCCCGGCAAGCCGGAAGAAGTGGCTTCGGTGGTGCGCTTCTTGTGCTCGCCGGCGGCGAGCTACATGACGGGCCAGACCCTGGTCGTTGACGGAGGCCTCAGTGTCTGATCTCAGCATCCCTGTGGCCGCCATCCGGCCCAAGCTCACGCACCTGTTCGAGCCGATGAACATCAACCGTCTGCGGGTGCGCAACCGCAGCATGATGAGTTCGATCCACCTGAACCTGGAAGGCTTCCCCGACCAGTACCAACGCATGGCCGACTTCTACGCGCTGCGTGCGCGGCACGGCGTCGGGCTCATCGTCACATCGGGCTGCGCGCCCGATGCGGCCGGTGCGTTCATGCACGAGGGCTTTTCGCTCAAGAACGATGCAGAGATTGCCCACCACCGCGTGATCACCCGCGCCGTGCATGCCGAGGGCGGCCACATCGCGCTGCAAATCATGCATTTCGGCCGTGAAGCCGTGCATGGCAGCCTGGTCTCGGCGTCGGTTCGCAAGCTTGCGTCCAGCATCTTCACGCCGCGTGAAATGCAAGAGGACGAGCTCCTCACGCTGATCAACGCGTTTGCCGATTGCGCCGTGCGTGCCATCGAAGCGGGTTACGACGCCATCGAACTGATTTATTCCCAGGGTTTCCTGGTGCACCAGTTCTTGTCGACGGCCACCAACCAGCGCACCGACGCATGGGGCGGCAGCCTTGAGAACCGCATGCGCCTCGCGGTCGAAATTGCGCGCGCCGTGCGTGCGAAGGTCGGGCCTGACTACCCGGTGATCTTTCGCATCCCGTGCATGGACTTGTTCGAGGGCGGCCTCGAGGCCCATGAGGTTCGTACGCTCATCGAGTGCCTGCAGCCGTATGGCATCGACCTGCTGAGCGTGAGCATCGGTTGGCACGACTCGTACGTGCCCACCATCGCCATGGTGGCGCCGCGTGCCGCGTTCACCAGCGCCACCCGCATGCTGCGCGAACATTTTCCCGGCGTGCCGCTGTGCACCAGCAACCGCATCAACGACCCCCGCGTGGCCGAGTCGCTGCTGATGAACGGCACGGCCGACATGGTGGCGATGGCGCGCCCGTTTCTGGCCGATGCCGCCTTCATGTCCAAGGCGCAGGTCAACGACTTCGACGACATCAACCCGTGCATCGCCTGCAACCAGAACTGCCTCGACTACGTGTTCGCGGGCGAGCCTGTCGGCTGCAGCGTGAACCCGCAGGCCGTGCGGCCGGAAGAGGGCACGTTCGCGCCTTTGTCGAAGCCGATGAAGGTGGCCGTGGTCGGTGGCGGCATCGCCGGCATGGGCGCCGCGCTCTTTCTGGCGCGGCGTGGTGCGACGGTTGAGCTGTTCGAGGAATCGACCGAATTGGGCGGGCAGTTGCGCCTGGCCGTGACCGTGCCCGACAAGCTCGAATTCGCCGGCACCATGCGCTACTACCGCCAGGCCCTGCTGCGCGCCGGCGTGAGCTTGCGCCTGGCCAGCCGCTTCGATGCCGAGGGCGACGAAGCCTTGCGTTTCGACCACACCATCATCGCGACCGGCTGTGACCCGCGTGCGCCCGACAGCGTGCCCGGCATCGACCTGCCCCACGTGCGCCAGTACACCGACGTGCTGGGCGAGCACTGCCCGGTTGAGCTGCCGGTCGCCATCATCGGTGGCGGCGGTGTGGCCTGCGACATGGCCAAGTTCGTGGGCAAGCGCAACGATGAAGTCCGCCAAGCTGGCCACCGCTACCTGCGTGACCGTGTGCGTGATGGCGCGGTGGACGACCAGTTGGCCGCCGACCCGCCGCCGCAGGGCGCCATCACCATCTTGCAGCGTTCCAGCCGCAAGTTCGCCATGCGCCTGGGGCGCACGACGCGCTGGATCCAGATGGAAGACATGAAGCGGCTGGGTGTTGTCATGCGCAACCGGCTCGAAATCATGCGCATCACGCCCGAGTTCGTCGAGATCCGCGACAAGCGCACGATGGTGGTCGAAACGATCCCGGCGCGCAGCGTGATTCTGGCCGCCGGCCATGTGCCCAGAGTGGGCCTGGCCGAGGTGCTGCAAGCGCGTGGTTTGCCGCACACGGTGATCGGCTCGGCCGTGACCGAAGGCGCCGGCACGGTGGCCACCAACATCAGCTCGGCACTCGGCAGTGCCTACACCACGGCGATGTCGCTCTGAGCGTCTCATGACCACCCCGCCACTGCCCGCACCCCGACTGCGCCGCGCATTCAAGGTCACGGTGCTGTTTTTGCACCAGTGGCTGTGGGTGGGCGTGTTCTTCGTGCCGTTCAGCAGCCCCTTGCTTCTGGCCACGTTCGCGCTGGCCTTCTTGCTGGTGATGGGCGTCGAGATGGGGCACCACCGCTACTTCTCGCACCGCAGTTTCCGGTGTGGGCGGGTGTTCCAGTTCGTGCTGGGCGTGTGGGCTACGGCGGCCTTTCAGCGCGACATCTTGTGGTGGGCCAGCATGCACCGGCTGCACCACCGCTACTCCGACGCCAAGGGCGACCCCCACACCCCGTACAGCGACCAAGCCGGCGGCTTCTGGCACGCCTACATCAACTGGGGTGTGGACCGGCGTTTCGCCGAACCCAACTACGCGGGCATTCGTGACCTGTTGGCCTTCCCCGAGTTGCGCTGGCTGGGGCGCTGGCACTACGTGGTCAACCTGAGTTTTGCCGCCATCTGCTACGGGCTTGGCGCCAGCGGGCTGGTGGGTGAATCGGGCGCGCAAACCTTTGTGTGGCTGTACGTGGTGCCGCTGTTCATCACGCAACAAATGTTCGGCCTTCAGGCCACGGTGACGCATGGGGTGCCTCGCCTGCCCGGCTCGTACCAGCCGTTCGACGCGGGCGACCGTTCCCTGAACCATGTGGTGCTGGGGTTCATCAGCACCGGTGGTGGGTTTCACAACAACCACCACCGTTTCCCTGGCTCGGCGCGGTTGGGCTTGCGCCCGTTCGAGATCGACACCACCTACCTTGCCTTGCGCCTTCTGCAAGCCGTGGGCGTGGTGCACCGCATTCACGTGCCGCCCGACGCGGTGCGTTATGCCCATGACGGAGGCACTCCCCGTGGCTGAAAACGGCACCATGCGCGTGCGCAACCGCACCTTCGCGTTCGAGCCCGAGTTGCTGCGCGAGCACTGGAACGATGGCGACCCCTGCCTGACGCACACCTTCAGCGTGGCCTCGATCATTCTCGAACTGGGCGAAGCGTTTCTGGTCGAGCGAGTGGCCCGCGTGATGCCCGACATCAGCGACACCGCCGTGCGCGGCCGGGCCAAGATTTTTGCTGCGCAAGAGTCCACCCACCGCCACATGCACTCGGCCTACAACCGCGTGCTGACCAGCGCGGGTTACCGCACGGGGCTCCTCTACAAAGCGGTGCGGCTGTTCGTCCAAGGCCTCGGTCAACTGCTCAGCCGCCGCTGGATGCTGGCCAGCCTGGTCAGCGTGGAATACCTGGCCGCCCTGACCGCCGAGCGCTTGTTTGACGGCTGCCTGGGCCAGACCGTGAACCAGGCCGACACCGAGGTGGCGCGCTTTTGGCGGTGGCACCTTGCCGAAGAGGCCGAGCACCGCATGGTGATGCACGAGGTCTACCGCCACTTCGGCGGATCCACGCGCGTGCTCACGCTCATGACCTGGGCGATGGGCTCGGTGTTCTATCTGTTCCTCAACCTCGGCATGGTGTGGCTGGTGTTGACTGGCCCGGCACCGCGCCGGCGTTTGCCCATCTCGCTGTTTCACTACAACTTCGGCCGCATGGCCACCTTCTTCTGGCTGCCTGCCCGCCTGCTGCGTGCCACGTGGCAACGCTTTGACCCCGCGCGGGTGTGTCGTCACACCAAGTACGAACCCCACCTCGGCGGCAGTTCGCCATCACCACAGGCGCGACCATGACCCCTTCCGAATCGACCATCCCCGTTCGCAAGCTCACGCTCGACCTTGCCAAACCGCCGCGCCGCCACTGGTGCGGGGGCCGGCCGTTCGAGTCGCAGTGGTTCAACGCCTTGTCGCAGGGGCTGCCGAAGGCCGAGCGCTATGCGATCGAATGCGTCAAGAAGGTGTTGCCCAAGGTGGCCGACGCCAAGCTGGTGGCGCAGGCGCGCGGCTTCATCGGGCAAGAGGCGGCGCACAGCTTTCTGCACAACAGCGCCAACGCCGAGCTCGAGCGGCAAGGCCTGAGCTTCATCCTTGAGGGCTACACCGACTGGCGCATCTCCAAGGGGCATTGGCTGCACGAACTCAGCGGCATGGCGATCACCGTGAGCTGGGAGCACTTCACCGGCATCTTGTGCGAGCACACCTTGACGCAAACCGATCTGCAGCAGACCGCCGACGAGCCGTTCCGTGCGCTGTGGGTCTGGCACTGCGCCGAAGAGCTTGAGCACCAATGCCTCACGCATGACATCTACACGGCAGCCGGTGGCGGCTACCTGCGCAAGGTCTTCTGGTACCTGTACGGGACGGGCCTGTTCTTCACCGACTTTGCGATTCAAACGCTCTACAACCTGTACCGCGACGGCAGCCTGTTCTCCCCGCGCACATGGCTGGGCGGCTTGCGGTACTTCTTTGGCCGCAAGGGCATCTTCTGGTTCGCATTGCCCCGCTGGCTCAGCTTCTTCCGACCGAGCTTTCACCCGTCACGCTACAACGACGAAGCACTGGTCGAACGCACGCTGGCCGGCCTTGAAGGCCAGTTGCGCGTGGTCGCCACGCATTCGGCCAGCTGACCGATCGGCTCCGCAGATCGCCCGTCATGGTGTTGCACCCCATCCGCGTCCCCGATGCGATCGCTCGCAGCCGTGAGCATGCCCGCGCGCATGCCCGCGACTGCTTGCGTGCCGTGCTCGGTTGGCACATCGGCCGGCCGGTGGCCGATGTGGATCTGGTGGCCAATGAACACGGCAAGCCCGCGCTGCGCGGGGCTGAGTTGCAGTTCAACCAGTCGCATTCCGCCGGTTGGCTGTATGTGGCCGTTTCCGACTCGGCGGTGGGTGTCGATGTGGAACAGCGGCGAGCCCGGCCCAGTGCCACGTTCAAGCGCTACCTCGAACAGTGCTGCGGTGTGGTGCCCGGTGCCGAACCCGAACAAGGCCTGGACACCATCCAGACGTGGTCTCGCCTTGAAGCCCTGACCAAGTGCGCCGGCATGGGCATGACCGTGCCTCTTGACGGTTGCGAGGTGCCTGTATCTGCGCTGCCTTGCCCGGTGCCCGTGGGCACGCCGTTCGGCAGCTTCTGGCTCGCCGACCTGCCCGCCCCGGCAGGCTTCAGTGCGAGCGCAGCGTTCGCCGCGCAGCCGGCGCGCTGGCGCGTGGTGGCACCGCAGGCGGTGTGGCGGCAACTGGCCTGCCAACCCCAGGCCCCTTCCATCGACTGGATCGACGACGACCCCAGCGCCCGTCTCATCAAGACTTGTTCATCTGCCGCCGCTCGTTCGAGCTGGCAGGCATCCATCCAAGGGTGAAACCGTGAAACGCGAGCTAAGAAAACTGCTTTGGCTGATGGGCGCCCTGGTGCCCATGATGGCTTTGTTCAATGTGGTGCTGGGCTGGTATGCCGACTGGCCCTTGATGTACTGGGCCTTCCCGGTCGTCGCCTATACCTTGATTCCGGTCTTCGACTTCTTCATCGGGACCGACGAATCCAACCCCAGCCCCGAAGAAGAAGAGCGCCTGAAGAAGAACGTGCTGTACGACGTGGGCCTCTACCTCTATGCGCCATTTTTGTTGGCGATGGTCGTCTTCGGCGCATGGCTTATCGGCACGCAGCCCTTGGGCCTGTTCGAGGCGCTCGGCATCGCGGTGACGGCGGGCATGTCCAGCGGCGTGGGCTTCATCAACAGCCATGAACTGGTGCACCGCAAGAACCCGTTCGATCGTTGGTTGGCCAAGATCGTTCAGGCGCCCACGCTGTATGGGCATCACTTCTCGGTCTATCACGTGCGCTACCACCACAAGAACGTCGCCACCCCGGCCGACCCCACCAGCGCGCGCCTGGGCGAGTCGTACTGGCGCTACCTGCCGCGTGCCATTTTTGGTGGCATTCGCACCGCGTGGCAGGTTGAGCGCGAGCGCCACAAGGACGAAGGCTTTGTGCGGCGATGGCTGAAGAATGAGTGCGTGCAAGCCTGGGCGCTTTCGGACATGTTGTTCTTGGGCATGCTGTTGGCATTCGGCCTGAAGGTGCTGCCTTACCTGCTGTTCCAGGCGATGTATTCGATCATCCTGCTGGAGGCTGTGAACTACATCCAGCACTACGGGCTGCTGCGCGCCAAGCGGGCCGATGGCAGCTACGAGCGTTGCGACCCCAGCCATTCGTGGGACAGCAACCACCTCATGGTCACGCTCTACATCTACCAATTGCAGCGCCACGCCGACCACCACACCAACACCGGCCGCCCGTACCAGACGCTGCGCTGCCACCCCGAAACACCGCAGCTGCCGGCGAGCTATGTCTCGATGGTGTTCACGGCACTGCTGCCCCCGCTCTGGTTCCGCATTGCCGACCCTCGGGTGTTGAAGCACTACGGAGGCGACCTCAGCCTCGTCAACATCGACCCACGCCGGCGCAAGCGCCTGCAGGCCAATGGCCAACAACTGGCCGCCTGAGGTACACCTGATGAGGCACACATGAACGCACCTGAACCGATTGACCTGGCGGCCGCGACCCCTGAAGTCCCCAGCTATGTGTTGACGCCTCGCGCATTCCCTTGTGACTACTCCAAGGGCTTCGCGGTGAACTGGAACGGCGGCAGCGCCTACCGCAGCCAGTCGTTCAACACCGTGTCGCTGGTGTTGCCGGCCGGCGAGAAATGGATCATCGACACCGTGCGGCAGGTGATGGACGAAATGCCGCCGCCCCTGCGCCAGGCCTGGAAGGGCCTCGCGCGCGATTTCATCGCCCAGGAATCCATTCACCGCGCCGTGCACCGCCAGTACAACGAGCAGCTGGCGATCCAGGGCGTGCCGAATTGGATCGAAGAACGCTCGAACGGTCGCACGGTCTGGGGCCAGCGGCGCAGCAAGTTGTCCCAGTTGGCGTCGTCGGTCGCCTACGAGCACCTCACCTCCACCTTCGCGGCCGCCATGCTGCGCCGGCCTCAGTGGCTGGAAGGCGCCGACCCCGAGTTGGCTCGCATGTGGCGCTGGCACGCGTCGGAAGAGATCGAACACAAACACTTCGTACTCGATTTCTACCGGGCGGCGGGCGGTGGTGAACTGCGCCGCATCGTTTGGTACGTGTGGGCCGTGGTCACCTTCATGAGCGACGTTCAAATTCAGTTGGCGCTGTCATTGCGCGCCACCAAGCAGCTGTGGAGCTGGCGCACGCTGGTCGAAGGCACCCGGTTCAACTTCGGCTGGGGCGGGCTCTTCTGGGTGACGCTGACCAACTCGGTTCGGTTTTTCAACCCATGGTTCCAGCCCAGCGACGAACGAGGCGACGAACTGGCCAAGCATTGGCTTGAACAAACCCCGCCAGCCGACCTTCGGCCCTGAGCCGCTCGCGCACGCACCCACTTCGCCGCTGCACACCGCCCATGGCCCCACGTTCGAGGCACCGACAAACATGAAGCTCTACCTCGCCAACCCTTCAGGCTTTTGCGCTGGTGTGCAGCGCGCCGTAGACACCGTGAAACGCTCGCTGGCCGAGGTGCGCGGCACGGTGCATGTGCGGCACGAGATCGTTCACAACCGGCACGTTGTTGACGACCTGCGGCGCGAAGGCGCCGTGTTCGTCGAAGACATCGAGGCGGTGCCCACAGGCGCGCATGTGATCGTCTCGGCCCACGGCGCCGGCCGCAAGGTGCACGAAGCGGCGGCGCGGCGCGGGCTGCAGGTGGTTGACGCCACCTGCCCGCTCGTTCGCAAGGTGCACACCGAGATCCAGCGCTACCACGCCATGGGCAAGGAAGTGATCTTGATCGGCGACCCCAAGCACCCCGAGGTGCAGGCGTCGCGCGACCAGTCAGACGGCGTGCTGCATGTCGTCTCGAATGTCGAGCAGGCGAATGCGCTCAACCCCACCAGCTGCGATCGGTTGGCCTACGTGACGCAGACCACCTTGTCGGTGGACGACTGCGCGCTGGTGGTCAACGCCTTGGTCGCACGCTTCCCCGATATCACCGCGCCGCGCTCGTCCGACATTTGTTATGCGGCGCAAAACCGCCAGGCGGCCGTCAAGCGGCTCGCTGAACACACGCGCCACATCGTCATCGTGGGCAGCGCCAACAGCTCCAACTCGAAGCGCCTGCGCGATGTGGCCGAGCGTGCCGGCTGCACCGCCGTGTTGTTGGACGAACCCGATGCACTGCAAGCGGCGTTTCTGCATGGCGCCGACAACGTGGGCCTGGCGGCGGGGGCTTCGTCTCCGCAGGTGCTGGTCGATCAGTTCATCGAGCGCCTGAAAGCCCTGGGCGTGACCAGCGTCACCCCGCTTGAGGCCGCCGCCGAAGACGTCGAGTTCACCCTGCCCCCTTTCCCCATGGCGCGGGCGCCGCAGTGAACACGACTTCAATCACCAACGGCGCATCGCCTGGCCCGTTGGGCTGGGGCATGCGGGCCATGCGCTTCGTGTTTTCAAACCGGCTGCACGTGGTGGCCATGGGGCCGGGCATCGTCGCCTTCTGGAACCAGTTTCTGGGCCTGCCGCTGGGGTGGCAGCCGTATGCGGTCATCTTCGGCGTGGTGTCGTTCGGCTACATCCTCAACATTTTCTTCGACCACCATGAAGACAGCCACAACGACGAGGTGGCCGCCGAACGCGTGATCGGCCAAGACACCCGCACCCGTTGGCTCGCGCTGTTCACCTTTGTGGGCACCGGGGCGCTGGCCTTTCAGCACAACGCCGCGTATGGCGTGTTGGTGCTGGTGGCCTTGGTGGGCGCTGGCGCCTACAGCGCGCCCTTGCGGTGGCGGGGCCGGCATTGGCGCATCAAGGCCTTGCCCTACGTGAAGAACACCTATTCAGCGGCCCATTGGTCGCTGATGCTGCTGGCCCTGGCCTATGCCCATGTGTGGCTGCCCTTCTCAGTCTTCACCTGGGTCGCGTGCGCCATCTGCTTCTTCATGAACCTGTTCGTTGAAGTGCTGTGGGACGTGCGTGACGCAGAGGGCGACCGCCAGACCGGCGTGCGCACCCTTTCCACCGAATGGGGCACACCGGCCGCCCGGGTGCTGCTGCATGCCATCAACCTGGCGATTCTTGCGGTGGTGATTCCGGCTGTTCTTGTGGGCATGTTGCCCACCGCCTTTTGGTTGGTCGCCGCCCACACACTGACGGTCGCCATCTTCATCGAGGTGTTCATGCGCCTGCGCTCGAAGCGGCTGGCCTCGCACCTGTACCTGATCTATGTGATGGTGGCGCTGGTGGCCATTCTGTTGGTCAACAGCTGGCTGTCCAGCCGCTGAACCCGGCGGCGGCTGCGGTTTCAGCCAACGCCACTGCGCCCACCCTTGCACGTCGAGCGACCCGATGGCCTTGCCCCGCGACTGCGAACCCGAGCAACCCTTCCGGTCTGAAGTGGATGCGCTGCCCGGCCCCACCGTCATTGAGTTCGGCACCGGCTGGTGCGGGCACTGCCGGGCCGTCCAGCCGCTGATTGAGCATGCCTTCGCCGCGCACCCCGGCCTGCGCCACCTCAAAGTGGAAGACGGCCCCGGCCGCAAGCTCGGCCGTTCGTTCGGCGTGAAGCTGTGGCCCACGCTTGTGTTCATGCGCGACGGGCAGGAAGTGGCGCAGCTCGTGCGGCCCACCGATGCGGCGGCCATCGTCGGGGCGATGAACCGCATCACGTCGTAGCCGCGTTCACGTTGACGCGGTTTGTGTGGCCCCGGCGCCAAGGCGCATCAACCGGGCACAAGTCAACCGCCCACAAGAAAAGCCCGCAACCATTGCTGGTGGCGGGCTCGGTCTTCCGGGCAAGGTGGCAGCCACTCAAAGTGGCTGGGGCACTTGACGGTTTCTCTCGGCGCTGGGGTACGGGTTCCCGTGTGTCCGCCCAGTGGTGCGGTCGGTTGTGCGCCTCGGATGAATGAATTCTCGAACGCCCGGGTGCCCGCCGATCGTTCAAAAAGCGGGCCTTGAACCGGGCTTCTCTCTTGCCGCGATGGAAGGTGAAGGGCGCCCTCAAGCGACACGCCTCAGAAGTGGCCCGCCCTCAAAGCCGTGTCGGCCAGCGCACCTCGGCCAGCAGGCCCGGCGCGGCATGTCGCAGCACCAGCGTGCCGCCGTGTGACTGCGCCACCAACCGGCACAGGTACAAGCCCAGCCCCACGCCACCCGCCGAGCGGGTGCGTGCGCTGTCGGGTCGGTAGAACGGCTCGGCCAGCCGCCCCAGCTGATCGGCGGGCACACCCGGCCCGTGGTCTCGCACGGTCAGCGTCACGCCATCGCCATCGGCCTGCGTGGTGACGGCCACCGTGCCGCCCGCGCCGTGGCGGCAGGCGTTGTCGATCAGGTTGCGCACCAGCAGGGTGGCGCGCGGCCGGTCCAGCAAAAGCGGCGGCAGCTCGTCGGCCAACGCCAGCTCGACGGGCTGGCCGCTGAAGCCGGCGGCCAGCACCTCGCGCAGCAGCGTGTTCAGGTCGGTCGGTTCGCGTTGCAGCGCGGCGGGGCCGGCGGCCAGGCGCTCGCCTTCCAGCAGGTCGGTGATCAGCTCGCGCATCAGCGCCAGGTCGCGCAGCAGCGCCTGCCGCTCGGCGCTGTCGGCCGACAGCTCGGCGTTGAGCCGGGCGCGTGTCAACGGCGAACGCAGCTCGTGGCTGATGGCCAGCAGCAGTGCGCGCTGGCCCTTCAGCATGCCGTGCAGTCCGGTGGCCATGTCGTTGACCTTTGTGGCCAGCTCGCCCAGT
Organism: Rhizobacter sp.; assembly: GCA_043727255.1. Lineage (GTDB taxonomy): Bacteria > Pseudomonadota > Gammaproteobacteria > Burkholderiales > Burkholderiaceae_C > Rhizobacter. The sequence continues at coordinate 7,808 of JAYSYW010000276.1, read as the reverse complement.
TCGTCGCGGCGCCGCACCGGAATTGGCGCGCTGAAATCGCCCCCGCCATAACGCAGCGCCCCGGCGCGAATGTCGTCCAGCGGCCGGAACAGGCGCCGCACCGTCAGATAGGCCGCGAGCGTCAGCCCCAACAGGCAGGCCAGCGGCAGCCATGCCAGCCACGGGTGCCGTTCGTGCCACACCACATTGCCCAGACCGAAGCGCACGCGGTGCCCGTCGGGCGTTTCGCGCGTCAGCAGTCCGACCATCTTTCCGCCTTCGTCGTGCCGGTGGCCCCAACCGGCTTTGCCCGGGTGCGAATCCCACTGCACCGTGGGCCCATCAATGCGCACCGACACCGGCAGCCGCGCCACCAGCGCTTGTGCGCGTGCCACGTCGGGTGGCGCGCCCACGTCGGCCGCCAGCCGGTTTACGTAGTCCGACAGCAGGGGTTTCACCAGCACCTCAAAGCCGCCGTTCAGCGCCACCCGCGTGCCACCGATGAACACGACCACCGTGCCCACCGCGAGCACCAAGAACAGCGCCACCAGCCGCCAGCGCAGCGAGCGCTTGAAGCGCTGGTGCCAGCGCCGGTGCGCCAGCGCGTGTTCTTTCCAGCGCGCCTTCACGGCGTGCGCACTCCGGTGAAGGTGTAGCCCGCGTTGCGCAGTGTCTTGATCACCGGCAGCGGTTCCAGCTTGCGGCGCAGGCGGCTGATCAAGATGTCGATCGCGCGGGTGAACAGGTCGGCCTCGCGGCCGCGCAGGTGCGTCAGGATCTCGTCACGGCTGAACACGCGGCCGGGCTCGCGCGCCAACATCGCCAGCAGCTCGAACTCGGTGCCGGTCAGTTCGATCAGCTCACCCAGTCGTTGAACCTCACGGCGCAACAGGTCGATCTGCAGCCCGTCGAACACCAGCTGGCTGTTGCGCGCTGGTGTGTCAGCGGCACCGCCCCCATTGCGAGAGCGGCGAAGAATCGTGTGCAGCCGCGCCGCCAACTCGCGCGGCTCGAAGGGCTTGGGCAGGTAGTCGTCGGCGCCCAGCTCCAGGCCCACCACGCGGTCGGTCAGGTCGCCTCGTGCGGTGAGCATCAACACCGGAATGTCGCTGTCGCGGCGGATGCGGCGGCACAGCTCGAAGCCATCCATCTCGGGCAGCATCACGTCGAGGATCACCGCGTCATAGGGCTGCGCGGCCAGTTGCGCCAGGCCGAGGCTGGGGCGCACGGCGCTGTCGAGTTCGAAGTCAAACCGCCGCAGATACGCAGCGAGCGGCGGCGCCAAGTCTTCGTCGTCGTCGATCAGCAGGATGCGGCGCATGGGTGGGATGCTGACACAGAGGTGAGTCGGGTTCGGGCCGTTCGGGTCTTCCACCATGTTCGATCCCACCATCCCTTTTGAGCCCCCCACCCCTGTCGGGCTGACCCTTCCTTCGACAGGCTCAGGACGATCGGGAATAAAGGCTCAGGCTTCGGTACGCCTGAAGGCGTATCGAAGCCTTGTCCCCATGGCACCAAGCCCCACCCCGGCTCCGTTCGCACTGAGCCTGTCGAAGTGCCTGCCGCAATGGGCACCAAGGCCACCATCACAACCACCGCCGCGTGCCCCCCGCGTAGTCGCGGTACCACCCACCAAAGCGCGCCAGCAACTGCGCCTCTTCATGCGGCACGTGCATGCGGCTGACGATGCCCACGAACGCCAGCGCGGCCAACACCAGCAACGGCATGCCCAACAGCAGCGCAGCGCCCAGCAGCATCACGGCCAGGCCCAGGTACATCGGGTGACGGCTGACCCGATACGGGCCTTCCTCGATCAACTGCAGCGGCTGCGCGTGCAAACGAACCGGCGTGTCCGCCGCAACAAACAGTGCGAACGACCACCCCACCGCCACCAGCCCGGCGACAAAGACCAGCGCGCCGGCCACCGCCAAACCCAGTGGGGCCAGGGTGAACGCAGGCCCGAACCAGGCGCGGGCACCAATGGCCAAACCCGCCAGCGACACCGCGATCACCGAAGGCGGCAGTGCCAACACCGCCAAGCGCAGCCGCGCGGGTGGTGCAGTGCCCCCGTGTGCGGCCACCAAGCCCGGCAGCCGTGCATCACGCAGTTCAACCGCGCCAGCCATGTCGCCCCCCACGCTCCAGGTAGCCGCGCAGCTTCTGCTGCTGCTCGGGCTTCAAGCTGTCGTAGAAGTCGGCCGTTGCGTTGATGACCGCTGGAGAGGCCGTGCGCACCGCGTTGGCCTTGGCATCGAACAGGGCTTGGGCGCGGCTGCGGTCGAACTGCGCGCCCGCCATCACCGCCTTCATCTCGGCCCGTGCCTCACCACCACTGGCGCGCACGGCCTTGCGATGCGTGTTCAGCGTGTCGGCCAGCAGGTTGAGCTTGGCCTTTTGCGCGGCGTCGAGGTCAAGCTTGCGGCCCGCGCGCTCGACCATGCGCTCACGCCACTCGGCATGCTGCGCCTCCGACATCGGCCCAGCCCAAGGGCCATGCATGCGGTGCGAACAAGCCGCCAGCCCACCGAACAAAACCGAAGCGCCAAACACGCCAATCAGCGTGCGTTTGATCCAGGTTTTCATGTCGCGCCTTTCAGGGCGGTTGAACATGAAGCGATGGTCACGGGGCGGGGGTGGGATGTCTTTTCGGGGAGGGATCGGTTTGTTTCGTTTGTTTTCGCTGCGGCTATTCGCTGACGATCGACTCGAAGCCGCCGTAGATCATTCGTTGGCCGTCAAAGGGCATGTCTGTCTTCTGCAGCAACGGGTCGGCCATCGCGGCCGCCATGCCGGTGTCACGCGCGCTGCGCGAAGGCCAGGTGATCCACGAGAAGACCACCGTCTCGTCTTCCTTCAACTGAACCGACATCGGGAACGAGGTCACCTTGCCAGGCGGCACGTCGTCGCCCCAGCACTCCACGACCGTCAGCGCGCCGTGCTTCTTGAACACCTGGGCGGCCGCGTGGGCCACTTGGCGGTAAGCGTCTTTCTTGGCCGTGGGCACGGGCACGACGAATCCATCGACGTAGAACATGGTTTCTCCTTCAGGGGGTGAGCAAAACGCGGTTTCGAGGAAAGTGCGCCGTCATCCACACGACGGCTGGACGCCGCTGGAATCGACAAGTGGGCGATAAACATTCTGCACTGCCATTAGCGCCGCCATTTCGACGGGCATGTCTTTGCACCGCGCGTTGGCTGCGATGTCGAGCACTTCCTGGCGCGACAAGTATCGGCTCGCTGTACCAGTACTTCGCCAACAAGCGCTCGATCGTGGTTGCCTTGCGCGTGCGGCACGACGAGTCGCCGCTGGCATGAATACCGCTTGCGCTGCACCCGATCCAGTACCCGTCGGGCCTCGGGCATTCGTGCGCTTCACGTGCTCGATGTGGCGTCGGCCAGCCCAAGGTGCGGCTGGCGCTCGACGCCGAGCCACCATCCGCACGGATGCCTTTGCCGCGCATCGCCCAACCCCGGCCAATCAATGCCAACAAAGGAGCTTTCCATGAGCCGTCTCGACGTCACCGAAAAGATCATCACCACCAAAGTGGAGAAGGGCCTGAGGTGGTCCGACGTGGCCGCGAAGGTGGGCCTGAGCAAGGAGTGGGTCACGGCCGCGTGCCTGGGCCAGATGACGTTGTCGCCCGAACAGGCCGGCATCGTCGGCGAGATCTTCGGGCTGAGCGATGCCGAACAGAAGTGGCTGCAGGTCGTGCCGTACAAGGGCTCGCTGCCGACGAGCGTGCCGACCGATCCGCTGATCTACCGCTTCTATGAACTGGTGAGCGTGTACGGCACGACGTTCAAGGAACTGATCCACGAGGAGTTCGGCGACGGGATCATGAGCGCCATCGACTTCAAGATGGATTTGAAGCGCGAAGCGAACGCGGCGGGTGACCGCGTGAGCATCGTGATGTCGGGCAAGTTTCTTCCCTACAAGACCTATTGATCTGAACTTGGCGGGCGGCGGGTCCACCTCGTTCGTCACCACCCCGTTCAGTCTTCGATACCTCGGGCCTGCGCTTCACGCTCCTTCTCAAACCCACCCTGCACCGTCATGGAAACCCGCCCACCGCTCCCACCCTTCACCGCCGACACGGCCAAGCAAAAGGTCCGCATGGCTGAAGACGCCTGGAACTCGCGGGATCCCGATCGGGTGGTGGGCGTCTATACCGAAGACACCCGGTGGCGCAACCGCGCTGAATTCCCTGTTGGGCGCGAACAGGTGCGCCAGTTCCTGCAGCGCAAATGGGCAAGTGAACTTGACTACCGGTTGATCAAGGAACTGTGGGCGTTCGATGGTGCCCGCATCGCGGTGCGCTTCGTCTGCGAATGGCACGACGACGCGGGCCAGTGGTTCCGCAGCCATGGCAACGAAAACTGGGCGTTCAACGCGCAAGGCCTGATGACGCATCGCCACGCGAGCATCAACGACCTGCCCATTCGTGCCGACGAGCGCTTGTTCCATTGGCCGCTCGGCCGCCGGCCGGATGACCACGCGGGTTTGAGCGAGCTGGGCCTGTAGTCCACAGGCCCGGGCTCACACGCGGGGCTTCACAGCTTCGGCGGCACCACTGGCAACGAGCTCGTCAGCCCGCCGTCCACGGGCAAGGCTTGTCCGTTCACGTACGAGGCGTCGTCCGAGGCGAGGAACAACGCGGCCTGGGCAATTTCGTCGGGCACGCCGTAGCGGCGCAACGGGTTCAACTGGCCGATCTTGTGTTCGGCGCCGCGTTCGCGGGCGCGGTCGAACAGCGGCTGGGTCATGCCGGTTTCGATCAGCCCGGGGCAGATCGCATTCACACGCACGCCGGTGCCGCTCAACTGGTTGGCGCTGGTCTGCACCAGGCTGATCACGCCGGCCTTGCTGGCGCTGTAGGGCATGCCACCCGCGCCCGAGCGCAGGCCGGCAACCGATGCGGTGCAGATGATCGAGCCGCGCCCGATCGGCACCATGGCCCGTGAGGCGTACTTCACGGCCAGGAAGGTGCCGATCAGGTTGACGCTCAGGATGCGCAGCCAGTCGTCGACCGTCAGCTCTTCCATCGTCTTCAGGCCGCCGCTGATGCCGGCGTTGGCGAAGCACACGTCGAGCCGTCCGTATTCACGCACGGCGGTGCCGATGTATTCCTCGACCTGCGCCTCGTCGGAGGTGTCTTTCACCAAGGCGATGGCTTGGCCCCCGGCGTCGCGCACGGCTTGCGCGGTGGCTTCGACTTCCGGGGCGCGGTCGACCAGCACAAGGCGTGCGCCGTGTTGGGCGAACAGCAGGCTGGTGGCGCGGCCGATGCCGCTGGCGGCGCCGGTGACGATGGCGGATTTACCTTCGAGGCGGGGTGGGTTCATGGCGTCAGTGCGGAGTCAACAGAGGCACACAGTATTCGCCATCGCGGAACCCCTGGTCTTGGGCATCTTCCCGTATCACCCGCGGCAAGAGAAGTCGTTCAAGCACTGGTCTGACCTGAAAGCCTGGTACGGGCAGGGCCATGACCCTTTGCTGGGCGAAATGCTGGCGCGCCACCCGCTGTTGCCGGTGCTGGCCAATCGCCCCTACGTGAACACCGCCTGGAATCAATCCAGGCGCATGGATGCCGTGCAAAACCACTACCGGCTGGTCCGCGATGAAACCCTCGATGTGCTGGTGTTTCCAGCTGAGGCGATGCGCGTGCTGGCCCTGTTGGACGACATTCAGCCCGGCCTGAGGCTGGTGCTCGACAAGCCGCCCTGGTTTGCGGTTGAAGGCGAGGTGGCGATCAACCTGTTCAGTGGCGAGCGGCGGCTGTATTCGCTGTTGTTCACGCTGGCGCGTGCGCGGGACGGCAGCACCTTGGCCTATGTGGGCGCGCTGCAAGGCTCGTCGGGCGACGACGCGCTGGACGTGTACCGCGCGCTCACCCACGCCGCGGATGGCATGCGTCCACGCGACCTGATGTTTGCTTCGTTTCGGCTGCTCTGCCGCGAGTTGGGCATCGACCACATCGAGGCGGTGTCTGATGCCGCCAGCGCACGCCAAAGCAACTACTTCGAGCGGTCGATCAGGCCATCGTTCAGCTACGACGCGGCCTGGCAGGAATACGCCGGGGTGGCCCAGGCCGACGGCTTCTACCGCATCGGTACCTCGCTGCCATTGCGTGACCTGCAAGACATCCCCCCACGCAAACGGGCCCAGTACCGGCGCCGCTACAGCATGCTCGACGCGCTGGCGTGCCGCATCGGGCACGCGGTGGGGCGCCAGCCGGTGCGCCCCCATGCGGCGCCGTGCGCCATGGCTTGCGACGAGATGGTCCCATCACCGAACACCCTTCCCGCACATGTTTGATTCGATCAGAGGCCTGGGCCTCAAGACCCGCTTGCTGCACCCTGTCGATGAGTTCTGGGGCCGCCGGTTCGGCGTGCGCACCTTCGGCTTCAGGCCAGCGGTGGGCGACCATGACCAGCAAGACTGGCGCGCGCATTACGTGCCCACGCCCTACAAAAAAGTGCTGCATGCGCTGCGCCATGTGGGCATAGGGTGAGGCGCAGGCTCCGTTGAGCCTGAAGGAGCCGGGCCGTTCATGGTTCTGTTCATGCCAGGGTGGATCGGTGTGGTCATCGGTCCATTGAGCCACGCGACAAGCGCTGCAAAAAGCCCGCCAAAGGCGCGGTACCCTGCGCACCCTGCGGGTGCGGCACTCCCTTTGCATCAGCGGACAACATCATCCATTGGAAACACCATGACCCAAGACACCCACCGCCTCGTGCAAGACAGCTTCGCCCTCGTCGCACCGATCGCGCCGCAGGCAGCCGAGCTGTTTTACGGCCACCTGTTCGCCGCGGACCCGTCGCTGCAAGCCTTGTTCAAGGGCGACATGGTGGCGCAGGGCGAGAAGCTGATGCAGATGATCGGTGTGGCCGTCGGCAAGCTCAACGAGCCCGAAGTGCTGATGCCCGTGCTGCGCAGCCTGGGCCAGCGCCACGCCACTTACGGCGTGAACGACGCGCACTACGACACCGTGGGCGGTGCGTTGCTCAAGACACTGGAACAAGGCCTGGGCCCGGCGTTTACGCCCGAGGTGCGCGGCGCCTGGACGACGGTGTACGGCGTGCTTGCCAGCACCATGAAAGAGGCTGCGCGCTGACAGGTCAAGTGCCGTCACAAGGTCACGAAATTGGTGGGCTATAACCTTCGGTTCCAACAACAAAAGGGAGTGGTCCAAATGAAAATCAAAATCGCAGTGGGTGTTGTGGTGCTTGCGGTCATGGGCTGTGGCGCGGGTGACGACGACGTCCAGGCCTCGGTCAGCGTGGTCAAGTCCACGGGGTCCGTGCAATGCACGGGCGGTGGCAGAACCTTGGCGGCACTGCAGGCCGAACTCACGGGCGCTGGTGTTTCAGTCAGTGGCGCGTCGTGTGGCCACGACGGCATGATTCGCCCCGCCGTCTGCGGCGCGACGGACGGCACGGTGGGCATCTTCGAGGTGCCTGCGGCCCAGCGGGCTCAGGCCGAGGCGCTCAATTTCACGCTGCTGAGCGCGGCCCCGGCAACGGTCAGATCCGCCTGCCCCTGAGGCTCTTTGCCGCCTGAGGTCTTGCGGATTCAGGCAGGTGGCGCGCGGCACGCTTGATGCGCTGCCGCGCCGCCATCAGTCTTTCGGCCAAAGCACCCACAAGCGCAGCGGCTGCTTCATGCGGCCCGCCTGCTGCTCGGCGGTGTCGCCCCAACCCCAGAAGTAGTCGGCGCGCACCGCGCCGACGATCGCGCTGCCGGTGTCTTGCGCCAACACCAGCCGGCGCAGCGGTGTGTTGGACAGCGGCTCGGTCGTGTCCAACCAGACCGGCGCCCCATACGGCAG
>JAYSYW010000275.1:0-7897 GCA_043727255.1 Rhizobacter sp. | reverse complement strand
TTGTCCATGAATGCCTGTCCGTATCGAGCCAATTCCGTCCTTCATCGCCGCCCCCGGGGTTGATCTTTGGAGGCGACAACTATTCTGACGCGGGGGGCGATGTGAGTCTTCATCTCCAAGTGCCAGTGGGTTGTCCTCCTGACCTGGTGCATATCGGAATTGCGCGCCTTCTCCTCGCTCCCGGGCCGAGCTGGGCGCGCGAGGATGGTCGCATCCACGACGGTGCCTGAGCGCATCAGCAGCCTTGCCGGGCCAGGTACGCGTTGATCTCGTCCACGGTCAGGTGGCTGTCGTTCGGCTGAAGCCGAACTTCAACAGCGTGGTCGCGTCCGGCACCGACTCGTGCGGCAAGTCGTCGCTGACGAAGTCGCACGACGCATGGCCGGCATACAGCCGTGCAGCGTGTCCTCCAGCGCATCACTGCAGCAGGCCGTACATGCGAACATCATGCCCACACCGATCGGCTGTATCCCGTGCGGCCGCTCTTGGGGTACTGCGGCTTGATCAAGTCTCTGCCTCAGAGTCGATGTGAGCGTCCATCTGGAGATGCGGACGACGAGCCTGGTGAATGTGAGTCGTGACGCCTGCCGTGGTGAGAAGTTTTGCTTTCTTTATCGGCATTTCGAATCCGCAGGCACCTGAAGCCGACTGACGCTCCTTGAAAGCGAGCGGCATGCCGGCCTTTGGCCTTCGCCGGAGGCAGCATCACATTTCGCGAATGAAGCGCCGTGTGGGTCCGATCAAGCCCGAAGAATAAACCGCGCGACCGAGGCGGGCCTTGATAGCGCGGCCAAAAGCCAGCCCATCAATCCATCCGGTGCCTTTGATCTTGACGGCATTCGCTTTGGGCACGACATCTTCGATTTCGCACTCCTGAAGGTCGGGCATGGCCGCCAAATAGATGTCGCCGACTGCATAGTTGGCGTCTGTTTTGAGCTTGGTTTTGTTCATAGGTTGCTTTCGTGGGTCATCAGTGTTTATGCCGGCTCGATGACGAGCACAGATGCACGCAGGTCGTTCCAGATGCCTCCGCCGACGATCACCGCGCCGCGTGAGCGGCCGGTGGTTTTTTCGCCTTCGCAGTGCGCCACCAGTTGCAGCAGGCTCGTTGATCCATAGGCGCGCTGCGCGGCAAAGCCGAAATCGACGATGGGTGTACGGCGCTTGTTGAGCATGGCGCCGAGAGAGAGCCGCAAAAAGCTGTCGCCGCCCAGGTAGAAGGTTTTGTCTGCATGGCGCTCAATCAGGTCGAAGAAAGCACGGTGGTCGTCGGTGTCGGCATGCACAAACGTGCAGTGGCCAATGCGACCGCTGCTGCGTCCTCGACGGACCCTCAGGCTTTCGGACGATTCAAGCACCACGGCTGCGGCGCCTTCCAAAACACCGGCTTCGGCCAGGCTCGCGAGTTCGCGGTCGCCGGCCAACAGGCCGCGCAAGGCCGCACCATCGACCTCCACGCTGACGACCAGCATGCGTTCGGCGCGGCCACCTCGGATGGCGTTGGCCGCTGTCACGATGGCGTCTGAAGAGGCGGATGACCCTGACGACAAGGTGAAGCTCAGCCCTTGCAGCCCGAAGCGTCTGGCCAGGATTGCCGCCGTGGTGGGGCGGTCGTCGGTGGGCGAAATATTTTTCCGCACGCAGCCCGCCGCAGTGCAGTCAAGTGAAGCCGTTGCGGTGGGTGGAAACACATCAAGGCTTTCGGTGTTGCATGCAACGGCAATGCCGAACAAGTGGTCACCCTCGGGGCGCCGGAGCGCCAGGAAAGGTTCCAGAACAGGCCTGGCGGCTCGTACGGCCAGCGCCGCAGCTGGCGTGTGTTCCCATGAGTTGGTGGAGGCCTGGGGAACGGGCGAGCGGGTTGCGGCATGGGCAAGCGCATGCGCGAGGTTGCCGCTGCCGACCAATGGTGGGATCTCCCATGCTGCAAAGGACACGTGTACCTGCGAAGCAGGCGTCATGTGGGCAGATCTCGGTGCGAGGGCCCGGGGGTGTGGCTGCCATGTGATCGAGCTGGCCGCTGGCGTTGGATGTCCCCGTTCTCATAGCTGGCCTCCGAGCTCGGCGCGGGGGCGCATCGCACGTCTATTGCGATGGTCCCGTGTGGTCCATTGCCGCAAATGAAACGAGCCCATGCCAGGTGTCGCCCCATCGCCAGAGGGCGGCGGCCGGCAGCTTGTACCGAGCGGCAGGTTGACGGCGGCAAGGCTGGAGGCAGGGATGGTCGGCTGTGGAGCACGAGGCGTGTCGTGTCCGATGAACCCGGTGACAGGGTGCCTTGACGAGGGGGCGCAATGGGATGGCTGCTCATTGCACAACTTCTGTGTCTTGGTGCACGGCGATCCGACACGCAAACAGCGAGCGGCCATCGACCAAGCATGGTTCGGCGATGCGGCTGGCGTTGAACCCGGCTTTGCGAAGCAGTCGTTCCACGCCCAATGGCGACACGGTGATGAGTTCGCGCACCCCGCGCTCGCGCGCGAGGGTCAGCGCTGCACGCAACAGCCCCACCGCAGTCGGTGAAGAAAACTGTCCGGAAAAAGCACCTGTCGTTTCCGCGTCGAGATCAATGGCGGCGAATCTCGAAAGCTCCCACACGTCCGCAAGACGAGGGGCCGGCATTCCGCTCAACAGCTGGGGGAACACATCGCCGAGCAGGTACGGTCCGACGGTGGGCAGCAACCGGGCGCAGCCGATCATCTTTCCCTGGTCACTGTGAGCGACCACATATACCGTGCTTTCGTGGTCGAACTGATCTACCTCCAGACCGTTTTCAACGCTGAGCGGCCAACCGAGACGCTCGACAAAAACCCGACGCCGGTAGAAGGCCAGGTCATCGATCAACCGTTGCGGCAGCCGCGCTGCACTCCCCGCTGTGATGTTCATTTTTTTTCTCCTTTCGACAAGGACTATTGAATGAGCGAGCACGCTGCGAGGCAACTACCAACTCTGCTAGGAGCCTGTCGGGCTTGGGGCGTCGAAGCGAAATTTGGGCTCAGCGAGGACAGTTTTTGCCGGGTTCGCAGGTCCATAGCCGTAGCTATGGGACAAGAAGCCGGTGAAAAATGGACCGCTGCGGCCAAATTGCAGCCGACGCTCCCCCAGCCCGACAGGCTCCTAAAATCCTCTGCACTTTTTAGGGGAGCCCCGCCATGCGATCCATCTTCACCCGCGCAGCCGCTTTGATGCTGGTCTGCATGAGCCTGGCCCTGCCCACGCAGGCCCAGAAAGACGTTGCCCGCAGCAAAGACCACCCGCTGCTCACGCGCTACCCGAACTCGCGCATCGAAGAGTTTGCGAAGAACTTCAACGCGGTGGACTTCGCCGTGGCCAACGCACCTGGCGGCGCCGCGACCCGCAAGCGGGTGGAGGGCGACGCGACGAACCTCTTGTACTTTCACAACGACCCCGACAAGCAGCCCAGCCCGCTGCAGCTGATCCGCAACTACCAGAACGCCATCAAGTCGATCGGCGGCGAGGTGGTGTACGAACGGCTGCCACGCGACGGCGATGGCGGCGAGACCACCTTGCGTGTCAACACCGGCGGTAAGGAAGTCTGGGTGCTGGTGGAGCCTGGCATCTTCAGCGCGCCGACGCAGAGCTACCGGCTCGCCGTCGTCGAGGTGGCGGCCATGCAGCAAGTGGTCAGCGCCAACAAGATGCTCGACGAGATCAACAAGAAGGGCTTCATCGCGCTGTACATCCAGTTCGACACCGCCAAGTCAGACATCAAACCCGACGGCCAGGCCGCAGTGCGCGAGATCGTCGCGATGCTCAAGGCCGCGCCTGCGCTCAAGATCGCCATCGAGGGCCATACCGACAACGTGGGCGCCGCGGCAGCCAACAAGGCACTGTCTGAAGCGCGTGCCAAGAGTGTGATGAACGCGGTGGCGGGCAGCGGCATCGGTGCAGCCCGGCTCAGCGCTGCGGGCTTTGGCGCCGAGCGGCCGGTGGCCGACAACCGCAGCGAAGAGGGGCGAGGCAAGAACCGGCGGGTGGAGCTGGTGAAGCGCGCCCCCTGACCTGCCGCTTCGCGTCAGGCGCAGAGGGGGATGAGTCAACGTGGGAACGGCCCTGCGTTGACTCATGAGGTAGGCCGCCTTGGCCGCGTCGATGGCTGCGGACGGCTTCCACCTCGGAGCGAAGGCCGAGCGTTGTCACCTCGGCGCGAACGGCGCCAACTTTTCCACCAAAAAGTCGATCAACACCCGAACCCTCTGTGGCATGTGCCGATGGGCCGGGTACAGCAGCGAGAAAGGCCGCGAGGCACCGCCAAACCCCGCGAGCACCTCTTTCAGGGTGCCCTGTTGCAGGTCGTGCTCGACGGCAAAGCGGAAGGTCTGCGTCAGACCACCGCCATGCCGGGCCAGCGCCGGCAGACCGAGCACATCGTCGGTGCAACGCAGCGCCGACGGCGTGACGAATTCGAGTTCGCTCCCCTTGTCGCGCAACAGCCAGGGCACTGGCAGGCCGGTGCTGGGCAGGAAGAACTGCACGCACTCGTGGTCTTTCAATGACTCCAGCGTGCGCGGCGTGCCATGGCGGCGCAGATAACCGGGGGCGGCCACCACCACCAGTTCCGCGTCTTCGAGGCGGCGTGCGATCAGGCCCGAGTTGGGTGGCGCGCGTCCGCGCACCGCCAGGTCGTAACCCTCGGCGGCGAAGTCGATGTTGCGGTTGGTCAGTTGAACCTCCAGCTCGACCTGCGGGTGCTGCTGGCGAAAAGTCGGCAGCAGGGGCAGCACGCGGTGATGCCCATATGACGTGGGCAGGCTGATGCGCACCGTGCCGGTGGCCACGCGTTGGTCGCCGGTGAGTTCACGCTCGGCCTCGATCAATTGCCCGAGCGCCAGGCGGCACTGTGCGTGGTAGCTGCGCCCGGCGTCGGTCAGCCGCACCTGGCGGGTGGTGCGCACGAACAACTGCACCCCCAGTCGGGTTTCCAGACGGGCGATGGACCGGCTCACGGCCGCGGGTGTCAAGCCGGCCACAGTGGCGGCCGCGGTAAAGCCCTGCAACTCGGCGGTCAGGCAAAACAGTTCGACGCTGCCAAGCATCAAGCCGCTGAACTGGCGTGGCATTGCATCACCTCATGTAATCAGTGAAGTGAATGATCCCAGGTTTATCTGGTTGCCGATCGCGAATAAGGTGCGAGCCTCAACAGCCAACCCAGGAGACCCGCATGAACCCGATGAAGCTCTACTACTCCCCAGGCGCTTGCTCGCAGGCGCCCCACATTGCGCTGCTGGAGAGCGGCACGCCGCATACGCTGGAGAAGGTGGACATCGGAAAACACATCACCCAAGCCGGCGCGGACTACTACACCGTCAACATCAAAGGCCAGGTGCCGCTGCTGCAGTTGGAGGACGGCAGTTTTCTGAGCGAAGGGCCGATCATCGTGCAGTACATCGCCGACAAGGCTGGCAACACCACGCTGATGCCGGCAGCGGGCAGCCTGGAGCGCTACCGCGTGATGGAGTGGCAGAACTACGTCACCTCTGAGTTGCACAAGGGCTACTCGCCACTGTTCAGCAGCCAGCTCGATGCCTCTGCCAAAAAGACCTTGAGCGCGGTGCTTCGCAAGAAGTACGAATGGGTGGATAGCCGCCTGGAGGGCAAGGACCACCTGACGGGTGACGACTTCACCGCCGCCGACGCCTATCTGTTCGTTGTGACCGGCTGGGCCAAGATGGTGGGCCTTGATCTGTCGGACCTGTCGAATCTGCAGGCATTTTTGCAGCGCGTGGGCGCTCGGCCCGCGGTGCGCGAAGCCTTGAAGGCCGAAGGTCTGCTCAGCTGACCGAAGCTCGCCTTTGCCGATCCCTCAAGGGCGGCTTGCTCCGAGAGACCCGAAGCAAGCCGCTTCTGCCCTGCGAAGACAAAGAGATTCAACATGCCATTCGTCAACATTCAAATCACCCGCGAAGGTGCGACTACCGCGCAAAAGGCCGAACTGATCCAGGGGGTCACCGACCTGCTGGTGCGTGTGCTGAACAAGACCCCGGCCACCACTTTCGTCATCATCGACGAGGTGGAGACCGACAACTGGGGCATTGGCGGCCAGACCGTCACCGCGCTCAGGCGCGGCGTGGTGGCCCCGCCGTGAGCTGCGGCGAGCGCGAATGAACACCGAGTTCGAGCAGGTGACTGCGGTGCTGTACCGCTATTTCGAGGGCTTGTACCGCAGCGACACCCAGGTGCTGCGCGGTGTGTTCCACCCCGGCGCCCTGTACGCCTGCGCCACCGACGGCAGCCTGCTGGCGCTGACCATGGACGCGTACTTCCCGATCGTGGACAAACGCCCCTCGCCCGCCAGCCGAGGCGATGCACGCAGCGACAGCATCGTGTCGATCGAGTTTGCCGGGCCGGTGACAGCGTTGGCGCGCGTGGAATGTGCAATTCGCCCCAAACACTTCACCGATCTGCTCACGCTGGTGAAGGTGGACGGGCGCTGGCAAATCATCGCCAAGGTGTTTCACTACGAGCTGGAAGGCGAGGCGGGTCCGGGGCTGTCTGGTTGACCGGATTCAACGGTTGCGGCTGCAACTCACGTTGGCCCGCAGGCCGCTTGCGGCCCGGGTGGCTGTCCTCCTGAAAGATATTGCGGGTACAAGTCGAGTTCCCTTTTCGACTGGACCATGGACATGAGCCCACCCCCCTTTCGCCGTTCGGTGGTGCACCGCGTGGCCCGGCGCCTCGCTTTGTCTTGCAGCTTCGCGCTGGTGGCTTGTGGCACCCCGCCCCCGCCCTCCGAACCGCTGGCGCGTGGCGACATGGCTTCGGTCAAGCGGCAACTCGAAGCTTTCATTGCACATGAGATGAAAGCCCACAAGGTGATGGGCCTGAGCATTGCGTTGGTGGACGACCAGCAACTGCTGTGGGCGCATGGTGTGGGCTGGGCCGATGAAGCCGCCCGGCAGCCGGCCGGCCCGGACACGCTGTACCGCATGGGCTCCATCTCCAAACTGTTCACCGGCACCGCCGCGATGCAGTTGGTGGCGCAGCAGCGTCTGGCCTTGGACGCTCCCATTCAGCGGGCTTTGCCCTCGTTCCGCATTGCCACACGGTGGGGCGATGCTCCCATCACCGCACGGCAGTTGATGACCCACCACAGCGGCTTGCCCCGCGACATGCTGGGCGGCATGTGGGGCACGCCGGTGGGTGACTTTCGCGCCATGGTGCGCGGCCTTGGCAGCGAGCACGCCGCCGCGCCGCCGGGGCGCGGTTTTTCGTACTCGAACGTGGGCCTGGACGTGCTGGGCACGGCCATCGAACACCTCAGCGGCACCCCCTTCGAGGCGCACCTGCGGCAGGCGGTGCTGGGGCCGCTGGGCATGGACGGCGCATCGTTCAGCGCGGCCTCACCCGAATCGCCGCGCATGGCCCGCGCGTACCTGAAGCGGGCGCCTCAACAAGAGCCCGCGTTGCGCGACGTGCCGGCGGGCGGGCTGACGGCGAGCGTCAACGACATGGCGAAGTTCTTATCCATGCAAATGGCGCGCGGGCGCAATGCGCAGGGGGCAACGGTTCTGCCCGAGCCGCAATGGGCCGAGATGCTGCGCGTGCAGAACACCGGCGTGCCTCTGGACGTGGGCTTCGAGGTCGGGCTGGGGTGGTTGTTCAGCACCTTCGGCAACGACACCGTGCATGGCGGTGGGCCGGTCGCCCACCACGGCGGTGCCACGTTTTTCTATCGCAGCCAGATGATGCTGTTGCCCGAGCAGCGCCTGGGCGTGGTGGTGGCGGCCAACGACGGTGCGGCCGGTGGGGCCGTCAACCGCATCGCGCAACGTGCCCTGGCCTTGATGCTCGAAGCGAAAGCCGGTGTGCGCCAACCCGATCGCGTGCCCGGTTTTGTGCCGGCCAATGCACCCTGGGCCGAGGCCGAATTGCAGGC
>JAYSYW010000274.1:0-7934 GCA_043727255.1 Rhizobacter sp. | reverse complement strand
GCGCGTTGCTGGTATTCGCGGTAAGCGGCCTGCACCGCCAGCGCGTTGCTGACCACCGCGCTCGGCAGCAGTTGGGTGACGAGCAGGAAGCGTTCGGGCCCGCCGCTCAACTGGAAGCTGCTGCTGGGCACGTAAGCCAGGGCGCGGATGCGCGCGGCGCCTGAAGCGGCCACGCTGTCTTCGTCGAGCCCCTCCAGTTGGCTGAGCACGCGTGAATTGCGCGCTTGGCGCAGTTGCTGGGTGCTGGGGCGTTCGGGGGCGAAGCCGCTGCTGCGGCTGCTGGCGGTGCTGAGCGCCTGGCCGTTGGCGCCGAGCAAGGTCACGTCTTGCGCCGACAGTTGCTCGCGCAGCCGCTCCAGCGTCAGCGGCGAAATGCTGCCGCCGCTTTCGCCCAGCCTTTCGGCGGCGAGGCGGGTTTTGCTGGCCAGTTCGTTGACCTGCACGTCAAGCGTGCCCCGGCCGAGCGCCAGGCCGGCGTCGAGCGCGCCTTCCACCTTCACGTCGAACCACGTCTCGATGCTGCGCGACACGAACTGGTACGACACGGTGTAGATCAACACCCCCGGCACCACGCCCACGAAGGCGAAGATGGCCGCCAGCCGCAGCAGCAGCCGGCTGCCGAACTTGCCACGCCACAGCCGCAGCAGCAGCCGCACCGCCGCCACGCCAATCACCAGTGCCAGCAGTGCCGCCACCACCACATTGACCCAGAACAGCCACACGTAGTGGCGTTCGTACAAGCCCCGGCTGTTGGTGGCCAGGGACAACAGGAACACCAGCACCAGGCCGGCACCGAGCGCGGCCACCAACGAGACGATCCAGGCCCAGCGGGACGCTTTGGTCATGTTGATTGCAACAACGGCGATTGCAACAACGGCGATTGCAGCAGCGGCGAGGGCAAGCGCGCGGGGCCCAGTGTGGGCATCAGTTCAGGCGCTGCAGGCGCTCGGCGCGCAGGGTCCAGTCGGACAGGCCCCCGATGCCGATTTGCAGCGGGCGGGGCATCTGGTTGATGTCGAGTTCGTAGGTGAATTCGACGTAATAGCGGCCGTCTTCCAGCTGTGTGGGTTCGGCCAGCTTCCAGTTCACCGCGCGGCTCAGCGACGCCAGCGCGTCGGGCAGGCTTTCGTAGCTTTGGTTCACCCCGGCGAAGGTGACGCGGTATTTGCGCGTCAGCGGCTGGTAGGCCAGGCGCCAGGTGCGTTGCACCGCGCTGACCTGCTTGTCTCGCCAGTACCAGCGGTTGTTGAACAGTTCGGCCTGGGCGACGAAGAACAGCGGCACGCCCTTGTGCAGCGCGTCTTCAACCCCGCGCGGCAGTTCGAACTTGGCGCTGAAGTTGATGAACAGGCCTTCGTCGTTGCGCGTCAGCACGTAGGTGGGCAGCTCCACGCCTTGTGCCTGCGCGGGCTGCGCCCCCAACAGGGTGCACATGGCGAGCACCGCCAGGGCCAGCGTCGCCACGCCCCGCACGGCCCACGCCCATGCGGCCGCCATGCCCGTGAGGGGGCGTTGACGCAGGGGGAAAGCCGGGGCAAGGCACGACACGGTGGGAGGCGATTTCAGGGGTTCGCTTTGGCGAGCAAGGCGTAATAAAAACCATCGGGCGACGCCCCGCTGTGGGGCGCCAGAACTTCGCCGGAATTGTGAGCGAGCGGCAGCAAGTGGCCGGGAGAAGCCGGTGTGGACGGCTGTGCCGCGTGCGGTTGGCGTTGCAAAAAAGCGTCGATCACGTCTTGCCCCTCGGCCTTGAAGACCGAACAGGTGCAGTACAACAGCCGCCCGCCGGGTTTCAGCAGCGGCCACAGCGCGTCGAGCAACCGGGACTGGATTTGCGCCAGCGCGGCGATGTCGCTGGCGCGGCGCAGCCAGCGGATGTCGGGGTGGCGGCGCACGATGCCCGAAGCGCTGCAAGGCGCGTCGAGCAAGATGGCGTCGAA
This sequence comes from Rhizobacter sp., assembly GCA_043727255.1. Lineage (GTDB taxonomy): Bacteria > Pseudomonadota > Gammaproteobacteria > Burkholderiales > Burkholderiaceae_C > Rhizobacter. Next base: position 5,994 of record JAYSYW010000274.1, on the reverse strand, counting down.
GGGCTGGCCGTCCCACCAGGCGTCGGGCGCGCCGGCGTCGGCGGCCACGGGTTTGGCCTGCAGCTTCAGGCGCTGCAGGGTTTCGCCGACGCGCTTCAGGCGCTGGGCGTCGCTGTCGAGCGCGGTCACGTCCAGGTCGGCCAGCTCCAGCAGGTGCGCGGTTTTGCCACCGGGCGCGGCGCAGGCATCAAGCACACGGGCGCCGCTCGGAAGCCCGTCGCCGATCAACAGCGGCGCCGCAAGCTGCGCGGCCGCGTCTTGCACCGACACGTCGCCGTCGTCGAAGCCGGGCAACTGTTGCACCGGCGCCGGCACGGCCAGCATCACCGCCTGCGGGCCCACCACGCGCGCCGCGAAGCCGGCTTCGGCCAGCCGCCGCACATAGGCCTCGGCCGTGCAGCGCCGGGCGTTCACCCGCAGCGTCATCGGCGGGCGCTGGTTGTTGGCGTGCAGGATGGCCTGCCAGTGCTCGGGCCAGTCGGCGCGCAGGCGCTCGATCCACCAGCGCGGGTGGTTGAAGGCCGCCACCTCGTCGGCCTCAACGGCGGCCACGGTTTGCGCCTGTTCGCGCAAGAAGCGGCGCAGCACCGCGTTGACGAAAGGTGCGCTGTTCTTCGCGCGCCGCTTGACGGCGTCCACCGCCTCATTGACCAGCGTGAACGGCGCGTAGCGGGCGCCGGTGTCGTCGGCCTCGGGCCACAGCAGCGCGAGCGCGGTGGTGAGCAGCGCGTCCACCGCCGGTGGCGGGGCCTTGGGCGCGAGCAGCTGGCGTGCCGCTTGCGCACTGCCGAGCCGGCGCAGCACCTGGAACACCAGGGCTTGCGTGCCGGGCCGGGCCTCGGCCGGGCAACGCGCCAGCGCCTGGTTGAGCGACTGGCCTGAGCGCACGGCATGCAGCGCGTCGGCGGTGTGGCTCAACAGCCGCGAGAGGGGAAGGGAGTGGGGCAGGGAAGACATGAGCGGCGGAGTCTACGGGCGGCTTTCTTTCCCTGTCCTTCCCAACGTTCGGACTGAGCCTGTCGAAGACGGAACGAACCGTTCGCCCTTCGGTATCGAAGGGTCGGACAGGGCCGTCGAAGGCTGGACGACTGCCCCCGTGAGGTATCGAAGGGAACGGACTGGACGTCTGCGTGTGTCCCAACGGTGCGCAGAAAATCTCCCGTTCGGGCTGAGCTTGTCGAAGCCTGCTGGCATCGCACCGGGCCTTCGACAAGCTCAGTCCGAACGGAATGTGTGCCCTGCCAGGGACTTCGACGAGCTCAGCCCGAACGGGTTCGGTGTGTGCGTCATGGGCTTCGATTCGCGCAAGCGAACCCCGTCCTGACCCTGTATTTCCGATCGTCCTGAGCCTGTCGAGGGAAGGGTCAGCCCGAACGGGCACGGATGGATCGGCGCTGCCGCATGCCATTGCCTGAGGTGACGTGGCCGACAACCCACCTACAACCGCGAAATCCCCGGCAGCAGCTGAAAGCTGCGGTCCTTCAGCGTCTCGACGAAGGCCTGCACATAAGCCCGCTGCGACAAACCGCTTTTGCCTGCCGCATACAGCCGCGAGGTCAGCCCCTTCTTGCCGACCGGCCGTGTGCTGACGTAGCCGCGTTCCACATACGGTTGCACGCTCCAGCTTGGCAGCACCGCAATGCCGCGCCGGCTGGCCACGAGCTGCAAGATCGCCACCGTCAGCTCGGACGTGCGCCGCACCGGGTTCACGCCTGCCGGGCCCAGCACGCGCATCACGTCGAGCAGCGCGTCGGGCACCGGGTAGGTGATCAGCGTCTCGTCAGCGAAGTCGCGTGGCGTGAGGTGGCTGCGCGCGGTGAGCCGGTGGTCGTTGGCCATCACCGCGAGCATCGGGTACTGGAACAGCGGGGTGAATTCGACGCCCGCGCTGTCGTCCACTTCTGAAGTGATGGCCAACTCGGCCCGGTCGCTGACGACCAGCCCCACCGGGTCGGCGTGAAAGCCCGAGACGATGTCGAGTTCAACGCGCGGCCACTGCGGGCGAAAGGCGTCCATCGCCGGCATCAGCCAGTCGAAGCAGGTGTGGCACTCGACCGCGATGCGCAGCGGCCCCGCGCTGCCGCCCGCCATGTCGGCCAGATCGCGTTCGGCGGCCTGCACGGCGGCCGTCACCTGGTCGCCCAGCTGCGCCAGCCGCAACCCGGCCGGGGTGAGGCGCACGGGCTGCGTGCGCCGCTCCAGCAAGGGCACGCCGTAGATGCCTTCCAGCAGCTTCAACTGGTGCGACAGCGCCGATTGCGTGAGGTGCAGCCGCTCGGCGGCGGCGCTCAGGCTGCTGGCTTCTTGCAGCACGGCCAGGGTGCGCAGGTGGCGCAGTTCAAGGGGTGTGGTCATCGAGGGCAAAAACCGGGGTATGAGCAGGATTCAATCAAAGCATGAAATTCTTTCGCTTGAATCATAGGGTGTGGCTTCCCAGAATCAGCCGCCTTGACGAACACCAGCTCGAACACCCTTTGATTCAACAAGGCGCTTCATGAAGATCCACACCCTCGGCTTTCCGCGCATCGGCGCACAACGTGAACTGAAGTTCGCGCTCGAACGGCACTGGCACGGCGAATCGCAGCCCGACGTGCTGCCGCAGGTGGCCCAAGAGCTGCGCACTCGCCACTGGCTGGCGCAGCGCCACGCCGGGCTTGACTTCGCCACCTGCGGCGACTTCTCGCTCTACGACCCGATGCTCGACCACGCATTGATGTTCGGCGCCGCTCCGCAGCGCTTCGGCCTGCCGACCGGTGAGGTGGGGCTGGTGGACTACTTCCAGCTGGCGCGCGGCAGCGCCACGCAGGGCGCGATGGAGATGACCAAGTGGTTCGACACCAACTACCACTACCTCGTGCCCGAACTGCAAGCCGATCAGGCCTTCACGCTGCATGCGGAACCGCTGCTCGACGCGGTGCGCGAGGTGCACAACCGGGGCTTCACACCCAAGCCGGTGTTGATTGGCCCGCTGACGTTCTTGTGGCTGTCGAAGATGCACAAACTGCCGGCTGGTGTGGACGAAGCGCAGGCCAAGCTGGCCCTGTTGCCGCGCCTGCTGCCGCTGTACCGCGAGTTGTTGTCGCAGCTTGAAGCGCGCGCCGTCGGCTGGGTGCAGATCGACGAGCCCGTGCTGGCGCTCGACCTGCCGCAGGCCTGGGTCGATGCGTTCAAGCCCGCTTACGAGGCGCTGGCCACGCCGCACCTGCGCCAGCTGCTGGCGACGTATTTCGAGTCGGTCGAACGCCACCTTCCTTTGCTGGCCACCTTGCCCATCCACGGTTTGCACCTTGACCTGGTGCGTGCCCCGCAACAGGCCGCCGCCGCGCTGGCGCACTGGCCGCGCCACAAGGTGCTGTCGGCCGGCGTGATTGATGGGCGCAACGTGTGGCGGGCCGACCTGCGCGCCGTGCTGGCGCAGTTGAAGCCCTTGCAGGCGCACTGGGGCCAGCAACTCTGGCTGGCCCCCGCCTGTTCGCTGCTGCACTGCCCGGTCGATCTGGCGCACGAAAAACAGCTCGACCCGCAGGTGCGGAGCTGGTTCGCCTTCGCGGTGCAAAAGCTCGATGAACTGGCCACGCTGCGCCAGGGTTTGCAAGACGGCGACGTGGCCATCGGCGATGAACTGGCCGCAAGCGACGCCGCCCAACAGTCGCGCCGCCGGCACGCGGTGGTGCGCCAGCCGGCGGTGCGTGCCCGTGTGGCGGCTCTGTTGGCCGCTGATGCGCAGCGCCACCACGCCTACCCCGAACGCAGCCTCGTGCAGCGCAAGCGCCTGAAGCTGCCGGCCTTTCCCACCACCACCATCGGCTCGTTCCCGCAGACCAGCGAGATCCGCGTCGCTCGTGCCCGCTTCAAACGCGGCGACCTGCCCGAAGCGGCCTACCGCGCGCAGATGCACGCGGCCATCGAACAAGCCGTGCGTGAGCAAGAAGCGCTGGGGCTCGACGTGCTGGTGCACGGCGAGGCCGAACGCAATGACATGGTCGAGTACTTCGGCGAACAGCTCAGCGGCTACGCCTTCACCGGCAACGGCTGGGTGCAGAGCTACGGCTCGCGCTGCGTCAAACCGCCCGTCATCTACGGCGATGTGTCGCGCGCCGCGCCCATGACGGTGGACTGGACACGCCACGCGCAAGCCCTGACACCGCGCTGGATGAAAGGCATGCTGACCGGCCCGGTGACGATGCTGCAGTGGTCGTTCGTGCGCGACGACCTGCCGCGCGAGCAGGTGGCCTTGCAACTTGCGCTGGCCCTGCGCGATGAGGTGGTGGATTTGGAGGCGGCGGGCATTGCCATCATCCAGATTGACGAACCGGCCTTCCGCGAGGGCCTGCCCCTGCGGCGTGCGGACTGGCCGCGCTACCTCGAATGGGCGGCGCGCGCCTTCCGCATCTCGGCCAGCGGCGTGCGTGACGACACGCAGATCCACACCCACATGTGCTACTCCGAGTTCAACGACATCCTGCCGTCCATCGCCGCGATGGACGCCGACGTCATCACCATCGAGACCTCGCGTTCACAGATGGAACTGCTGCGTGGCTTCGGCGAGTTTGCGTACCCGAACGAGATCGGGCCCGGCGTGTACGACATCCATTCACCCCGCGTGCCCGATGCCGCCGAGATGCTGCTGTTGCTGCGCAAAGCCCGCGAGGTGGTGCCCGACGACCGCCTGTGGGTGAACCCCGATTGCGGCTTGAAGACACGCGGTTGGGATGAAACGCGGGCCGCCCTGAAGCAGATGGTGGAGGCGGCCCACGCATTGCGCGCCGAGCGCACGCACGCTTGCGCGGCTGACTGAGTGGATGACGGAGCGGCTGGTTGGAACAGGTGGGTGGCTTTGTAATTTACCCGGGTGTTATTGACTGCAATAATTTATCCGGGTAAATTGAGGCGGACTCATTTTTGGAGCCTCTCATGCCGCCCATCCCCATCCCTTTTTCTCAACCCGAGCCCCGGCCCGAGCCTTTGAAAGCGCGCGAGATCACGCTGCTGCCGCGTCACTGGGCCTGGCTGGCCACGCAGCACCGCAGCGCCAGCGCCAGCCTGCGCGGGCTGGTTGAAGACGCGATTCGTGACCGCGACGGCCGGCATGGCGTGCGTGCTGCGCAAGAGGCCTGCTACGCCTTCATGCGCGACACCGCAGGCGACCGGCCGCACTTCGAGGAAGCGGTGCGGGCCTTGTTCGCAGGCGACGAGGCGCGCTTCGATGACTGCGTGGCCGGCTGGCCGGCCGCCGTGCGCGACGAAGCGCGGGCACGGGCCGCACCAGCCCTTCCCGCCACACGGGCCACCACGCGGCCGGCCCTGGCCGAAGGCGGCGTGTGATGAGCGAACGGCAGCGCCAGAAGGAACTGAAGCTGGCCTACAAGCTGGCGATGCCGCCGATGGGCATCTACCGCATCCGCAATGAACTGACGGGGCGCAGCGTGCTCGACAAAAGCGCCAACGCGCCGGGCATGCTGAACCGGCACCTGCTGGAGTTGCGCATGGGCTCGCACCGCAACCGCGCCTTGCTTGCGGACTGGCGGGCGCTGGGCGAAGCCCAGTTCAGCTTCGAGGTGGTCGAGTGGGTGAAGGAACGGCCCGAACCCGACTTCGACTACGCCGCCGAACTGGAGCGGCTGCTGCTGCCCTGGCGCGCGCAGTACCTGCTGGGCTCGGCTGCGTCCTATCTGTGAGTCTTGTGTTTGACCGTCAGGCCTGATCGCCGGCCGGGGCCTGGAACGACGGTTCCGCCAGCGCCAGCGTGTGGGTGCGCACGTCGGCGGGCCAATCGGCGAGCAAGCTGCTGAAGCGCGCCGCATCGCCCGCGAACAGGGCGCGTGAGGCTTCTTCAGCGCTGTCTTGGTTCGTGCCCATCACCGACATGAAGCGGTAGGCCGCGTCGCGCGCACGGCGTGCGGCATCGCGCCCGGCATGGGTGCGGCGGGCCTCTTCCACGAGCTTGCGCAGCGCCACCGACGCGCCGCCCGGCTGCGTGCCCAGCCAATCCCA
>JAYSYW010000273.1:0-19472 GCA_043727255.1 Rhizobacter sp. | reverse complement strand
CGACTGCGTCGTGCAGCACTTGCAGCGAGGCTGCATCGTCGGCGGGCCCGTAGAACTCGCTCATGCCCATGGCGCCAAAGCCGAGGGCGGACACGGACAGGTCGGCCCCCAGCGAGCGGGCGGGCAGCGCGGCCCGAATCGGGGTGGGATGTTCTTGCTTCATGGTGAAGTCCTTTCAGTTGCGGCCGCGATGGCCGCGCGATAAGCCGTCAGCCCGTTCATGCACGCGGGCACACCAGCGTAGACCGCCATCTGGATGACGATTTCAAGCAGTTCCTCGCGCGTGACGCCGACGTTCAGCGCGCCGCGCATGTGGAAGGCAAGCTGCTCAGGCGCATTGCCCATCGCCGTCAGTGCGGCCACCGTCAGCATCTCGCGCGTCTTCAGGTCGAGGCCGGGCCGGGCGATCACGTCCGCAAAAACCGAGTCGGTGATGAAGCTCGCCAGGCCGGCGTCGAGCGATGCCAGGCGAGCGACGACGCGGTCTGCCGTGCCCGGCTCCAGCGCGTCCATCACGGCCCGGCCACGGGCGGTTTTGTTGTCCATCGGGTCGTTGTTCATGTCAGGCCTCCTGGGCAAGAGCAAAGGGCACCTGTGCCGGCCGCCCCATGCGATAGACGACGGCAATGGCAATTGCGCCTGCAGCGCCGGCCACCGTCATCACGGCGGCAAGCCCCGAATGCGCCAGCACCCATGCACCTGCCATCGCCCCCGTGCCGATGGCCGCGTTGAAGATGGCCACATACACGGCAGACGCCGCAGCCGCGGCCGAACCCGAGACGCGAAGAATCCAAGTCTGCAAACCCACGAAAACTGCGGCAACACCGGCGCCCCAGGCGATCAGGATGGCCGTGAGCACCGCCATGCTCAGGGACGCATGAAACTGCCCGAGCAGGATCAACGAGCCGCTGGTCGCGCCCAGTGCTGCCAGCATGGCGGTTCGCAGGTGGCGGTCGATGAATGCGGCGGTGAGCACATTGCCAAGCACCCCGGCCGCACCGAAGGCGAACAGCAGCATCGCAATGGACTTGACGTTGACCTGCTGCGCTTCGCGAATCAACGGCTCGATGAAAGTGAACGCTGCGAAGTGGCCGGTCACGGCGAACGCGGTGGCCGCGTAGATGCCCCAGAGGTCGCGGCGGCGCAGGATGGCCTTCAGCGCGGAAGCACCGCCCTGCGATTCGGCCTTCATGGGAGGCAGCACCCAGGCGATGCCGACGGCAGCCGCGACGCTCAGCAGCCCGGCCGCGCCAAAGGCCGTCCGCCAGCCTTCGTCCTGACCGATCAAGGTGGCGACCGGGACGCCCAGCACGCTGGCCACCGAGACACCGCCGAAGACGATGGACGTGGCCAGGCCCACGTGGCGCGGCGGCGCAAGCTGCGCGGCAGAAGCGCCGATCACGGCCCAAAAGAGGCCGTGCGCCACGGCCCCCAGCGCGCGTGCCGCCATGAGCGCGCCGAACGAGTCGGCGAGCATTGCGCCGCCGTTGGACACGGCGATCCCCAGCATCAGTGCTGCCAGCAAGGGCTTGCGGGGCAGTTTGCCCAACCACAGCATCGAAGCGAGCGCGCTGGCCGCGCCGATCCACGCATAGGCGCTGACGGTCAGGCCGATGGTCGATTCGCTGCGGCCGAAGTCTTGCGCAATGGGTGACAACAACCCGATGGGCGCCAGCTCGGTGGTCACGATGATGAAGGCGCCGATGCCGAGAAAGGCGATGGCGAGCCAGGTGCGCCACGCAGGCAATTCACCTGGGGCCGGGCGAGGGGATGCGACATTGGACATGGTGGATGACCTCAGTGAAGTGGGTTTCAGTGCGCGCTCAGTTCGCGTGCTGTTGGCGTGAAGTGCGTGGGCAGAACTTGCCAGCCGCGTTGCTCCGCGAGCCGCTCCAGCGCCGTCGCCCCGGCCACAACGACCGGGGTGCCCACCGCTTCGAGCATGGCCAGGTCGGAGACGTCGTCGGCGTAGGCGAAGCACGCCTGGGGATGTGCACCGCGTTGCACAAGGAATGACCGGATCGCCTCGGCCTTGCCCGCCCCGATGGTCTGCAGCGGTGCGATGTCGCCGGTCAGGCGCCTGTGGGCGTCGACCACCAGCCCGGTGCAGATCCAGTGCGGCACGCCCAGTTCGGCGGCCAGCGGCTTCAACAGGGGCGCCATGGAGCCCGAAACGAAAACAGGCGTGACGTTCTCGGCCTGGTGCGCACGCAGGCGCGCGACGGCCGAGGCGATGTAGGGCGGCGCCTGGTGGTTGAAGCGCTGCTTGAACCACTGCTGGCCGACGGCCTCTACTTCGTCCAGGGCTGCGCCTGCGAAGAAGGTGTAGTAGAGGCGGTTGAGATCCTCCCGCGAGCGCCCGTCGGCGCGGGCTTTCTCGAAGGTAGATGCGAAACGCTGGGCCAAGGGCGCCTGCCCCTGCGTGGCGCACCAGTACGGGAAGAAGTCGAACATGCTCTTGATGGAGATGAGCGTTTCATCCACATCGAAGAACGCATAGCGCGGGCCGGAAAGCACCGGCGCGGCGACGGCGCTGCCCATCACGGCCCCTCCGCGTAGGTCAGGCGACGGCTCTTGTCGCGAAACGCCGGGTCGGTGCCCAGCACGCCCGCGTCGGACCACCGGGAGGGGGGCAACTCGGTGATGACGACGGAGATCTTGTCAAGCGGTGCGCCCAGCGTGTCATGCACGGTGCGCGTGATGCCGTCGACGAGTTTCTGGACGGTGGCTTCGTCCTTGATGGGCCATGTCGAGATGTGGATGAAGGGCATGTGCTGTTCCAAGTAGAAGGATGAAAAGGTGGGCAGGTCAGCCCTGTGTTTTAAATGACGCGAAGCCCGCCGACGGGAGCTTGAGATGCGCATGAATGTCGCCGCCCAGGCCGTACCAGCCGATGGCGCCTCCGTACGACATCTGCGAACTCATGTAGAGCACCACGACGTTGATGACCCGGTTGGCCCCTTCCTTCGCGGGGTCGGGAAACGGGTCTTGCAGGCACGCCCAGTAAGTGGCGTTGCCGTGCTCGTCGGTGACGAAGACATTCGGCACGCCGAGCGGGCCGGGGCGTGTGGGGTCGTCCGCACGCAGGTCGTGTTGCCGCAGGCTCATCACGGTGTAGACGCTGTTCGGCACCAGCTTTTGAACCGCCAGTTCGAAGCGCGCCGAACGCTGGTCGGCCGACACCTCGACCCGAAGCTGCCCGCGGCCCTGAAGCCACCGGCCAAGGGTGATCGGCGCCTGCTCGCGCCGCCCATCCTCATCGCGCAGGTCGGGCACGGGCGCTTTGTGCAGAGGAAAACTCGGTCGCGTGTCGCTGTGGGCCTGGGGTCGCTGCTGCGGTGCGAACCGCATCGGGTAGTTGTTGCAGGGCAGCGGCAAGGGCAGGGTGTACAGCACGAGCTGATCGACCGAACCGGCGTCTTCCACATCGAGCCACCGAACGACGTCGTAGTTCCCCGGGGCGTTGAAGGGCGGTGCCTGCGTCGCGGCCGAAACGATCGCGGACCCCCAGGGCAGTGTGCCGTCCTGCCGGGGAATGCGGCCCACGACGACGAAGTCCCCATCCGCGTTCATCGCTTCGCTGGGGGGGTACAGCGGCCCCTGCGTGGTGACGCTGAGGTCGAAGGCTTCGCAGGTCAGCGTCATGCGTTCAACCTCGACGGCACTTGGTCGTCGGTGGGGTGAATCTGCTCGCGACCGGCGGTCAGCATCGCACGTGTCACCACATGGGCAAGCTCGGCTTCCTTCGCCGCAATGGTGCTGGCCGGGTAGACGGTGAAGCTGATGTCGGCGGTGGCGCACTGGCTGCCGTTCTGCCACGCCGACATCGCTGTGCGATAGCGCGCGCGCCGCGGGTTGACGTCCGATTCGAGGATCCGGTAGCAGATGTGCGCCGGCAGCGGAAAGATGAAGCTCTGGAAGCTGGTGTTCATCTCGTTGATGACGAAGTACGTCTTCTCTTCGCAGAGCGGGAAGAAGGCTTCCGTCACCGCAAGAAAACATTGCCGGAACGCTTCCACAAGAATCATTCCTTGCGTGTGCTGGCCGGTCTGGTGGTCTCCCATCAGCTCGCAGCGCTCGTCAATGTTGAGTGGAATCTCGTATTCGTCGGCAGTCTTGCGTTGGGGCGTACCGATCAGTGTGTTGTGAGGCACTGCCTTGTGGCTGATGCTGATGGGGGCACGGTCGTGGATCTTGTACAGGTCGTTGATCTGAAAGGCCTGCGGCGCCGTGCTGGCATCGCAACCTTCCAGGATGGCGCGCATCTCATCCTCCTGCACGCCTTGACCCAGCATGAGCACATGCTGCTTGCCCAGCAGGCCATCGGGCAAGGACACCAGTGCCTTGAGTTGCTGCACGGTGATGACATCTTTTCCTTTGGCGAAGTCGCAGAACTTGTCGCCGACGACGAAGAAGTAGCGTGATTCCATGGGGGTGTGGTGTGTGTTGGTTGTGGGGTTGGCGCTGCGGGCAAGGGGCGGCCCGCCGCCTTCGTCAGGCGATGACGAGGCCGGCACGGGCATACGTCTTCGTGTAGAGACCCTCGGCGCCACCGGCGATGTATGCATCGCCGGCCTGCTGAACGATGTCCCGGTACCGTTCGCTGGAGAAGACCGCGTCGTATTCGGCGGCGGGGCAGGAATATCCCGACAGGAACATCACGCCCGGCTGGGTGCTGACCAGGGAGTGATACGCCAGGAACACCTCGACCGGCGGGCTGCTTCTCACGACGTCGAAGATCGTCGCTTCCCGCCACTCGCGGTAGGCAGGAATTCGGTGCGGGGGGACTTCGATGTGCCGAAGCTGCAGGAAGTCGGTGCGCGGAAGCGGTTCCACGCAGGGCTTCGGTGATTCGACGAATCGCAGCAGTTCCCGGCGAACGTCCTGGGTGAGATGGGGCGTCAACGACGCCAAGTCGGCATCGAGTTGTTGTTCGAGTGCCGCGAAGTCGAGGGGCGACTGGAGTGCTCGCAACTGGACGAGTTCGTGGTTGTCCTCGTCGCAGTAGTGACGGAGGTGCGGTGTCTCGCCGAGCGTGGCAAGAACCTCGTGGGACTTCCCCGCTTCAAGTGCGAAGCGGGAGATCAGCAAATATGGTGCAGTCATGGGTTTCCTTCCTGTTGACGACGCATGAATGCTGCTCGTGCACAGGAAGGACGTGAATTGCCAATTCGGCAATTCAGTTTGGGTATCAGCGGATCAGACGCGTCTGATGCTGACGCGATGCCAGGTCATCGCGGGTGCTCGTTGGGTGTCGGCGGGCTGGGCTGCGGGGCCCGGTCAACCCGACACGTGAATCACGTCGCGAACGATTGGGTAGATGTGGTTCTGCCAGCGCCGCCCGCTGAACACCCCGTAGTGGCCCACGCCGGCCTGCACGTAGTGCGTGCGCAGGTACGGCCGCAGGCTTGAACACAGGTCTTGCGCGGCCAGGGTTTGGCCGGTGGCGCAGATGTCGTCGCGCTCGCCTTCCACCGTCAGCAGTGCGGTGCGGCGAATGGCGGCAGGGTTCACCAGACGGCCCTTGTAGGTCAGCTTGCCGAGTGGCAGGTCGAAGGTCTGGAATACGCGTTCAACGGTCTCCAGGTAGAAGTCGGCCGGCAGGTCAGAGACGGCGAAATACTCTTCGTAGAACTTGCGGGTGAACTCGGCTTTGCCTTGCGCTTCCTCGTCGTGTGGTTTGGCGAGGTTGGCGTAGTACTCCTTGAATGCGGCCACGTGGCGGTCTTTGTTCATGTTCATGAACGCGGTGAGCTGAATGAACCCTGGGTACACGCGCCGTCCGCCGCCCTTGTAGCGCCACGGCACGATGCTGATCAGGTTCTTCTCGAACCATTCGATGGGCTTGGTGATGGCCAACTCGTTCACCGCGGTCGGCGAGATTCGGCAGTCGATCGGCCCTGCCATCAGCGTCAGGCTGGCGGGCGTGTCGGGGTGGTTGTCTTCCGACATCAACGCCACCGCGCTCAGGGCCGACACACACGGCTGGCAGATCGCCATCATGTGCGAGCCCGGCCCCAGCACCTCGGTGAACTTCATCAGGTGCTCGGTGTACTCATCGAGCCCGAATCGCCCGGCCGAGGGCGCCACGTCGCGGATGTTGTGCCAGTCGGTGATGTACACGTCGTGGTCGGGCAGCATGGTGCGCACGGTGTCGCGCAACAAGGTCGAGAAATGGCCCGACAACGGTGCGACCACCATCACCTTCGGCTGCACCGCCGTCGTGTCTTTCTTGAATCGCAACAAGGTGGCGAAGGGTGTGACGTGCGTGGCCTCTTCGGTGACGGCCACCGGCTCGCCTTTCACCATCACGGTGCTGAGGCCGAAGGCCGGACGCTTGTGTGTCACCTCGGCGAGGCTGAACACCCCGCAGGCCGCCGCCAGCTTGCGGTTCTGTGGCAATTGGGCCCAGCCGAGGGTGGCGTCTTGCAGCATGGGCAACGAACTGCGCGCCAGGATGCGCAAGGGCCACAGCAAGTCGGCGTGTGCCTGATAGGCCTGATACATCATGGAGTCTCCTGGGCTCTTTATGGTGCAAGGGTCTCAGCAACTTGCGCGCCAGCATGAGTCAGTTACTGGACATTTGTTGCACACAAAAAGTGCCACTGGCACACCGCTTGCATGACTCGCCGGTCACCACTGGAGAGGGTTCATGCCCCCCGTCGCCACCAAGAAGGCTCCTGTCAAGACCGCCCGAAAGCCCGCCGTCAAGACCGCAGCCCAGCCAGCCAAGCCGGTGCCCGCGCCAAAGGCGAAAGCGAAGACGGTGACGAGTTCGCTCACGCTGTCGAGCAAGAACTACTCATCGTGGTCGATGCGCGGCTGGTTGATGGCACGCTTTGCGGGGCTCGACTTCAACGAGGTGATGGTCTCGCCCGACGACGCCGATGCCAAGCAAGAGATCTTGCTGCTGTCGCCGTCCATCTTGGTGCCGTGCCTCACGCACGACGGCATCAAGATCTGGGACACGCTGGCCATTGGTGAATACCTGGCCGAGGTGCAGCCCAAGAGCCACCTGCTGCCGGCCGACCTGGCGGCCCGCGCGCACTGCCGGGCCATCTGCGGCGAAATGCATTCCGGCTTCAGCAGCCTGCGCTCGGCCCTGCCGATGAACCTGAAGGGTGACTTTCCCAACCACAAGGTGTGGGCCCGCGCCGAAGGCGACATCGAACGCATCACAGCCATCTGGCGCGAGTGCATTGAATCGTATGGCGGACCCTTCCTGTTCGGTGAACAGCGCTGCATGGCCGACGCGATGTATGCGCCGGTGGTCACGCGCTTTCTCACGTACCACGTGGCGCTCGACAAGGTCAGCAGCGACTACTGCCGCACCATCATGCAAGTGCCCGAGGTGAAGGAATGGGTGGTGGCCGCCAAGCGCGAACCCGAGGACATCGAAGAGCTGGACATGGATTTTTGATCCACGTCAGGCGGAACGGGATTCGGCGGCAAGGGCCTCATACGTCGCAGGCATACCCCGTCCTGAGCCCGTCGCAGGGACCACATCCGGTATCCATCTCCGTTCGCACTGAGCCTGTCGAAGTGCCTGCCAATTCCGAACTTGGGGCTTCGACAAGCTCAGCCCGAACGGGATCGGAGGATTGGCAAGAGGCTCCCTTCCTTCGACAGGCTCAGGACGATCGGAAATACAGGCTCAGGGCGATCGGAATACAGGTCAGCCCGAACGGGTGGCGAAGCGGGGAGTGCCTTTTCTCTCTGTTTGCCCTGACCCTTCGATACCTCAAGACAGGGTCAGCCTGCGGCTGATCGAAGGCGAAGGGACCACATCCGGTATCCATCTCCGTTCGCACTGAGCCTGTCGAAGTGCCTGCTAATTCCGAGCTTGGGCTTCGACAAGCTCAGCCCGAACGGGATCGGAGGATTGGCAAGAGGCTCCCTTCCTTCGACAGGCTCAGGACGATCGGAAATGCAGGCTCAGGGCGATCGGAATCAGGTCAGCCCGAACGGGTGGCGAAGCGGGGAGTGCCTTTTCTCTCTGTTTGCCCTGACCCTTCAATACCTCAAGACAGGGTCAGCCTGCGGCTGATCGAAGGCGAAGGGACCACATCCGGTATCCATCTCCGTTCGCACTGAGCCTGTCGAAGTGCCTGCCAATTCCGAACTTGGGGCTTCGACAAGCTCAGCCCGAACGGGGATCGGAGGATTGCAAGGGGCTCCCTTCCTTCGACAGGCTCAGGACGATCGGAAATGCAGGCTCAGGACGATCGGAAATGCAGGCTCAGGGCGATCGGAATACAGACTCAGGCGATGGGAATACAGGGTCAGCCCGACCAGGTGACGAAGCGTGGAGGTTCTCCTCTCCAGACACCCTGACCGGCATCACTTCCATGACGTCGGCTGCGGAATGCCGCACGGTCCTTCGCAGTCCACCGTCTTGAAGTCTGCCGGGCTGACGATTTCCAGGTACTCCATGTCGGGCGAGTAGTCGAACAGGTAGTGCACGATGCCGGGCCGCCGGTGCACGCAATCGCCAGCCGAGACCAGCGTCTCTTGATCGCCGTACATGAACTGGGCCCAGCCCTTGGTCATGATGACGATCTGGAATTCCGCCTCGTGTCGGTGCCACCCGGTGCCCTTTTCGGGTGCCATGTTGGCCTTCACCAAATGCGCGATCACTTTGCCGTGCGTGGCATCGGCAACGCCGAGGTCTTTGTAGAGAAAGAAGTCGCGCAGCCCGTCGCTGCGCCATCCGGTGTCTTGCGGCTTCACGTGCGAGAACTGGGTGGTGGTGCTGTCGAGCATGCCGGCTCCTGAAGGCGCGAGTGTGTCTGGGCGCAATGCATGAAGCGTTCCACAAACGCTTGCACCACCCAGGCCCCCAAACGTTCAACGGAGTGACGTGGATGTGGGTGTCACAGGGGTTCGGCTGGCAAGGTTCCGGGTTGCACTTCCAGCCAGCGCAGCAGGCAGCGGTACAACGCGGCGGCGTCCACGGGCTTGGCGATGTGGTCGTTCATTCCGGCCGCAAAGCAGGCCTGCCGGTCTTCTTCAAAGGCGTTGGCCGTCATTGCCAGAATGGGCAGGTGCCGGCCGGCGGGCAGGGCGCGCAGCTGTCGGGTGGCCTGCAGGCCGTCGAGCTCGGGCATGTGCATGTCCATCAGCACCAGGGCATAAGAGGTGCGTTGCGCCATCGACACCGCCTGCGCGCCGTTGTCGGCAAGCTCGACCACCAGCCCGGCCGCGCGCAGGAGTTCGCGGCCCACTTCCTGGTTGACGAGGTTGTCTTCGGCCAGCAGCACCAACCGCCCTGCGTGCCTGCTGTGCAGCACGTCGCGGGGGTTGGCGCCGGCGCTGGGGTGGGTTTTGGAATGGGTGCTGTGCCATCCGGGGGAGGGCACGTTGGCGGCCTGCGTTTGAAGCAGCCGCGCACTGAACCAGAAGCGGCTGCCGACGCCGGGCTCGCTGTGCACGCCGGCATCGCCGCCCATCAGCCGGGCCAGGTGGCGGGTGATCGCCAGGCCGAGGCCGGTGCCGCCGTAGTGGCGCGTGGTGGAACTGTCGACCTGCGCGAATTCGCCGAACAAGGTGCTGATCTTGTCGGCGGCGATGCCTATGCCGGTGTCGGCCACTTCAAAGCGAAGCATCACGTCGCCCGGCCCCTGTTCCAGCAGCTCACACCGCAGCGTCACGCTGCCGTGCGTGGTGAATTTGACGGCGTTGCTCAGCAGGTTCAACACCGCCTGAGACAGCCGCGTCGGGTCGCCACGCAGCAGTGGCGACAGGCCGGGCGGGGCGTCGAGGCGAAGTGCCAGGTGCTTGTGGCGGGCGGCGTCGTGCACCAACGTCAGCGTGTCCGACAGCAGCGCTTCGAGCGAGAAGTTGGTCTGTTCCAGCGTCAGCTTGCCCGACTCGATTTTTGACAGGTCGAGGATGTCGTTGATGACGTGGAGCAGGTGGTGGGCCGCGTCGGCCACCTTGCCCAGGCGCTCTTGCTGAAGGGGCGGTGCGATGTCGTGGCGCAGCAGGTGGGTGAGGCCAATGATCGCGTTCATTGGCGTGCGGATCTCATGGCTCATGTGGGCCAGGAAGGCGCTCTTGGCGCGGGTGGCAGCCTCGGCGGTGTTACGCGCCTCGGTCAACGCGTCATTCAGTTCCTGCAGGCGCTGCGCGGTTTGCCGGGCTTCGGTCACGTCGGTGGCCAGCACGAAGTAGCCCATCACCTCGCCGTGTTGCAGGTCGGGGATGTAGTGGGTCTGGGTGTGGGCCAGCTCGCCACTGGCGTAGCGGTCTTGCCGCTCGAAGCGCTGCGGTTCGCCGCGCAACACGGCCTGCACATGGGCATGCACCATGGCCAGGCCGGCGGGCGGAAACACCTCTTCCAGCGTGCGGCCCAGCACGTCTTCGGGCCGCCGGCCGTACCAGTCGCACCAGGTTTTGTTGATGAAGCGGCAACGGCGGTCGCGGTCCCAGTAGGCGACGCGCGCGGGCACGTTGTCGGCCACGGTGCGGGCCAGTTGTTCGGCTTCGGCGAGGTGGTCGTTGGCTTCGCGCAGCGCGGCAATCTGCAGGGCCGCGTGGCTGCCCTGACGGTCGTTGGCCATGGGGCTGTTGATGGGCGGCGGCGTGCCGATCACCACGTAGTCGCCGGCTTCACCCCAGCGTGCGCAGCGCCAAGCCATGGAGCGCAGGCTGCCATCGGTGCAGGCCAGTCGCGCATCGAAACCCGCCTCGGGCAGGTCGGTGGCCGTCAGCCGGCCGATGGCGCGTTGCGCCGGGGGCTGGTCGTCGGGGTGGATCGCCGCCATCCACATCGCCCCGGCTGGCAAGCCCAGCATGCGTTGCCAAGCCGGGTTGCAGGCCACCACACAGCCGTTGGCAGCCACCTGCGCCATCGGTTCGTGCGACAGCGCAAACAGGCTGGCATGGGCCGAAGCGGCGCTGGGTGGCGGGGTGACGTGCATGCGGCTTCAGTTCAGGTTCATGCGGGCGACGATGGCGCGAAACCGCGCCTCTTCCCGATGCAGAAACAGCTTGAATTCCGCTGGGTCGTTGCGCAGCGGCGTATCGGCCCCGCGCTCGCGCTGAACGCGGCGGATCTCGGGGTCACGCAGCGTCAACGCCACGGCTTCGACCAGCCGGCGCCGCACCTGCGGCGGCACCCGCACGGGCGCGAACAGCCCCAACCACAAGTCGGCGTCGATGCCTGAGATCGTTCGCCCTTCGTTGATGGTGGCCAGCGCGGGGTGGGCCGGGTCTCGCTGGGCGCGCATCAGGCCGAGCGACTTGATGCGCCCATCGGCCAGCAGCGGCTGGGCCGAGGGCAATGACATCACGGCCAACTGCACCTGCCCGGCCAGCAGGTCGGTGAGCAAGGGCGCGGCGCCTTTGTAGGGAACCTCCGTCCACACCACACCGGCTTGCCGGGCCAGCGTGGCGGCCATCAGGTGCTGCAAGCTGCCGATGCCAGGGTGGCCGAGGTTCAAGCTGTTGGGTTGTTGCTTCAGCAGCGCCACCAGCTCGTCGATCGACCCGGCTGGCAGGTTGCGTTGCGCCACCAGCACCGGAGAGGTCGAAGCCAGCTTGCCGACGGCGAAGAAGTCTTGCGGCGTGTAAGGCGTGGCGGGGTTGACGACGGGCGCCAGCACCACTTCGCTCACGGTGCCGAACAGCAGCGTGTGCCCGTCGGCCGGGGCTTGCGCCACGCGCTTGGCGGCCAGCATGCCGCTGGCGCCGCCGAGGTTTTCAACTACCACTGTTTGGCCGAGGTGGCGGCCCAGCACGGGTGCGAAAAGCCGCGCTGCCGCATCGGTGGCCGCACCGGCGGAAAACCCCACCACCAGGGTCACCGGGCGCGTGTCCGCTGCAGGGGCACCCGCATGGCTGGGCACTGCCCACAGTCCCGTCGTGCAGGCAAGCAACACGCCCGTCAGCACGTGGGCAACGCGGGCGCGCAGTGCTTGAATGACACAGGCCATGACAGGTGGTTGGGGGGCCGAACCGGGGTGGTTCAAACGTTGCAGTCTACGAGCGCCAACGCACCTTGTGCCCTGTGTGTTGTGACAGGGTGGGCTTATTGCCGGCTCCCGATGAGATCATTCACGCTTCACGCTTCACCCTTCCCCGACGATTGCGACCCCGTGACCGCCTTGCCCCACACCCGCTTCGACCGACTCGACGCCTTGCGCGCCGTTGCCATCGTCTGGATGGCGGCCTTTCATTTCTGCTTCGACCTCAACTACTTCCGCTTCATCCGCCAGAGCTTCCTGACTGACCCGTTCTGGACCGTCCAGCGCACCTGCATCGTCACGCTGTTTCTGTTTTGCGCCGGCCTCAGCCAGGCGGTGGCGCTGCACCAGGGCCAGGGCTGGCCGCGCTTCTGGCGCCGCTGGGCGCAGGTGGCGGGTTGCGCGGTGCTGGTCAGCATCGGCTCCTGGCTGATGTTCAAAGAGCGCTTCATCCACTTCGGCGTACTGCACGGTATTGCCGCCATGCTGATCGTGATGCGCCTGAGCGCGGGCGCCGGGCGCTGGCTGTGGCCGATGGGGTTGGTGGCCGTGCTGCTGCCGCGCTTCGTGCAGCTTGATGTGTTCAACCCCGACTGGGCCAACTGGGTGGGGCTGGTCAGCCGCAAGCCGTCCACCGAAGACTGGGTGCCGCTGTTGCCCTGGGTGGGCGTGATGTGGTGGGGCCTGGCGGCGGGGCAATGGGTGCTGGCCAACCGCAAGTCATGGCTGACCGGGCCGCTGCCGCGCGGGCTTCACCCGATGGCGCTGCTGGGGCGCTGGTCGCTTAGCTTCTACATGCTGCACCAGCCCGTGTTCATCGGCGGTTTGTGGGTGGTGGCCGCGCTGCTGAAAGGCTGACAGCGTCTACCATCGCCGCATGTCTTCGAAACTCCTCTTCGGCTTTCATGCCATCACCGTGCGGCTCAAGACGGCGCCGCAATCCGTTCTCGACATTCACGTGGATGCCACGCGGCGCGACCAGCGCATGCGCCAGTTCATCGAACGCGCCAAAGAGGCCGGCGCCAAGCTGATCGAGAGCGACGACGAACGCCTGCAGAAGATGTGCGGCACCCACCGCCACCAGGGCGTGGTGGCGCGTGTGCAGGCGGTGGCCTTCAGCCATTCGCTCGACGACACGCTCGACGCGGTGGACGGCCCGCCGCTGCTGCTGGTGCTCGATGGCATCACCGATCCACACAACCTGGGCGCCTGCTTGCGCGTGGCCGATGGTGCCGGAGCGCATGCGGTCATCGCCCCGAAAGACCATGCCGTGGGCGTGAACGCCACTGTGGCCAAGGTGGCCAGTGGGGCCGCCGAAACGGTGCCTTACTTCATGGTCACCAACTTGGCACGCAGCTTGAATGAGCTGAAGGAACGCGACATCCTCGTGGTGGGCACTTCAGACCAAGCCGAACAATCGCTGTACGACATCGACCTCAGCGGCCCCGTGGCACTGGTGCTCGGCGCCGAAGGCGCAGGCATTCGCCAGTTGACCAGCAAGACCTGTGATGTGTTGGTGAAGCTGCCCATGCGCGGCGCGGTCGAGAGCCTGAACGTGTCGGTGGCCAGCGGCATCTGCCTCTACGAGGCGCTGCGCCAGCGCATCAAGCAAGGCGGCTGAAACAAGGCGGCCAACGCCGCCTGTGGTGGCCCTGTGGTGGTACGACAGAACTGGAAGGAACCCGCATGCCCGTGATTGCCGTCCACCACCCGCTGGTCAAACACAAGGTCGGCTTGCTGCGCGAACGAGACATCTCGACCAAGCAGTTCCGCGAACTCACCAATGAGCTGGGGCGACTGCTGGCCTACGAAGCCACGGCCGACTTCCCGCTCGAAAAGACCACCATCGAATGCTGGAGCGGCCCGGTCGAGATCGACCAGGTGCGCGGCAAGAAGGTCACCGTCGTGCCGATCTTGCGGGCCGGGCTGGGCATGCTCGACGGCGTGCTCGACATGATCCCCAACGCCAAGGTCAGCGTGGTGGGCCTGAGCCGCAACCACCAGACGCTGCAGCCCGAGCACTACTTCGAGAACCTCGTTGGCCACCTGGAAGAGCGCACCGCGTTGATCGTTGACCCGATGCTCGCCACGGCCGGCTCGATGATTGCCACGGTCGATTTGCTCAAGCGGCGCGGTTGCACCGACGTGCGCGCGCTGGTGCTGGTGGCGGCACCCGAGGGCATTGCCGCACTGCAACAAGCTCACCCCGACGTGCGTTGCTGGACGGCGGCGATCGACAGCCATCTCAATGAAGTCGGCTACATCATTCCCGGCCTGGGCGATGCGGGCGACAAGATTTTTGGCACCAAATGAACCAGAGGCATCCGATGAAGAACTTCTACTTGATGTTGAGCTTGGCTGCGTCGATGCTGTTTGCTTCGTGTACGCAAGAGCAGCAGAACCAATTGCGCCGTGACATACAAAACTGGACCGGAACCAACGGTGTGCTTGAGATTTATGCCGGTGAAAAACTGGTCAGACGTTTCGTGAAGATCGACAAGATCAGCACAGCACTCGGCACCAACGACGGCGCGCCGCGTTCGTACCGCTTTGGCTACGGGGTGCTCGATGAAAACCTCAATGGCATCGTGGACGCAGGCGAGAAGCGCGTGTACTTCGAGATCAGCGACTACGCCACCAACTACGTGTTCTTCGAAAGCCCACGCTGACGGGCAAAGAGTTTTCCATTGCTTGGGTTGATCCTGGGCTTGCCCTGTATTCCAAGAGCATCGCCTTTCGTCAAGATGGTTGCGGTGCTATTCGGCCTTAACCGCTTGCTGTAAAAACTGCTTCAGTTTTGAACCAAACACCTGGCCCGTCATTTGCATGTCATGGGGAATGGGCGCCATATTGCGCTCGGTTCAACTCGCCAATGATGTGCACAAAGCTTTACCCATTCGTTTCGGAACCCACAGGTGTGAGGCGTCTCGAACGAGCCATGAAGGCGAAGGAAGTCCGATGAACAAGCCAAGCCGTTTCTGGATGACCGGGGGGGTTGCGATGATCCTCGCCGCGCTCGGTGGCCGTGCAGTGGCGGCCAAAGACGATCGTCTACTTCTCGCCAGCTTCAGCCCCTACGGTGTGGCTGAAACCGTTCTGCGCATTGAAGCTTGCGCCCAGCAGCGTGGCCTGCATGTGCTGGCGCGTGTGCCCCAGCAGCGCAACGACGAGGCTGGCGCCGACCAACCCCGCCAGGTGATCGTGCTCGAGTCGTCGCAAGGCGGTACGCCAGTGTTAATGGGCTCGGCCCACGCACGGCCCGACCTGCTGTTGAGCGTGGTGGTGCAGCGCGGCGCGAATGGCGCCACCGAAGTGCTGCTTCCCGAGAATGCGTTGTTCGATCTGCCCGAAGGTGTGTCGGCCGAAGTGCAACACGACCTGGCGGGTTTGCCTGAGGTGGTGGCCCAGGCCGTTTCGGCCTGATCGTTGGCGAGGCGTTGGTAGCTCTTTTGCAGCGCGTTTGCGGGTTTTGGCGGCCGTTCATGCCCAGCCCAGCATCCCCGCCACGGCCCCGACGGCCACCAACCAGATCGGGCTGAGCCGCGTTTTCCAGGCAATCAACGCCGTCACCCCCACCAACACCAGCGCACCCGCATGGCCGGCCGAGGGTTCGGCCAGCAGCCAACCCGTGGCCACCAGCAAGCCCACCGTCAGCGGCGCCATGCCCGCAGTGAACGCGCGCACCGCCAGGGTGTCGCGCCGCTTGTGGCTCCAGCGGGTGGCCCAGAACGCGAGCGTGGTGGACGGCAACATGATGCCCAGCAGCGTGGCCGCCGCCCCCGGCAGGCCGGCCACGTTGTAGCCAATCACCGCCACGAAGGTGACGTTGGGCCCCGGCGCCGCCTGGGCCAGCGCGATCGATGAGGTGAATTGCGCATCGGTGATCCAGTGCTGCTCGGTCACCACGTAACGGTGCATGTCGGGCGCGGTGCTCACGGCGCCGCCGACCGCCAGCAGGCTCAAGATCAAAAAATGCACAAACAGGCCCAGCAGCTTGGCCGCTTCGGGTGAGGCCATCCAGTCGGCCATCATGGTTTGAGCCGGCGCCAAGCCAGCAGCATCGACAACGAGCCCAGCCCCAGCACCACCCAGGCCAGCGGCCATTTGAAAAACACCACCAGCCCAAAGGTGACGGCGCCCAGGCCCAGGTAAAGCGGCCCGCCCATCGGGTGCTTCCGCCAGTTCGATGCCAGCTTGAGCCCGGTACCAAACATCAGCCCCGCGGAAACCGCCCCCATGCCGCGCAGCGCGCCGCCCACCATCGGCCAGTGGGCGTAACTGGCATACAGCGCCGCCAGCGCCAGCACGATCACCAGCGGCATCAGCAGCATGCCAGCCAAAGCCGCGCAGGCGCCGCGCCAACCAAAGAAGCGGTCGCCGATCATCAGCGACAGGTTCACCACGTTCGGGCCGGGCAGCACCTGGGCCATCGACAGCATTTGCAGGAACTGCTCACGCGTGAGCCAGCGTTGGCGGTCCACCAGCACATGCTGGGCGACGGCGATCACGCCACCGAAGCCCTGCAGGGCGAGCCGGTTGAAGACGAAAAACAGCTCGGCGCAACTGGCCGGGCGCCGCACGTCAGACGCGTCCACCGTCTCGTTCCGTTCGGCGTTGCGCCCAGACGCTGAGCGCAACGGCCGCCACCATCCAGACCAGGGCGACCCAGTTCAGCCCGGCGAACACCGCCTTGCCCGTGGCCCCCAATTCGGTGCTGGCGGCCACCATCGCGCCGCCGCCGGCCGCGCCCACCGCCTGCCCCAGATAGATGGCCGACGTGTTGAGCGCCAGCAGCGCCGAAGCCAGGCCGGGTGCGGCCCCGCCCAGGCGCGCCTGCTGGGCCGAGTTGGACGCGAAGCCGCCCAAGGCCCAGGGCAGCATCACCAGCGCCATCGCCCACACGCTGGTTGCCAGAGGAAAGAGCAGCATGCTGAGCGCCATGGCGCTGAGCGCGAGCGCGATCACACGCGGGGCGCCCACGCGGTCGATGTAACGCGACAACAGCAGGTTGCCCAGCAGCCCGAAGGCGCCGAACCAGAAGAAGAGGCCGCTGGTCTGGGCCGCATCGGCGCCGAGCACCTGGCGGTAGTAGGGGGCGAAGTAGGCGAACAGCGTGAACTGTGAGGCGCCGGAAAGCGCCGTCACGGCGATCATCGCCATCAGCACCGGGTGGGTGAACACCTCGCGCCAGTCGGCAAGCTTCATGGCGGGCGGCTTCACGCCTTCGGGCATGGCCCGCCACACCCACCACGCCGCGCCCGAGGCCAGCACCGCCACCACCGCGAAGGCGTAGCGCCAACCGAAGGCTTCTCCGATGAAGCTGTGCACGGGCATGCCGATGACCGAAGCGACTGACCATCCGAGAAAGATGAAGATGATCGCCCGGCCGCGTTCTTCAGGCGGTGCCACGCTGTTGATGGCGGCGGCGGCCTGCGGTGTGAACACGGCCGCAGCCAACACGCTGAGCGCCCGCAGCGGCAGCAGCGCGGCGTAGTTGGGGGCCAGCGCGCACAGCGCATGGCCCACGGCGTACCAGACGAGCGACAGCGTCAGCAGGCGGCGGCGGTCCCAGCCCCCCACCAGCGCGGCCAGCAGCGGGGCGCCGAAGCACATCACCACCGCCGCGATCGAGATCAACTGCCCGCCGAGCGCCACGCTCACCTGCAGCGAGCCGATCAGGCTGTTCAGCGACCCCGCCACCACCATCACCCCGCAGCCGATGGCGAAGTTGCCGAACATCAGTGCCCATCGGGCCTGGGTGAGTTTCTGATGGGCGGTGGCACCTTCACTCATCGTGAATCCCTTGTTGCCCCCAATGCGGCGCAAGGGGACGCCAAACTCATGCGGGTGCCGGCGTGCCGGCCCGACCGCCGGCTCATGCGCGCAGAACCTTCAACGCTTCCGGATTGACGATGCCCGTGGGAGTGCCGTTGACGAAGTTGACGACGTTCTTGAACGCCGCGTCGAAGTAAAGCTCGTAGCTGTCTTGTTCAACGTAGCCGATGTGCGGCGTGCACACCGCGTTTTCCAGCCGCAGCAGCGGGTGGCCTTGCAAGATGGGTTCAGTCTCGAACACGTCAACGGCCGCCATGCCCGGCCGGCCCCGGTTCAGCGCCGACACCAGCGCGCCTTCTTCAACCAGTTCGGCGCGTGAAGCGTTCACCAGCAGGGCGGTGGGTTTCATCAGCGAAAGGTCTTCGAGCTTCACCAGACCGCGTGTGGTGTCGCTCAGCTTCAAGTGCAGCGAGAGCACATCGCAGGCCTCGAAGAAGGCTTGCTTCGACGGTGCCGGCACGTGGCCATCGGCCTGCGCCGCTTCGCGTGAAGCTTCGCTGCCCCACACCGTGACGTGCATGCCGAAGGCCTTGCCGTAGCCCGCCACCAGCTTGCCGATGCGGCCGTAGCCCCAAATGCCCAGCGTCTTGCCCCAGAGCACCATGCCGATGCCGAAGTTGGGCGGCATCGACGCCGCCTTCAGGCCCGACTGCTGCCAGGCACCGTGCTTCAGGTTGCCCACGTACTGGGGCAGCCGGCGCATCGCCGCCATGATCAGCGCCCATGTCAGCTCGGCTGGCGCCACCGGCGAACCCACGCCTTCGGCCACGGCGATGCCAAGCCGGGTGCAGGTTTCCACGTCGATGTGCGAGCCGATGCCGCCGGTCTGCGAGATGAGCCGCAGCTTGGGCAGTTTTTCGAGCAGGGCGCGCGGGAATTGGGTGCGTTCACGGATCAACACCAGCACCTCGGCGTCACGCAGCCGAACCGACAACTGGCCGATGCCCTTGACGGTGTTGGTGAAGACCTTGGCGTTCAGGTGCTCCAGTTGGGCGGCGCATTTGAGCTTGCGCACGGCGTCCTGGTAGTCGTCGAGAATGATGATGTTCATGGGCTTTGGCGCTGGGCATTCTGCCTCTTCCTGCAATGGCAGCCGGCGGACGCTAGCATCCGCGCCTTACCTGAAACCCCAAGGAGACACCATGAGTCTTTCAATGCATTCCGCCAGCGCGCCGGTCTTCGTGCGCACACTCAGCAACATGCTGGTGTGGATCGACAAGGCCAAGGCCAACGCCGAGTTGCGCAAGTTCGACAGCGCCAACTTTCTAAGCATGCGCCTGGCGCCCGACATGCTGCCTTTGAACCGCCAGATCCAGATCACGACCGATGGCGTGAAGGGCTGCATGGCCCGCCTGGCCGGCGTGGACATTCCGAAGTGGGACGACACCGAAGCCTCGCTTGACGAACTGCGCGCCCGCATCACGAAGACCATCGACTACGTGCAGTCCTTCAGCGCCGCCAGCATCGACGGCAGCGACGCCAAGGAAGTCTTGCTGCCGCAGCGCCAGGGCGACCCGCTGCGCTTCACGGGCGAGGCTTATCTGAAGCACTACGTGTTGCCCAACTTCTTCTTCCACGCCACCACCACTTACGCGCTGCTGCGCCACGGCGGGGTGGACCTGGGCAAGCGCGACTACCTCGGCGTGGCCTGAGGAATCTGTGCCGTGCGCA
>JAYSYW010000272.1:0-19638 GCA_043727255.1 Rhizobacter sp. | reverse complement strand
CCATTAGACGCTTCAATGTCGGTGGTGACAACCTCAATCATGTTCCCTGCACCATCTTGTAACATTACATTGTCGCCATCCAGCATGACCGTAAATGTGCCACCGCCAACGGTTGCTACGGCCTGACCCTCCAAACCGACTACATCAGCGGCCATGACCTTGCCCGGCACTACATGGTAGAGCAGAATATTCGTAAGTGCCCCAGTGGGGTCGGCCAGTAGACTTTCAACAGTGCCTGCGGGCAGCGCCGCAAACGCATCGTCGCTGGGCGCAAAGACGGTGAAGGGGCCTTCACCCTTGAGGGTTTCCACCAGCCCAGCAGCTTCTACGGCCGCCACCAACGTGGTGAAATTACCAGCGGCAACCGCGGTATCAACAATATCCTGCATGTCACCCATCGCTGTTGTGTCAGTCATAGCCATTGTGTCAGTCATCGCCGTTGTATCAGTCATTGCTCCAGCGGTCGCATCGGGCGGTAGGAGTACCGTGTCAATCACATGGATCACACCGTTGGATGCGACAATGTCTGTGCTTACGATATTGGCATCATTGATCATGACCGTACCATTGTTGACGGTAAAATTCACGGTGCCGCCCTGCACAGTAGCAGCTTCCATGCCATCCGTAACATCGGCTGCTATGACCGCGCCTGGCACCACATGATAGAGCAGAATTTGGGTCAATTGTCCTGTTGGGTCGGCCAAGAGTCCATCCAAGGTGGCCTGATCAAGCTTGGCAAATGCTTCGTCACTTGGGGCAAAGACTGTAAAGGGACCTTCACCCTTCAACGTTTCCACTAAGCCGGCGGCTTCCACGGCGGCGACCAAGGTGGTAAAGCTACCAGCGGCAATCGCCGTGTCAACAATATCCTGGGTTTCTGCCGCAGAATCGGCAGCAGAGTCGGTCGTAGCGGTCGTGGCTGTTGCGGCGGGGGCTTGGGCTCCAGGCGCAGTGCCAGGTTGACATGCAGCTAGTGTCAAGAGTACGACAACCAGCATCTACATCGGCGGCGAAAGCCAGGTCGTGCCCTTCGAGGAACTTTCGGTCGTCTCGGCACCCTATGAAGTCAATGGCCAAATCGTAGGCACGCTGGGTGTGATCGGCCCGACCCGCATGGCCTACGACCGCATGATCCAGATCGTGGACATCACCTCGCGCATGATCAGCAACGCGCTGAGCCAGAAGTAGCCGAAGACATCAGGAGCTTGCCGTGGTTGGATGGATCAGCGCACTGAAGATCATTCCCTGGAGTGACGTGATCGAAGCCGCGCCGGGCCTCGCCAAAAGCGCGCGCAAGTTCTTCACCAAGACGCAGCAGCAGACGGAGGTGCCGGTTGAGGTTGATGTGCCCGCCGGTGATGTTTCGCTCGGGCACTTGCAGTCGCGCATTCACCACCTCGAACAAAGCTTGGCGCAGATGGCGCAACAGCAGAAGGCATCAGCCGAGTTGATTGAGTCGCTGGCCGAGCAGAACGCCCAGGTGGTGCGGGCAATCGACGTCTTGCGTGTGCGAACCCGCTTGCTGATCGGGGCGAGCGTCGTGCTGCTGCTCGCCTGCGTGGCGCTGGCCTTCACAGTGACCGGCTGAGCGTTTACCGCTTGGGCCGGCCACTGCGCCGCGCTGTTCAGTTCAGTTCAGCAAGGCTGAGCAAGGCGTCGGAGTCTGGTGCGGTGTAAGACGTGGGTTCGGTCGCGCGGGATGCGCTGCCGCCTGAAAGTTGGGCCACGCAAGCCTCGCGTTTCATCACGTTCGGAACCGCTGAACACTGCCACTGCAGTTGCGCCCAGCGCGCGTCGGCCAGCACCTGGGCATGTGTCTGCGCCACGCGGGCTTGCATGTGCACAAAGAACCCGAACAGCAATGCCAAGGCGAGAGTCAACCCAAGCGCAGTCAGAAAGATGGGCGACCGAAACCGGGCCGGAGCAGCCGCAGCAACGCGCCGCCGCTCGTGGGCGCTGAGCAACGAAGCGCCAGGCGCGACGGGTGCGGTGTTGATGTTCATTGCGAAGCGCCCTTCACCGGTGTCGGCGTGTCAGGCCAGTGGGCAGCTTGAAGGGCGGGGTTGGCGGCTTCGTAGCCGAGTTCCATGTCGGAGTCGCACACATTTGGCGGGGCCGCCGATGTGGTTGAAGCGACCACAGGCTTGCCCTGATGCGGCCGGGCTGCCGCCACCCAGCGCTGCACGTCTTCCACCCATTGGGTATCGCTTGCCATGGTTTGCTCCATTCGTGCCCACCCCTTGGCAAGCTCATGACGTTGAATGGTGCGGGCGGGTGCAGCCGACGGGTATCGGGCGAGGCAACGAGCGCACGTAGGAAGGTACCTACAGGGTGGGGGCGACGGGCGTGTGAAGCGTGGCTGTCGGAAACGTCCGACATGCATCAGCGTGCTTCAGGGGCTGCATGCGGCCTGCCATGAAGGCACGATGACAGCAGGGTGTTCCGCATTGCTGCCATCGGCACACCGTCTCTGTTTTACCCAACCGGCAGCGTGAAAGAGCAGAGGAATCGTGATGGTCAAAAGAACAATCGGAAGCATGAACCCCGCATCGCTGGGCAGCGCCGCCATCAGTTTGATGTTGATCGCAGTCATCGGACTGTCGGCTTGTGGTCCGCAAGGCGGCGAGGCGGTGGTCGAGAAGAAAGCGCCCGAGACGGTGACCGTGGTGCGCAAAGCGCCCGCGCCGGTGGTGGCCCCGGTGGGTCATGTGCGCAGCATCGAAACCATCACCGAACAAGGCAAGCCTTCAGGCGCCGGTGCGGTGGTGGGTGGGGTGCTGGGTGCTGTGGTCGGCAACCAGATTGGTGACGGCAATGGGCGCAAGGTCGCCACGGCGGCTGGCGCGGTTGGCGGGGCGGTGATCGGCAACAAGGTCGAGAAGAGCCGCAAGCTCGTGGTGGTGGGCTACACCGTGAATGTCGAGATGCCCAACGGCAGCATGCGCAGCTTTCACAAGACCCAGCTCGACGGGCTGAGCGTCGGAGACCCGGTGCGTGTGGAAGCCGGCCAACTGCGCCGCATCTGATCGGCCGCCAAGGGCTTGCAGCCACGCTGCGACGGCAGATGGGTCTCCCAGTTTGACGACCAGGAGGGCACATGCCACAGCAGACGAACCCCGCGCACCGCATCCGCGTGGGCATCGGCGGTTGGACCTACGAGCCCTGGCGCAACAACTTCTTCCCCGCCGGCCTGCCGCACACCCGCGAGTTGGCGTTTGCCAGCCGGCAGGTGTCGGCAATTGAGATCAACGGCACCTACTACAGCACCCAGAAACCCGCGACCTTCGCCAAGTGGCGTGACGAAGCGCCCGACGACTTCGTGCTCTCGTTGAAGGCCTCGCGCTACACCACCAACCGCCGTGTGTTGGCTGAAGCCGGCGAATCGATCGACCGCTTCATCAACAGCGGCCTGGCCGAACTGGGGCCGAAGCTCGGCCCCATCGTCTGGCAGTTCGCGCCCACCAAGCGGTTCGAGCCCGATGACTTCGAGGCATTCTTGAACCTGTTGCCCCCGAAGCTGAATGGCTTGCCGCTGCGCCATGTGATGGACGTGCGGCACGACAGCTTCAAGACGCCCGACTACCTGCAGCTCGCGCGCAAGCACCGCGCCGCGACTGTCTTCACAGACTCTGACAAGCACCCCTCGTTTGCCGACCTGACTGGCGAATTCGTCTACGCCCGCCTGATGCGTGCCGAGCCCCAATTCAAGGCCGGCTATGGGCCCAAAGCGCTGGACCAGTGGGCCGATGCCGCCCGCACCTGGTCGCAGGGTGGGCAGCCTGCCGACCTGCCGCATGTGGACGGCCCCAGCGATGGCAATGGGCGGCCGCGCGATGTGTTCATGTTCTTCATCAATGGCGCCAAAGAGCGGGCGCCCGATGCGGCCATGGCATTGCTGGAACGGCTGGGCTGGACACCACCTGAGCCGTGAGCACAGGCGATGCGTCGCCTGCAAGCACCCCGCGTGGTCAGCCGCCCGACAAGCTTTGCGCGTCGTCTTGTGTGCCGCTGCTGTCGAGGTGCCGCGTGCAGTCCAGCAATTCAATGGCATGCGGAGACGCGGCGCCAATGCAGCTGACCGATGTGTTGCCCAGTCGCACAGGCAGCAGGCCGTGGGCACTGGCTTGTGCGTGGCGCTCCAGCAGGGCGCGAATCACCAGGCCGTGGGTGACGACGGCGAGCGGCCCGCTGCATTCGGCGCGGCATTGCACAACATGAGCAAAGGCTTGCGCCACCCGCGCGTGAAAGTCGGCGGTTGACTCGCCGCCGGTCGGTGCTTCGGCCATCGTCAATGGGTTGAAGCCAAGGCTGTCATAGGGCAATCCGCGAAGCGCGCCGAAGTCGCGTTCCCGCAGCAGCGGGGTCGCTTCGGCAGGCAGGCCCGTGGCGGTGGCGATGCACGCCGCGGTTTGCCACGCACGGGGCAGGTCGCTGCTGACGATGCGGCGGATGCCGAGCTTTGCCATGCGCTGCGCCACCGCCTCGGCCTGCCGCAAACCCTGTGGGCTGAGCGGCGTGTCGGCTGGTTGAAGCACGCGGGCCACGTTGAGCGGCGTTTCGCCGTGTCGAATCAGAAAGAGGGTCATCGATGGGAGGCTATGGCGAGAGGTGCCGGCCATTCTGTCGCAGCCGCATTGCCAGGCACGTCATCTGCTGTTGCAGTGCATCAGATTGAAAGGAGTTCAGCATGTCCGAAATGAGCCAAACCTCCCCGCAAGCCCCTCGCCATGGCCATATGGCCAATACGGCCGCACAGGCCTTGTTCGAGGCCGCCGAACGCGTCACTCGCCACCACCTCGGGAAGCTTGATGAGCGCTTTCGTGGCCTTGCCGAGACGGAAGAAGTTACCGGTACCGATTGGAATTCCGACGTAATCGCCGACCCTGGTCAAGAGACCCATTGACCTGCGTCTCGGCAGCGCATGGCCTGAGAGGTAGCCTCTGGAGGCCATGCATTCCACGTGAACGCAAGCGCCTGAGCGCGGCTACCATGGGGTCACGCGGCCGTCATCTTTGATGGTCACCCGCATTCACTCAACGCCGGTGGTTCCCGTGTTTCAAACGCTGCTTGCCGGATTCACCCTCATCGTCTGCGTGCTTTTGTTCGCGCGGATATGGTTGAGCCCTCGCCTGCAAGCCAGGGTTGACCACGCCGCACGGCGGTTCACGCTGCGTGTGCGTCAAGGTTTGGTGTGGGCGTACCGCTGGCCGATGTCGCGCCGAAAGGCAGCCCGATTGGCCGACGAGGCCATTCGCCGGGCTCGCGACCGGGGTGACGGCGGCGAGTGGGACGGCAACGTCTACAAGCCCAAATCGTTCAGGCGGCCCCGCAAGCCGCACTGACACCGTCGCGGGCTTCCATTTTTGATGCTCACGCCCGCACTGGCTGGCTTGGTGCGTGTGTGCCCCACGAACCGTGTCATGCGATGACCCTGAACCGCCTCTCTGCCATCTTTGACAGGTTCCGCGTCAGCACCTACTTGTTCCAGGCTGGCGCGCTGTGTGCCACCTCCCATTACGGGGCCGACACCGGCGTGGGTTTTCTGCACGTTGTGCGCCAGGGGGCTTTGCTTTTGCGGCACGCGCCGGGCGTGGACGGTGTGCCTGCCGAACTGCGCATCGACACGCCCACCCTGCTGTTCTACCCCCGGCCACTCGACCATTCATTTGTGATCGACCCCGGAGAGCCGTGCGAGGTGGTGTGCGCGGCGGTTCGTTTCCAAGGCGGCGCGCTGCACCCGTTGCGGCAGGCGTTGCCGGCGCTCACTGTGTTGCCGCTGGCTGACGCGCCGGCCCTTGGCCCCACGCTCAACCTGCTCTTCAGCGAGGCCGATGCGGTTCAGCAAGGCGAGCGTCTGCTGGCCGACCGATTGTTTGAGGTGCTGTTGATTCAACTGCTTCGCGGCTGGTTGCAGCAGCCGGGCGGCATCTCGTCTGGTTTGATGGCGGGGCTCGCGCATCCGGCGCTGTCGCAGGCGCTGGGGGCGCTGCATGCGCGGCCCGCCGAAGCGTGGTCGGTGCAGTCGCTGGCCGAAGAGGCTGGCCTGTCGCGCAGTCTGTTCGCCGCCACATTCCGGGAGGTGGTGGCACAGACGCCAATGGACTATCTGGCGAACTGGCGCCTCACGCTTGCCCAACAGGGCCTGCGGCGAGGCACGCCTTTGAAGCGCTTGGCGATGGACCTGGGCTACGGCAGCGCCTCGGCGCTTTCACGCACCTTCACCGCCAAACTGGGGCTGAGCCCCAAGCAATGGGTGGCCGCCCAGAGGCCGTCGCACGAGCCGGAGCAAGCAGCACCAGGGCTGTGACACGAGCCACGCGTCAACGTGGCGGGGGTGTCGGGTTGCCAAGGGCACGCGTCCACAACCAGCGCAACGAAGGGCCGATTTCAGGCAAGCTGCCGACGTTCTGCACCGGCGCCGCAACCCAATGGCCGGCCTCTTTTCGTGCCACCACGAACGAAAACGTGTAGTGGGGCTCTTGCCCCATGCGCAGGTCGGTGATCAAGGCCTGGTCGCCGTCTTGGGAAACTTTGAAGAACCCCCGGCTGAACCACGCCATGCGCGCGACAGGCCACTGATCTTGCAGTTGCGCATGCAGCGCTTCGCCGCGCGGGAATGACTCGACGTGCAGTGTCGTGTCGCGGTCGAGCAGGGAGCGAACGCCTTCGTGGTAGCCGGACGGTGACATGGCGACCACCCGCCACAGCACGGTGTTGAATGCCGTGGGTGTCACGAGCACGCTTTCTGCATGAATGCCCTGTGCCCGCAGCGAAGCTTCCGCGTCCACGCGCACGAGTTGCTGCGCGGCGAAGCTCCAACCCAGGTACAGGGTGCTGAGCAGCAAGCCGGCGGCGTTCCATCGCAGGCCGTGGGGT
Organism: Rhizobacter sp.; assembly: GCA_043727255.1. Lineage (GTDB taxonomy): Bacteria > Pseudomonadota > Gammaproteobacteria > Burkholderiales > Burkholderiaceae_C > Rhizobacter. Next base: position 12,762 of record JAYSYW010000272.1, on the reverse strand, counting down.
GTGCGCCCTCGCAGCGCCACCAGCACGCCTATGACGAGGGGCAGGGTGTAGAGCGGGTCGATCACGAAGATGCTGCCCACACCAAACGGGCGGTCGGTGAAGGGTTGCCCAAGCTGCGTGCCGTAGACGGTCATGAGGTCGAGCAACGGGTGTGTCACCAGCACCAGCCACACGGCAAGGCACCACCGTGGAAACTGCGTTTGCTCCCGGTGGATCTTTGAGATCAGCCAGGCGAGGGCGGGTGCGGCCAGCGTGAGCCAGAACAGCGAATGGCTGCCCGCGCGATGGAACGTCATGTCGCGGATCGGGTCGCCGTGGTCGATGAGCACATCGAGATCCGGGAGCGTGCCGCAGACGGCGCCCCACAGGGCCGCCTTGGCCAACGAGGTGCGCTTGCCCATCACGGCAATGCCCACCGCGGAGCCGAGCGCTATTTGGGTGAATGTGTCCATGGGAGGTCGCGGGAGGTGGGTCGGCGCTTCAGGCGTTGGAAAAAAAAGCGCCCGGACAAGCCGGGCGCTTTGGTTGAACCTGGGCTGCCGGACAGGCCGACAGCGCGGGATCAGGTAGCCTTCAACGAGCAGCTGCTGATGCGCCAGAGGTCATACGCGAGCTTGGCCGTGTTGCGGGCCGTCATCGCGAAGATGGTCTCTTGTGGGTTGGTGCCCAGGCCCGTCGGGAACACCGACGAATCATGCACCGACAGGTTGGTCAACTGGTGGTGACGCCCGTTCGGGTTCACAACGCCCTTGGCGGGGTCGGCCGACATGCCGCAGCCACCCATCTGGTGCGCCGAATTCAGGCGCACGCGACCGGTGACCATCTGCAGCGCGTCAAGCGCCGTGTTGAACTCGGCCATGCTGCCGTAGCCCAGCGGGCTCGCGTCGATGTGGCCGATGAACGCACGGGTTGCACCGGCAGCGAACTGCACTTGAGCCTGGCTGCGGATCGCCTTGCGCACGGTGTCGAAGTACGGCTGCGTCAGCGGGTAGTCCACGCCCGGCGAACCGTCAGCGCGCAGCACCACGGTGCCGCCAGGGCTGTCGGCATTGAAGCCGTCACGGATGAACGAGATGACCGACGTGTACTTGTCGAAGTTCTTCATCACGTTCAGGTGGTTGTCACCGAAGAACGCCGGCGACACACCCACGAGCACCGGGTGCAGCGGCGCCACTTCCAGCTTCCAGCCCAACTCGCCGGTCAGAGGCTTGTCGTTGAGGTAGTGGTCGCTGTAGATCGACTGCGGCAGCCCTTCCCAGGGCTTGGTTTGGCCAGGGTGGATCGCGCCAACCGAGGGGCTGGGGTGCAGGAAGGTGCGCTTGCCGAGCGTGCCGTGCGGATCGGGCGCACCCGAGCGAATCAGCAGCGCCGGGCCGTTGATCGCGCTGGCGGCCAACACGAAGTGCGTGGCTTTCAGCGTGACTTTGCGGCCACTTGGGCTCAGGCCGGACGGATCGAGGGCATCGCAAACCAGCGATTCGATCTTGGTCTTGGTGCTGTTGAACGTGAAGGTCTGGGCACGCAGACGGCTGTACAGGCGTGCACCCTTGGACATTGCAGTGGGCAGCGTCGCGACAAGCATCGATTGCTTGGCGTTGATCGGGCAGCCCAGGTTGCAATAACCGAGGTTGGCGCAGCCCTTGACGTTCGGGGAGATGAGACCCCAGTCCAGGCCCAGGCTCGTCAGACCACGCCTCAGCACGGCGTTCGAGCCATTGAGCGGACCGCCCCAAGGCTTGATGGCCAGACGCTTTTCGACCGCGGCGAACCACGGATCCATCTTGGCCTTCGTGTATTCGGTCAGGCCGAAGTTGGTCCGCCAGTGGTCAAGCACTGGAGTCGGGGTGCGGAAGCTGGTGGCCCAGTTCACGACCGTGCCGCCGCCAACGGTGCGGCCTTGCAGAATGCCAACGCCGCCGTCAATGGTGCGACGGCCCAGGTTCTCCTGGTACATCTGCGGGTAGGCGTCCGCTTCCTTCATGTTGAAGTCGTTCGACGACTTCAACGGGCCTTCTTCGATCAGCACGACCTTCAGGCCAGACAGCGCCAGCATTTCGGCGGTGACGCCGCCACCTGCGCCGGTGCCGATGATGACAACGTCAGCGGTGATGGTCTGGTCAGCGGTGAGCGTGGACGCGTCGGTGACCTTCCAGCCTTGGTAGCGCGGGCCATAGACCCAGGGGTCCGTGGGTTTACGCGATGGGATGGGAATGATTTGGGGTGTGCTCATACGATTCTCGGCGGTCCGGGGTAGTTGATCGCGGCCCAGTTGGCGGGGTTCGAGTAGTGACCGTTGGGGATGATGCCCATCAGCGCGCTGAAGATGCCGCGTTGGCTGGCGACGGTGCTGACGCGCAGCCCTTCAAGCAAAGCGTTGAGCGCTGCAGCCGGCATGGCTTCCCAGGTGGTTGGGAAGGCCGGGTTGAAGATCTGCGGGCCTTGCTTGAGTGTGTTGAACAGGCCAATGATCGTGGCCTTGTTCAGCGGGGGATAGTTGCTAACGATTTCACCTGCACGTTGTGCGGTAACGGTGATGGCATTCGTGCGAGCCGTCGGGTCGGTCGGCAGGGCGCCGTTCCCGAGCACGATAGGCGTCCACACCCGAACGATGGCCAGCGATGCTGCATCGAGCGCCGATACGGGCGGCACGACCTGGGCGTGGGCAATGCCCAAGCCACCCGCTGCCCATAGCGATCCGCCAGCCACACCTGTGACCAGCACCTCTCTTCGTTTCAACATTGGATCCTCCAGTTTTGGATCGGCCATCCGATGCGGGCAACGCGACGGCCAAACATTCGCCGCACACGGTTGCACGGTCGTTCAAATGCTATGCAAGTCGGGTGACAGCTCTGCAAGGGAAAACCGCAGGGGCAGTGAAAACGAGAGGTTAGAGAAACACTTCATTACAAGTCAGCTCTGGGCGTTGTCGTGCGGTGACAGCTTTAGAGCGGACGTTGAAATGCGGGGTGTCATGTGACAGGGCGGCGTGATCGAGAGTGAATTTCCGGGCGGTCATACCCTCATCCAAGGGCGTACCCACCCTGCTGACGGGGTGGTGGGCACGCAAGGTTTCACTGCACAATCCCGGCAACTGCGGCTTGTTTTTTGCCGCCGCTGACCGATGGAGCGTGAAGCGTGACCAGCTTGAGTGTTCCCCTGAAGACGCCGGATGGCGTCGCCGAACTGAGCAACCGCCAGCGCAAGCTCAGCCAGCGCCACCGCACGGTGCTGCTGCTGGTCGATGGCCGTCGCCCCGAGGCGATGGTGCGTCAGATGGCCGTGCTGGCGGGTGCCGATGAAGCGTATTTCGATGAACTCGTGGGCCTTGGCCTGATCGCGGTGCCACAGCCGGTGCCCGAGGCGCCGCCAGAACCCACCGTCGTTGACGAAGCTGTTGATGCCGCCGAGCCCGCATCGATCGTCACCCCCCCGCCGGAGCCTGAACCTGAACCCGCTGGCCTGATGGTCGCCCCTGACTCCATCGCGAGCGCCTTGCCGCCTTCGCTCACGCTGCCGCCTGAATCGGTGCTGCTGACCGATTCCATGATGAGCGAGTCACCGATCTCCGGCCTGACGCCGCTCACCGAGCTGGGTGACATCCTCGAAGAGGCGCGGGGCATCTTGATGCGTGCGGTGCGCGCCGAAGCGCCGGTGAGTGGTTCGCTGACGATGCTGAGGCTGCGCCGGGCGCGTTCGCGTGACGACATCGAGGCCTTGCTCGATGAGATCGAAGCGCGCATCACCAAGCCCAACAAGAGCTTGTGGGCGACGCAGACCATCGGGCGCGCGCGCGAGTTGCTCCACTCGCACGCGGTTCAGTCAATGCCCATGCCGTTTGCCTGAGGAACAGGCGGGCGCGCATGAGTTTTTTCGCCATCGACATTGGCAACACGCGGCTCAAATGGGCCCAGTACGCGGCGCCGTACCCCGGTGCTGCCTTGTTGGCGCACGGTGCGGTTTTCCTTGAGACCATCGACCACCTGGCCGACACCGACTGGAAGGGCTTGGCGCCACCCGCAAGCATGCTGGGCTGCGCGGTCGCGGGCGAAGGCGTGCGCCGCCGTGTTGAAGAACAACTGGAAATCTGGGACATCGACCCGCGTTGGGTGGTGCCTGGTCCCTTCGGGGCTGGCGTCATCAACGGCTACGAGCATCCCAACCGATTGGGCACCGACCGCTGGGTCGCGCTGATCGGTGCCTGGCAGCGCGTGAAAGCGCGTGGCGCCGGCCGGCCGGTGTTGGTGGTGATGGTGGGCACGGCCGTGACGGTCGATGCACTCGATGCCAATGGGCGGTTTCTCGGAGGCCTGATCCTGCCGGGCTTCGGCCTGATGTTGCGCGCGCTGGAAATGGGCACCGCCGGGCTGAAGGCGCCCACCGGTGAGGTGGTGGACTTCCCCACCAACACCAGCGACGCCCTGATGAGCGGTGGCGCGAACGCCATAGCCGGCGCGGTCGAACGCATGCACCACAAGCTGCGAGCGCACGCGGGTCAAGACCCGGTGCTGCTGATGACGGGGGGCGCGGCGGTCAAGCTGGCCGGCATCACCGACCTGGCCTTCGAGACCGTGGACACGCTGATCTTCGACGGCCTGCTGGCCTTGCAGTCACACCGCCTGGCGCTCTGACCCACGGCTGCGGCGCCAATCGCCGCAGCTTCAACGCATCAGAGGATGTAGCGCGACAAGTCTTCGTTGCGCGCCAACTCGCCCAGCTTCGCATCGACCTCGGCCGCGCCGATCGACACGGTCTGGCCGTTGCGGTTCGGCGCATCGAAGCTCACTTCGTCCAGCAGCCGCTCCATCACCGTTGACAGCCGCCGTGCGCCGATGTTTTCAGTGCGCTCGTTCACGTCGCAGGCGATCTGCGCCAGGCGGCGCACGCCGTCGGGCCGCAGCTCCAGCGTCACGCCTTCGGTGGCCAGCAGGGCCTGGTATTGCTTCACCAGGCTGGCGTGTGTCTGCGTCAGGATCGCCTCGAAGTCATCGACGCTGAGGGAGCCCAGTTCCACGCGGATCGGGAAGCGGCCCTGCAGTTCGGGAATCAGGTCGCTCGGTTTGCTGAGGTGGAACGCACCCGACGCGATGAACAAGATGTGGTCCGTCTTGACCATGCCGTACTTGGTGTTCACGGTCGTACCTTCCACCAGCGGCAACAGGTCGCGCTGCACGCCTTGGCGTGACACGTCGGCACCGCTCGTTTCATTGCGCGACGCCACTTTGTCGATCTCATCAAGAAACACGATGCCGTTTTGCTCGGTGTTGGTCAACGCCAGTTGCTTGATCTCTTCTTCATTGACCAGTTTGGCGGCTTCTTCTTCCACCAGAAGCTTCATCGCCTCGGCGATCTTGAGCTTGCGCTGCTTGCGCCGCGTGCCGCCCATGTTGGCGAACATGCCCTTCAACTGCTCGGCCATGTCGTCCATGCCGGGCGGTCCCATGATTTCCAGCGTCGGCTTGGTGTCGGCCACCTCGATCTCGACTTCCTTGTCGGCCAGCACGCCTTCGCGCAGGCGCTTGCGCATCACCTGACGCGCGGTGTTGTCGGCCGGCGGCGTGGTGGCGGTCAGGCCGAACTCACTGCGCGAATGGCTCGGCGGTGGCACCAAGATGTCGAGCACCCGGTCTTCGGCGGCGTCTTCGGCGCGCGCCCGCTGGCGGCGCATGGCGTGCTCGCGCTCTTGCTTCACCGCCATCTCCACGAGGTCGCGGATGATCGAATCGACGTCCTTGCCAACGTAGCCCACCTCGGTGAACTTGGTGGCTTCGACCTTGATGAACGGCGCGTCGGCCAGCTTGGCCAGCCGGCGCGCGATCTCGGTCTTGCCCACGCCGGTCGGGCCAATCATCAGGATGTTCTTGGGCGTGATCTCGCCCCGCAACGCTTCATCGACCTGCTGGCGCCGCCAACGGTTGCGCATCGCAATGGCAACGGCACGCTTGGCGGCGGCTTGGCCGACGATGTGGCGGTCGAGTTCGGAGACGATTTCCTGGGGTGTCATCGCGCTCATGGGCTGGGGCTTTCTGAAACAGGGGTGTCACGCATCAAAACGTCGCGCGGCGCAGCCGAGCCGCCGGCCGGGACGGAGCGACGTGGGGGCCAGCATGTCAGTCCAGGGTTTCGATGGTGTGCTGCTGGTTGGTGTAGATGCACAGGTCGCCAGCGATTTCGAGCGAGCGCTTCACGATGTCGCGCGGTGCCAGCTCGGTGTTGTCGAGCAGGGCAATCGCTGCCGCCTGGGCGTACGAGCCACCGGAGCCGATGGAGACGATGCCCTTCTCGGGCTCCAGCACATCGCCGTTGCCCGTGATGATGAGTGAAGCATCTTTGTCGGCCACCGCCAGCATGGCCTCCAGGCGGCGCAGCACGCGGTCGGTGCGCCAGTCCTTGGTCAACTCGATGGCTGCGCGCACCAAGTGGCCCTGGTGCTTTTCAAGCTTGGCCTCGAAGCGCTCGAACAGGGTGAACGCGTCGGCCGTGGCCCCGGCAAAACCGGCCAGCACCTGGTCGTGGTACAGCTTGCGGACTTTGCGCGCGGTGGACTTGACGATGACGTTGCCCAGCGTGACTTGGCCGTCTCCGCCCAAAGCCACCACATTGCCGCGACGCACGCTCAGGATGGTTGTGCCGTGAAATTGATCCATCGGATGAAGATTCGGGTTGGGCGCGCAGGTTCAAGCCCTGCAGCAAAAAGAAGTGGAGCGAAGCGATGCGCCAGTGAATGCGTCGATCGCGCATGTGTGTCACGGGGGCTCAGGGTTGGCGTTGCCTGAAGGGCAGCCATGCCCAGTCTTGCGGGGGCTTTGTTGCCTGACAGAGGTCGGGCCTCTGTCAGGCACGGCTCGCAAGACGGCTGTATGTACCTGCGACGCCGGCCAAGTCAGACGATTCGGATCTTCACCTTTGCATGCTCATTGATGCCCATCGCACCAAAGAACAGCGCGACCAGCCGGTGCGAGTCGGAAAAGCTCACCGCCCGGTTTTCGCTGCGCCGTGCCAGCACCCAGTTGAGCAGGTCACCCGCAGCGATGAAATCGACCCGGATCAGCCGGGCGCACGACACGTTGACGATGGTGGCCGATCCCAACTCGTCGTTCATCTTCGCCAGCGTGGCGCTGATGTCACCGACCAGTTGCCCGGAAAGCTCTACGCCCGCCACTTGCACCATCGACGGCTCGTCGGCGATCTGCGATTCAAGGAAGCTGGTGGATACATCGCTCACCACCGACATCGGTGGCGACTGCGTGCTGTTGTTCGAGCCGCTGATGCGCACCTGGCAGACGGCCGGTTCCCACGACGGTGGCGACACCTCGTAGGTCACGCAGTAATCGATGGCTGCCTCGTCGAACTGATCGGGCCGGTTGGCAAGGCGCAGCACGTCCAGGCGCAGTTGCCAGAACACCGGGTCGGCATCGCGCACGCCGGTGGGCGCTGCATCTTGAAGCACCTGAAGCAGGCGTTCGCCGTCGTTCCAGCGCATGTCGAGCGATTCGCCCATCCAGCTGCGGAACAACTCGCTGAGTTTGGCCGAGCCCTCGGCGTCAATGCTTTCCAGCGCGCTCCAGTCGAAGACCCAGGGCAGCGGCATCTGAAGGGTCTGCGAATGCAAGCGCGAGACGGCGTCAGCATCGACGATGGCGGGACACACCCAACCCACTTGCCCGTCGGAGCGGGCGCGTGGTGCGCGTTCTTCGCTGGCGGCCGCTTCAGCCACCAGCTTGGGCATCGAAAACCACTGCGGCGCCGACCAACCGAACTGCTGGGCGTAGTCGAGCGCCAGACTTTCAAACTTGTGCTGCTGGCCAATCGCGCGGTACAGATCGAACAGCGCAAGCCAAGTTTCGGCATGGTCGGCACGCGGGCCGCCGGCACGAGTCAGGTCGGCCAACGACTGCTCGCAACTTTCGAAGTCAGCGTTGGCGAAGGCAATCACGGCTTCGTCGAGGTCGGGGTCGTGCGCGATTTCGCTGGCTTCTTGCGGGTACTGCGGAGCCAGGTTCACCACCGCTTCGATGCCCATGGGGGCCAGCGGCGACATGCCCGGGCCCATGACTGCCGTGGCGGGCTGAACTACGGCGTCGCGTTCCTTGGGCGGCGCTTTCGCGGGCTGTCGCGCGGTTTCGCGGGCGATGGAGTTGTCGGGCTCGGTGCGGGCGTAGCCCATGGCAGCCGGCTGCGTCGGTGCTTCATAAAAGGCTGGCGTGCGACGAGAGGGAGAGGCCAGGCCGTCGCCGACCATCTGCTGCTCGATCTCGTCGATCTTGGCCTTCACGCCGCTGTCAGGCTTTGCGCCGCTTTCGGGCATGCGGGCTTCGGAGTCATCTAGCCGAGACGACCCACCCAGCGCGGCCAGCTGTTCGCTGGTCAGTCCTTCTCGGCGCACCTTGCGCAGCATGTCGAACTCGCGCTTGCGCACGAAGTCGTTGCGCCTCTTGCGCTCGATCATTGCCTTCAATTCGGACTTGGCGTATTCGCTTTCGCGGGCTTCGTCAGAGGGCGTGGACAACTGCGCCCAGTCGGTGGCCGGGTTGGCCACGAACTTGACCACTTTGCGGAAGAAGCTGGTGCTGTCTTTCGGATCCGACATGGGCGAGGGGGGTGCGCTGACTGAGGGGCTTAGTCGCCGAACATCTTTTGCTTCAGCTCACGCCGTTGCTGGGCTTCGAGCGACAGCGTGGCGGTGGGCCGGGCGACCAGACGGCCCAAACCGATGGGCTCGCCGGTTTCGTCGCAAAAGCCATAGTCGCCAGCTTCGATGCGGCCGAGCGACTGGGCGATCTTCTTGAGCAGCTTGCGTTCACGGTCGCGGGTGCGCAATTCCAGGGCGTGTTCTTCTTCGATCGTGGCGCGGTCGGCCGGATCGGGAACGATGGAGGTGTCTTCGCGCAGGTGCTCGGTGGTTTGGCCGGCGTTGCTGAGCAGGTCGTCCTTCAGTGCCTGCAAACGGGCACGGAAGAATTCGAGCTGCTTGTCGTTCATGTACTCGCTCTCGGGCATGGCGAGCAACTCAGGCTCGGTCAGGTCACGGCCCGACTTGGTCTTCCATGCGTTGGCCAACTTCGGGTCGGCCTTGTGTTCCGTCTTCGGAATGTCGATCAAGAGAGAGTTCATCTGTCGGGTCGGGGGGCGCGGCGGCGCGAATCGGTCGGCGAACCGAGACGTTGGCGGCGGCACGGGCGCAGGTGTGGAGGCCAGCGCCGAAGCCCGCGCAGCTGCGGAAATCTTGGGTTGCACCACGCGGGCCGGCTTGGCCGGTGCGGGTGCGGGAGTTGCGGGTGCGGCTGCGGCCTTGACCGGCGCCGGTGCGGCTTGCGTCACTGCCGGGGCGGTGACGGTGGGGATGGTCTTGGGTGTGGTCTTCAGAGCAGTCTTTGCAGCAGGTTTCGATGCGGTCTTGGGAGGATGAGGTGCGGGAGATTTGGCGGTTGGCTTCGCGGCCGGCACCGTTTTTTTGGCGGGCGCCTTGGTCGCGGTTGCTTGCTTGGCCGGGGTCTTGCTCACAGAGGTCTCCTCACCAGGGGTACCGGGGGTTATACCCGCTCTGAGGCGCCTGAAGACAATGCTTGGAGCCTCGCAGCCGACATTGGGCGCCGCGGATTGTAGCCACGTTGCCTTCAGCCAACGGGCAGGTCAGACCAGGCATTGCTCCAGGCCCTGCAAAAAGATCTCGCTGGGCAGGTCGATTCCGATGAACACCATCTTGCTGTTGCGCTTTTCGCCCTTGGCCCAAGCGGGGCCGAGGTCGCTGCCCATGAGTTGGTGCACGCCCTGGAAAATGACTTTCTTGTCGCTGCCCTTCATGTGCAGCACGCCCTTGTAGCGCAGCAGCTTCGGGCCATAGACCTGCACGATGGAGCCGAGAAAGTCTTCCAGCTTGGCCGGGTTGAAGGCGCGGTCGGAGCGGAACACGAAGGACTTCACATCATCGTCGTGCGCATGGTGGTGCGGGTGGTCGCAGTGCTCGCCATGTTCGTGGTCGTGGTGGTGATCTTGACCGTGGGTGTCGGCGTTCAGGAAATCGGGGTCGATGTCGAGCTTGGCGTTCAGGTTGAAGCCGCGCAGGTCAAACACCTCTGAAATTGGCACGTCGCCAAAATTCACCCGGCGCTGCGGCGCGCGCGGGTTCATGTGCTTGATGCGGTGGGCCAGTTCTTCCACGTCGGCGTCGTCCACCAGGTCGGTCTTGCTGATGAAGATCTGGTCGGCAAAGCCGATCTGGCGGCGCGCTTCCTGGCGGTCGTCGAGCTGCGTCTGGGCGTGTTTCGCGTCCACGAGGGTCAGGATGGAGTCGAGCAAGTAGCTCTCGGCAATCTCGTCGTCCATGAAAAACGTCTGCGCCACGGGGCCAGGGTCAGCCAAACCGGTGGTCTCAATCACCACCCGGTCGAAGCTCAGTTCACCTTTGCGGCGTTTTTCGGCCAGGTCGCTCAGGGTCGAGCGCAGGTCTTCGCGGATCGTGCAGCACACGCAGCCGTTGTTGAGCTGGATGATTTGTTCCTGGGTGTCTTGCACCAGGATCTCGTTGTCGATGTTTTCATCGCCGAACTCGTTCTCGATCACGGCGATTTTCTGGCCATGCGCTTCGGTCAGCACGCGCCGCAGCAGAGTGGTTTTGCCCGAGCCCAGAAAGCCGGTGAGGATGGTTGCGGGGATGAGACTCATGTGGTGCCTATATAGAGAGGTGCGCTCGCGCGGCAGGGCCGGAAGGTGGGGGCGGGTGACTTTTGTTCAAGCTAGCACATGTGTCAAGCGGCCGGGTGTCGGCGCGGGGCCTGCCTTGACGGCCTGTTAAGCTTTGCCCTCCCCAGCCATTCCCGCTCCAGGCGCGATGTCCGACCCTCATCCCAGTCGTCCTTTCAAGGGTTCTGACAAGAACTCCCCGCATGCCGACAAGCGGGGCCTCTTCGAGCGGCTGATCGAATTCGTGTCGCCGGGTCCTGATTCCCGCGACGAACTGATCGAGACCCTGGCCGACGCCGAACACCGAGAGTTGATCGCGCCCGAGTCGCGGATGATGCTCGAAGGCGTGATCCGCATGGCCGACCTGACGGCTGGCGACGTGCTGGTGGCAGCCCCTCGCATGGACATGCTGGACATTGAGGCGCCATACGACGAACTGCTGTGGGGCGTGATCGACACCGGCCATTCGCGCTTTCCCGTTTACGAAGGTTCGCGCGAAAACATCATCGGCATCTTGATGGCCAAAGACCTGCTGAAGCTGCAGCGGGCGCCCGAACTGAATCTGCGCACCCTGCTGCGCCCCGCCATCTTCGTGCCCGAGTCCAAGGGCTTGAATGAGTTGCTGCGGGAGTTCCGCTCCAACCGCAGCCACTTGGCGCTGGTGATCGACGAGTTCGGCAACACCGCCGGGCTCATCACCATCGAAGACGTGCTGGAAGAAATCGTCGGCGAGATTGAAGACGAGCATGACATTGACGATGACGCGTTCATCGTAAAAGTCAGCGATGCGCGCTTTACGGTCAAAGGCATCACGCCGATTGAAGATTTCAATCTGGAAGCCGGTGCCGGGTTTAGCGATGACGAATTCGATACGGTCGGTGGCTTGGTGACCAATGAATTTGGGCGCGTGCCTAAGCGCGGCGAGTCAGTCACGTTCGGAGCGTTTCAGTTTAAAGTGCTGCGTGCGGACAACCGTCGCATCCAGTTGCTGCAAGTGACGCGCGCAAACTCCGTCGACGGCGCATCGTAGTCATCCACGTGAATTTCGAAACTCTGCTGTCGACGTCGCGACGACGTTATCTACTGGCAACGATTGCTGGATTGTTGGTCCCGCTGGCGTTTGCACCATTTAATTTTATCCCTCTAATTTTTGTCAGTCTCGTAGCGTTGTTTGGCGTGTGGCGCCGCGCAGCGGCCCGCGAGGCCTTCTGGAGCGGCTACCTGTTTGGCGTGGGCATGTTCGGTGTGGGCGTCAGTTGGGTCTACGTCAGCATGCATGATTTCGGCGGGGTATCGGCCCCTCTGGGCGTGTTGCTTACTCTCTTGTTCGTGCTATTTCTGGCCTTGTTTCCCGCTACCGTGGGGTGGTTACAGGTACGGTATTTTCAGCAGCCCGGCGCGCTGTGGCGCAACGCGCTGGCCGTGTCCGCATTATGGACGCTGGGTGAGTGGTGCCGGGGCTGGATATTTACCGGTTTTCCATGGCTGGCGGTGGGATATAGTCAAGTGGACTCGTCGCTGTCCAGTCTCGCGCCCATTGTAGGTGTGTATGGTGTTTCGTGGGCTGTGAGCTTCATGGCGGCGCTGCTGGCGTACGCACGGCGCGCGAATCTTTGGAAAGTAGCATTGCCCGCCCTTGCGGTATTGGTCTTGGGTGTATTCACGCTGACATGGATCGAATGGGCGACACCTGCAGGCGCGCCGATCAAGGTCGCGTTGCTGCAAGGCAATGTATCGCAGGATATCAAGTGGCGCCCCGAGCAGCGGCAACCGACCATTGACTGGTATGTTGAGAATACGCGCCTCAACTGGGATAGCGACTTGATCATCTGGCCGGAAACTGCGTTGCCAGTGTTTTACCACCAAGCCCGCGAGCTGCTGGCGGAGCTGGGTCAGGAAGCGCGTAATGCCAGCGCGGATTTGTTTATAGGCATGCCGGTGATGAACATGCGCACCCAGCAGTATTACAACAGCATGGTGAGCATTGGGGGGCCGGAGCAGATTTATTCCAAACAGCATTTGGTGCCGTTCGGTGAATACATTCCATTTGCAGCGATGCTGGGCGGCTTGATGGAGATCATG
>JAYSYW010000271.1:0-3917 GCA_043727255.1 Rhizobacter sp. | reverse complement strand
GCGGTGTATTCGACGCGCGGCATCTCGACATCGACATAACTGCCGTCGTCTTGCCGCTTGAATTCGATGCGCGTTTGCGGCCCGACCGTGAGCGCCTGGGACAGCGTCACCGCCAGCGTGCCTTCTTGCGCCACATCCAGAATTTCAAGCTCATGAGGCCGCACGTAGCTGACCTCGGCATCGGCACCCGTCGTTCCGCCCGGCGCATGCCCGAAGCGGCCACGGAACAGGTTCACGTCGCCCAGGAACTGCAACACGAAGGGTGTGGCCGGGCGGTCGTACACCTCGTCGGGCGGGCCGTCTTGTTCGATGCGGCCCTGGTTCATCACCACCACGCGGTCGGCCACCTCCATGGCTTCGTCCTGGTCGTGGGTCACGAACACGCTGGTGACATGCACTTCATCGTGCAAGCGGCGCAGCCAACGGCGCAACTCTTTGCGCACCTTGGCATCAAGCGCGCCGAAGGGTTCATCGAGCAACAACACCTTCGGCTCAACGGCCAGGGCGCGCGCCAAGGCAATGCGCTGGCGCTGGCCGCCCGACAGTTGGTGCGGGTAGCGGTCGGCGATCCAGTCGAGCTGCACGAGCTTCAGCAGCTCCATCACCTTCTCTTTGATCTTCGCGTCGCTGGGCCGCGTGGCGCGCGGGCGCACCCGCAGGCCGAAGGCCACGTTCTCGAAGATGCTCATGTGGCCGAACAGCGCGTAGTGCTGGAACACGAAGCCCACGTTGCGATCGCGCACGTCATCGAACGTGGCGTCTTCACCGTGGAAGAGCACCGAGCCGGAATCAGGCCGTTCCAGCCCCGCGATGATGCGAAGCAGCGAGGTCTTGCCCGAGCCCGAAGGGCCGAGCAACGCGACGAGTTCACCCGACGGGATGTCGAGGTTCAGGTTGTCGCAGACGACCGTCTTGCCGAAGCGCTTGTTCAGGTTGCGGATTTCGATGCTCATTCTTCAATCCCTTCGGAGGCCCGCTTGATTTCGCGGCGCACACGGCGTTCGACGATGTACTTCAACACCAGCGTCACCAGCGCCAAACCGGCGAGCAGCGAGGCCACGGCGAAGGCCGCCGCGAACTGGTATTCGTTGTAGAGAATTTCGATGTGCAGCGGCATGGTGTTGGTCTGCCCGCGAATGTGGCCCGACACCACCGACACCGCGCCAAACTCACCCATGGCCCGCGCGTTGCACAAGATCACGCCGTACAGCAGCGCCCATTTCACGTTCGGCATGGTCACGCGCCAGAACATCTGCCAGCCCGACGCGCCCAGCACGCGGGCGGCTTCTTCCTGTTCCTGCCCCTGCGCCTGCATCAGCGGAATCAGTTCACGCGCCACGAATGGGAAGGTCACGAACACGGTGGCCAGCACGATGCCCGGCAACGCGAAGATGACCTTCAGGTCGTGGTCGCGCAGCCATTCACCGAACCATCCTTGCAGGCCAAAGATCAACACGTAGATCAAACCCGCGATCACCGGCGACACCGAGAACGGCAGGTCGATCAAGGTGAGCAGCACGTTCTTGCCACGGAAGTCGAACTTGGCAATGCACCAGGCAGCCGCCACGCCGAACACCAGGTTCAGCGGCACCGAGATGGCGGCGGCGATCAGCGTGAGCTTCACCGCCGACAGCGCATCGGGCTCGACGATGGCCGCGAGGTACACGTCCACGCCCTTCTTGAATGCCTCGAAGAACACGGCCGCCAAAGGCACGAACAAGAACAAGGTCAGGAACACCAGCGCAATGCCGATGAGCACGAGGCGCACCCAGGCGGGCTCGGCGGTGGCGGCGAGTGCGGCACGCGCCTTCGCTCGCCGCACAGGCGGCGCCAGGGCGGCTGATGAAAGTTGAACAGCAGTCGTCATGGGTCGATGTCGATGTCAGATCAGCGGCCCTGGCGCTTGCGCGTCCAGGCCTGCAAAAGGTTGATGGCCAGCAGCATCGCGAAGGCAGACACCAGCATCACCACCGCAATGGCGGTGGCGCCCACGTAGTCGTACTGTTCCAGCTTGGTGATGATCAGCAAGGGCGTGATCTCCGACACCATGGGCATGTTGCCGGCGATGAAAATCACCGAGCCGTATTCGCCCAGTGCACGCGCGAAAGACAAGGCAAAGCCGGTCAACAAGGCAGGCGTGAGGATCGGGAAGATGACCCGCGTGAAGGTCTGCCAACGGCTCGCACCCAACGTGGCGGCGGCTTCTTCCAGCTCTGTCTGCAAGTCTTCGAGCACCGGCTGCAAGGTGCGCACCACGAAGGGCAAGCCGATGAAGGTCAGCGCCACAAACACCCCCAGCGGCGTGAACGACACCTTGATGCCCAACAGCGCCAGGTACTGGCCGATCCAGCCGTTGGTTGAATACAGCGCCGTCAGCGCAATGCCGGCCACAGCGGTGGGCAGGGCAAACGGCAAGTCCACCAGCGCATCGACCAGCCGCTTGAACGGGAACTCATAGCGCACCAGCACCCAGGCCACGATCAGCCCGAAGAAGCCATTGACCACCGCGGCAAGAAACGACGCGCCGAAGGTGAGCCGGTACGACGCCACCACACGCGGCGAGGTGACGGCGTCCCAGAACGCCGGCCACGTCATGGTGAAGGTCTTGAGGAAGGCCGCCGACAGCGGGATGAGAACGATGAAGGCGAGGTACAGCAGCGTGAAACCGAGCGCCAGATCGAAGCCCGGCAACACGCTGTGCCGCTTCAGAAGCGCACGAGAAAAAATCATGATGAAAGCTGCGCGTTCAGTCCTTAGCGTTTGATGGCGAGCAGGATCTGGTCATAGGTGGCGCCGTCGTCGAAGTGCTCTTTCTGCGCCTTGCTCCAGCCGCCAAAGGCTTCGTCGATGGTGAAGGTGTTGATCTTCGGGAAGTCTTTCGCGTACTTGGCCAGCAGCGCGGCCGAACGCGGGCGCAACTGGTGCTTGGCGGCGATTTCTTGTGCCTCGTCAGACCACAGGTACTTCAGGTAGGCCTCGGCCTGCTTGCGCGTGCCCTTCTTTTCGACCACCTTGTCGATCACCGCCACCGGGTTCTCGGCCAGGATGCTCCACTTCGGGTAGACCACATCGAAGTTGTCGCCGAACTCCTGCTTGATCAGGTTGATCTCGCTTTCGAACGTGGCCAGCGCGTCGCCGATGTTTCGCTGCGCGAAGGTGGTGGTGGCGGCGCGGCCGCCACCGTCGAACACCGGCACGTTGGCGAAGATCTTCTGCAGTTGTGCCTTGGCCTGCGCCGGCGTGGCACCACCCTTGATGGCTGCGCCCCAGGCGGCCACATAGGTGTAGCGGCCATTGCCGGTGATCTTCGGGTTGGGGATCACAACGCTCACGCCGGGCTTGGCCAGATCGGCCCAGTCTTTGATGCCCTTGGGGTTGCCCTTGCGCACCAGGATGATGGTGGTGGACGTGGTGGGCGCGCTGTTGTTGGGGTAGCGCTTGGCCCAATCGGCCGGCAGCAGCTTGCCGCGTTCGGCAATGGCGTCGATGTCGCTCGACTGGTTCATCGTCACCACGTCGGCTTCCAGGCCGTCGATCACGCCACGTGCTTGCTTGCTGGAGCCGCCATGCGACTGGTTCAGCGTGATGTCTTCGTTCGCGGTGGCCTTCCAGTGTTTGGCGAAGGCGACGTTGTATTCCTTGAAGAACTCGCGCGACACGTCGTAGCTCACGTTCAGCAAGGTCGGGCCAGCGGCCTGTGCCCAAGGCGCCACGCCCAGCAACAAAGCGCTGGCCATGAGGCCCAGGCTGCGGCGGCGGTGAAGGGCCTGAACGGGCAATGCGGGGGCGGCTGCGTGTGGCATGGCATTTCCTGTGAATCGGTGGCGGATGCTAGGGGAGGTCACTTTTTGGGGAAACGATGGATTCCGACCTTGCATAGTTGTTTCTTGACTATGCAGAGACTGGGAACGCCTGCG
>JAYSYW010000270.1:0-19849 GCA_043727255.1 Rhizobacter sp. | reverse complement strand
CACCCGAGGTGGTGTCGCCGCTGATGCTGGCGTTGACCACGCTGGCGGCCACGCGCTCGCTGGCAAGGCGTTGCTCCAGCAGCGCGACCCAGCCCTTGCCGCGCGTCAGGCCGTACTCGGCCGAAAGGCTGTCGCCGACCACCAGCAGGACGGGCGTCGCCGCAGGGCCGGCACCCCATGCGGGCACGTGGCCCGCCGCCAATGCGGCCCAGGCCAACAGCGCGGCCCCGGCTCGCAGGGTGCATCGCCGGTCGGCGGCGTGCGGCGCAGATCTCGACCCGGCGCGACGTGCTGTGCTGGACGCGGCCTGAATGCGTGTGGATGTCATGCGGTGCCTTCGTTTGTCGTGTGCCCCAAACTGCTGAGGGCTTCGTGGCTTACTGACCCGCGCGGGGCGAACTTGGTTTCGTTCATTGGCGGCCCGGGCTTGCCTGGCGCCTGGGTGGGCTTGCCGGACGGGATGCGGGGCACGGCGTCCATCCAGCGCTGCGCCAGTGCCGTCGGGGTGGCCGACGACACGCAGTAGACACGCATTCGCATGGGGAAATGCTCGGGCAGGGGATGCAGGCGCACCCCCGGCGGAGCCGTGCCGGCCAGGCTGGCCTGCACGAGCGCCATGCCCACGCCGGCCTGCACCAAGCCAAGCGCGGCTGCGGGATCGGCCGCCTCGGCGCGGATTTCCGGCACCCAGCCCATCTCAGAGCAGGCCTGATGGATCTCTTCACGCGCCTTCAACGACAGCGGGGCGATGAAGGGGGCATCGCGCAGTTGCGCCATGTCGATGTCGCCAGCGGCTTCGGGCGCAGCGAGCAAGAATGTCTCGGCGGCTGCCAGCAGGTATTGCATCGCGTGTTCGGAAGGGGGCTCCGCGTAGGTGTAGCCAATGTCAATCTCGTTGTGCTTCAGTGCGGCGAACTGTTCATCCGAACGCAGGCTGAGCAACTGCAGGCGCACCCCCGGGGCCAGGAGCCGGAAATTGCGCAGTGACTCGCCCAGGACTCCCGCGTGAATGGCGCCGGCTACATAGCCGATCACCAGTGTGCCGCCGCAGCCCGAGGCGATGTCGTGCGCACGTTGCTGCACCCGCATAGCATGCGCGAGCAGGGCGCGAGCCTCGACCAAGAAGGCACGCCCCGTGGGGTTGAGCCGCAGGCGCTTCTTGTCGCGCTCGAAGAGCGTCATGCCCAAGCGCTCTTCAAGCTGCCGGATTTGCCGGCTCAGCGGTGACTGTGAGATGTGCAGCAGTTGCGCGGCTTGGCCGACGTTCTCGGTCTCGGCGACGGTCACAAAATAATGCAGTTGTTGTAGGTCGAGCATCTGGCGCCTTGGGTCTCAACTGAGCTTGAAACGGTCTTGGACGCGTGGCAACACGCTTCGAATAATCGGTGATCTGTTTTGATTGAGGCTGCATCCAGCATGGCATTGAACAAATTTGGTTTCATCGTGACTGGTGGGCAACTCGACCCACGTATTCATCGGCATGTCATGAAGTCGCCCGTGTTCGAGATGATCTCCGTAGGCGTGTCCACCGCGAGCCAAGGCGTAGAGGTCGCGCAGGAGCTCGTGAAGGAAGGGGTGCAACTCATTGAGCTGTGCGGCGGTTTCGGCCCTCGCTGGACCGCGCGCGTGATCGACGCCATCGACGGTAAGGTTCCGGTGGGCTCTGTCGGCTATGGCCCCGAGTCGATCGACAGCATGCATGCATTGTTCAAGGCCTGAGTGCGTTCTTCGGGCACCCCCATGCTGACAGTTCTTCTTCGATCGTGGCTGAGGTTGGGTTCTCCCCGGGCTGCATTGATTGGGCTGAACCATCGCCTCTTCGTTCTGGCGATCGGGGCGTTTGCCATCGGAACCGACGGCTTTGTCGTGGCCGGAATTCTACCGAGCATCGCTTCTGATCTTGGGGTGACGTTGAGCCAGGCAGGGCTGCTGGTGTCTGTGTTCGCGCTGTCCTACGCGGTCTTTGCGCCCATTGCCGGCGCGCTGAGCGGACGATGGCCGCGGCGCACAGTGCTGCTGGGCGCGATGGCCGTGTTCGCGCTGGCCAACCTGATGGCCGCCATGGCCGAAAGCTTCTTCTGGCTGGCGGTGTGGCGTGTCGCCGCAGCGCTGTCAGCCGCCATCTATTCACCGGCGGCCGTGGGCATCGCGGTGCAGATGGCCCCGCCCGAGCAGCGCGGGCGCGCCGCCAGCGTGGTGTTTGCGGGCTTGACAATCTCGCTGGTCACGGGCGTTCCGCTCGGCACGTTCATCGCAGGCCTGGGCACCTGGCGCTGGACCTTCTTCTTCGTGGCACTGGTGGCGGCCCTCGCGTGCTTCGTGCTGTGGCGCCTGCTGCCCACGCTGCCGGCGTCGCCGGTGGCGACCCTGTCGGCGCGCCTGCGCCCGCTGCGCAGGCTCGACGTGGTGCTGACGCTCTTGAGCGGTTTCCTCTGGATGACCGGGGGCATCGCGGTCTACACCTACATCGTGCCGCTGCTCCAGCAGGCCACCGGCTGGTCGGAAGCCGCCGTGAGCCCGGTGCTGCTGCTGTACGGGGCGGCAGCCATCGCAGGCAACCAGATCGGCGGGCGCTGCAGCGACCGTTTCGGACCCAAGGCCACCTTGGTCGGCGTCCTGTTCGTGCACGCGGTTTCGCTGCTGTGCTTGGCGCTGGCCGCAAAGCTCGGGCCGAACCTGGGCCTGGTGCTGACGGTGCTGGGGCTGCCGCTGTTCGCGGCAAGCGGCTGGGCGTGCACGCCGCCGCAAGCGTCGCGGCTGATGGCCCTGGCACCCGGCTCGCCGGTGGAAATGATGTCTTTGAGCACCTCGGGCACGTACTTCGGCATCTCTGCCGGGGCTGCGGTCGGCGCCTGGGTGATCGGTCTGGCCAATATCGAGACGGTGTGTCTCGTGGGCTTCGCGCTCCAGGTGTTGGCCTTGATCGGTGTGGCCGTGTCCGGATCGAAGGACGCGGCCCCGGAAGCGCTCCCATAGGAAAAGCAGGGTCGTCGACCCTGAACAAGGTGGCCCTCACCAGGCAGCCCATAAGAACGTCGAGGAACAATCATGTCTGAACGAAACCTCGCCCGCGCGGCGGAAGGTGTAGTGGCCGTCATCGGCGCAGGACCTTCGGGCCTGGCCACGATGAAGAACCTGATCACACGCGGCATTCCTGCCGTCTGCTACGAGGCGCACTCCGACCTGGGTGGCATCTGGAACCTGTCGAACCCCAAGAGTTCGGCCTACCGCAACACGCACACGATCACTTCTCGCCATGTCACGGCGTTCGAAGACTTCCCGATGCCGCGTGACTTCCCGGTGTACCCGCGACACGACCAAGTGCTGGAATACCTGCGTGCCTACGCGAACAAGCATGGCCTGACCAGCAGCGTCCGCTGCAACTCGTCGGTCGAGCGCATGGAGCGCCTGCCCCGGGGCGGCTGGCGCATCATCCTGGCCGACGGCACCACCTGCGACCACCCCTCGGTGGTCATCGCCAACGGCCACAACTGGTACCCGAACCAGCCCGAGCTGCCGGGCCACTTTGAAGGCGATGTGCTGCACAGCCGCGACTACGTTGACGCGGTGCCCTTTGCGGGCAAGCGCGTGCTGGTGATCGGCGCGGGCAACTCCGGTTGTGACATCGCGGTCGAATGCGCGCAGGTCGCGACGCGGGCGGCGCTGAGCATGCGCCGTGGCTACAACTTCTATCCAAAGTTCATTCTCGGCTGGCCGGCCGACCAAGTGGGGCCGTTCGTGCGCTCGCTGCGCATGCCCCAGCGCCTGACCTCGTGGGTGATGAAGACGTTGCTGCGCCTGACCGTCGGGCGGCCGTCCGACTTCGGCCTGCCTGCGCCCGACCACCGCCCGCTGGAGACGCCGGCCATCATCAACAGCCTGGTGCCGTACTACGCGGCCCATGGCCGTATCGACATCCGCACCGGGGTCGCCAAGATCGAAGGCCGCCGAGTCACCTTCACCGATGGCAAAGAACAGGAGTTCGACACCATCGTCTGCGCGACGGGCTTCAGCATCCACATTCCCTTCATCGAGCCCAAGTTGCTCGACTGGGTGAAGAGCCGCCCGAACTTCTACCTCTACGGGTTCTCGCCGCGCTTCGATGACCTCTTCATCGCCGGCATGACCGACTCGACCGGCGGCCACTTCCCGACCGTGGACCTTCAGTCCAAGGTGATCGCGGCCTACCTGTCGGCGAAAGAGAAGAACCCCGAGATCAAGCGCAAGTTCGACGAGCTCAAGGCCGCCGACGGCGTCGACCTCACGGGCGGCATCAGGTTCATGGACATCCCCCGCAACGCCACGCAGTTCGCACTGGCTGCGTTCAAGGGCGCGCTGGTTGAACACCTGGCGCTCCTGAACGGCGAACCGATGCAGAAGCGTCGCCCGCCATCGCGCCTGAAGATCATTCGCACCGCGCTCGCGGCGCGAAGCTGAAGGGGCGACGATGAACGCCGACTTCCTGCAGGAACTCCAGGCCGCGCTGCACAAGACCCTGGTCGAAGTTCCGTACAACAGCGCCTGCCAGTTCTTGGAACACTTCGGCGGCGAGCAGACCAAGGTGCACCTGGGCGTCTCGTGCGTGCACCAGACCGTGCACAGCGTCGAGCTCGTGCGACGCAAGACCGGCGTCGGCGCCACGCTGCTGCGCGACGGGCGCCATGTGGCCGCGTACTACCGCGAAGGCAACCAGCTCGCGGTGCTTGACCCGTACCTCCTGCCCAGCGCTCCGCTATTGCTCGACGCACGCGACGCCAAGGAAGGTCAGGCGGTGGTCGGCGTGGCCGCGTACCCGATGCGCCGCATGCCCGACGGCAGCATCGAGCCCAGTCGTTTGCGCGCCACCTGGGACATCGCGGCCGACACGTTGCAACTCGACTACCTGCGCCACAGCCCGCGCAGGGGCCACCGGTATCTGCACCGGTCCTTCGGCTTCAACCTGGCGCAGCACGCCGTCTTCCCGACGCCTGCGACGCTGTTGAACGACGTGTTGCTGCACCCCGAGCAGAACAACCTCTCGGTGCGCGTGCTGCACCCCAGGCACCTTGCCTTGAGCGAAGTGATCTACCCCTTGGCCTGTCTGCCCGAGGGCGTGAAGGCGAGCTCGCTGGTGAGCAAGAACAACCAGGGCCAGATCAGCCGCCATGGCCAGACCGGCTTTGACGAAGACATCGCCGCCGTGGCCGAAGTCCTGGGAGAGCCCCGCGATGCCATTGAGGCCCTGCTGTTGCGGGCGGCCGAGGTGTACCGCTCCGTGGCACCGGTGGACCGAGTGCTTCCGACCTACTCACTGGAAAACGAATGAAGGAAACTGTCTTGACGCCCCCTGGCCGCGTGCGCGAACTGCCGCGAAGCTTCTTTATCGCCGGCTTGATGCAAGGTGCTCGGCGTGGCTCCGACCTGTCAAGCCAGGACTACCGCCGCACCCTCACCGACCTGCTGCTGGCGCGCTTTCCGCAAGCCGTGGTGTACGACCCCGGCGAGGTGATGTGGCGTGAAATGGCGCATTCGCGCGAGGCCATCCGCACCGAGCATGCCGCGTTGGCGAGCATGCCGCTGATCCTGCGCCGGGAGCTGCCTGCCCCGCTGGTGGAACTGACGCAGACCTTCCACCGGTTGACCCACCTTGCCGCCGAGTCCGACGTGTGCGTGGTGTGGTTGCCCGACCACGAGCCCAGCATGGGCACGGCCGCCGAAATGCTGAGCGCCCACCGCGCCGGACGCAAGGTGGTCTCGATCACGGACATGCGTCAGAACTTGGCGGTGCTGTCGTGTTCCGACGCCATAGTGCCCGACGTGCCGGCCTTCGAAGCCTGGCTCGACGCGGAGTACGGGCCATGAGCGAGACGCTGGTTGGCTTGCTGGCAGCCCTGGCGAAGGGGCCGCATGCGTTCGCAACCCGGGTTACTGCGCTCGACGCCGACGGCGCCGTGGTCGATACGCTGAGCTGGGCCGCCTGGGACCGCAAGGCCCGCACGCTCGCGGCGCGCCTGCTGGCGGTGGGCTCGGAAGGCTCACGCGTGCTGGTGCCCGCCATGTCGAAGCTCGACTTTCACGTCGGCTTCATGGGCTGCCTGTACGCCGGCATGGTCGCTGTGCCGGTGCCGCAACCGCGCAGCGCGTCGGCCGGCGCGGCCCGCGGTGGCGCGCAGCGCAGCAACGGACGGCTCGACGGCATCTGCCTCGACAGCGATCCCTGCGCTGTCCTGGTGTCGGGCAACCCAGACGACCGCCTGATAGGCCTGGAGCACCTGCCCCACGTGTCGTTGATGGGCGGCGGCAGCGACGAACAGGCACCGTGGGACCTGCCTGCGCGTGCGCTCGATCCGAATGTCACCGCCTTGCTGCAGTACACCTCGGGCTCGACCAGCGAGCCGCGCGGCGTGGTCATCTCGCAAGGCAATTGGGTCGTGAATCGCCGCACCACCTGTGAGCGCATCCAGGTCACTGCCGACACCACCATGGTGCTGTGGTTGCCGCTCTTCCACGACATGGGGTTGGGCAACAGCCTCGTGATGCCGATCGTCGCCGGGGCTTCGCTCGTGACAATGGAGCCCACCACCTTCGTGCGCGAGCCGATGGTGTGGCTGCGTGCCTTGTCGCACAAGGCCGACGTGTTCAGCTCCGCCCCCGACTTCGCCTTCCACCTCTGCGTGGACCGCACGACCCCTGAAGAGCGCGCCACGCTCAACCTCGGCGGTTGCCGCACGGTCATCAACGGTTCCGAGCCGGTGCGCGTTGAGACCATCGACCGTTTCGCGAGCGCCTTCGCGCCGGCGGGCTTCCGGCGCGAAGCCATGCGCCCGGGTTACGGCCTGGCAGAGTCCACGCTTGGCGTCACCCTGGGCGTCGCGCTGTCCCCGGTGGTGGCGCAAACCTACGACCGCGAAACCCTGGCCGGCGGGCGCGCCTTGCGCACCGCCGCCGGTGCCCAGGCCATAGAACTCGTCGGCTGTGGGTCGCTATTGGGCGGCATCGACGCGATGGCCGTCGACCCCGTCACCTGTGTGGCGTTGCCCGATGGAGGGGTGGGCGAGATCTGGGTCGATTCCCCCACCAATGCCGCCGGCTACTGGGGCCGCGAAGCCGGTCCGGACGGCGTCTTCCTCGCGCACCGCAGCGACGACGCCGCAGCAGGGCCTTACTTGCGCACGGGCGACCTCGGCTTCTTCGATGAAGGCGAGCTCTTTATCACCGGCCGCCTGAAGGACGTGCTCATCATCGGCGGCAAGAACTACTTTCCCCAGGATGCCGAATCCGCAGTGAAAGAAAGCCACCCGGCCTTCTCGGCCCAGGTGTGTGCCGCATGGACCTACAGCGAAGAGCGGGGCTCGCCGCTGGTGGTGGTGGTCGAGACCGACGAACATTCGGCCGAGGTGCTTGCTACGGCCACGCGCACGGCGGGCATCGCCGTCGCGCAGATCGTTCCCGCGCCGGTGGTGATCGTCGCAGTGACCAAGGGGCAGATCCCCCGGACCACCAGCGGCAAGACCCAGCGGCGCGAATGTGCCCGGCTCGTGGGGCTGCAACAAATCAAAGAGCTTGCGACATGGTCGTCGCGATGAAACACATGGACCTTGCATCGGTGCAGCATGCGCTGCGTGGTTTCCTGGCCCAGCTTCTGGACATGCCGGTCGAGCGCATCGATGCCGACGTGCCCACCACTGCCTATGGCATGGATTCGCTGTTGACCGTGCGCCTGCTGAGCCAGTTTGAGCGCAGCGCGGGCATCCGCCTGCCCATGGACGAGTTCGAGGGAGGGGAGTCGCTCGCGGAGATGGCCCAGACCATCCACCGCCTGCGTCCACGGCCTGCCGAGGCGCTGAGCGGGCATCAATAGAGGGAGTGCAGGTAGGTTGGTGCCGCGCGTTACAGTGCCCGGCGCATTGCGCGCCTGCCTCTCCTTGAAAGCGCATCCATGTCAGCCACCCTCATCGCCGTCGATCGCATCAGCAAGCAGGTCAGCGATTCCACCGGCGTTCTCACCATCCTCCACGAGATCAGCTTCACGCTGGCCGCGCGTCAGTCGGCGGCGATCGTCGGGGCATCCGGCTCCGGAAAGAGCACACTGCTCTCCATCATCGCGGGGCTTGACACACCCACCACGGGCACGGTGCGGCTCGATGGCGTCAACCTCTTCGCGGTCGACGAGGATGCGCGTGCTGCGGTGCGCGCGGCCAAGCTGGGCTTCGTGTTCCAGAGCTTCCAGTTGCTGGGCAACCTGACGGCGCTTGAGAACGTGATGCTGCCGCTCGAACTGCAGGGCCGCGATGACGCGCGGGCCCTGGCCACCGAGATGCTGCGCCATGTGGGGCTGGGCGAGCGGTTGTCGCACTACCCAAAGGTGCTGTCGGGCGGCGAGCAGCAGCGTGTGGCACTCGCGCGTGCCTTCGTGGTGAAGCCGGCCGTGTTGTTGGCCGACGAACCCACCGGCAGCCTCGACTTCGCCACCGGCGCCAACGTGATGGCGCTGATGTTTGAATTGAACCGTGAAGCCGGCACGACGCTCGTGCTCGTGACCCATGACCGCGCCATCGCCGAGCGCTGCGACCGGCAGTTGCGAATCGAAGCGGGGCGCGTGGCGGTCGATTGATCGCTGGCCGGGCGACCCATCGACTGCGGCTGCTGGGGCGTGCAGAGCGAAAGCGGATCAGGCAAGAAAAAAGGGGCACCAACTGGCGCCCCTTTTTCTTTGCTTTCGATCGCTTTGCAAGCGATCGAAAAAGTCAGTTCGAGAACTTGTAGTCGGTCTTGGCCTTGGCCTTGATTTCGTCGCGGAACTTGACCAGGCGCTGCTGGCTGATGGATTCGCGCAGGTGCGGAGCCGACTCTTCCAGCGACGGCATATCAACCGCCTTCTGGTCGTCGAGACGAATGATGTGAAAGCCGAACTGCGTCTTCACCGGCGTCTCGGTCATCTCGCCCTTCTTCAGCTTGGCCATGGCTTGCGAGAACTCAGGCACGTAGTCGGCCGGGCGGGCCCAGTCGAGGTCGCCACCCTTTTCAGCCGAGCCAGGGTCCTTCGAGTTCTTCTTCGCCAGGTCTTCAAACTTGGCACCGCCCTTGAGCTGCGCAATCAGTGACTTGGCCAGGTCTTCCTTGTCCACCAGGATGTGGCTCGCCTTGTACTGGTTGCCGGCCGATTCGTTCTTGGCCTTTTCGTACTCTGCCTTGATTTCGGCTTCGGTGACGACGTTCTTCTTCTGATAGTCGGTGAACAGTTCGCGGATCAGGATGCTCTGGCGGGCCAGTTCCATCTGCGTTTTGTATTCGGTGCTCGACGTCAGGCCGCGCTTTTCGGCTTCCTGCATGAACATCTCGCGCAACACCACCTCGTCACGCACTTGCGTTTCAAGTTCCGGCGTGCGCTCTTGGCCGCTCCGCGTGGCCTGCTTCATCAGCGTTTCAACGCGGGACTTCGGCACAGCCTTGCCGTTGACGGTGGTGACGTTCTGCGCATGCGCGCCCAGGGGCAGCAGCAGGGCGGTTGCAGCCGCCAGCAAAGAGGCGCGGGCAACAAGAGAAAGCTTCTTCATGAGCGAGGGGCCTTTCAACGGGCAGTGAGGGAGAGGGGAGGAAGGGGCGTCGCAAGCCCGTGAGAGCCGCCGACGTTGCGTTGATCTTCAGCTTTCGTCCGGAGCCTTGGCGTCGATGGCAAGCGCGTGAATGCCACGCGGGATCAAAAAGTGGACGGCATCATAAACGAGCCGATGTCGCTTCAAACGTGACAGTTCGTTGAACGATTTGCTGACCACGCGCACGCTGAAATGGCTGCCTTCAGCGGCCCCGGCATGGCCCGCGTGCTGCTCGCTGTCATCGTTCACGACCAGCACTTCGGGTTGCAGCGCGGACCGCAAGGCGGCTTCGACTTCTTGGGCGTTCACCGGCATGGCGCAAGTTCCAATCAGGGCAGCTTCGCGGGGGCGCTGTCGGCAACGGCAGCGTCCGCATCTTTGAGGTGGCGGCTCAGGTACACCCCTTGGCCGAGCGTGAACAGCAGCATCAAACCAATGCCACCGAAGAGTTTGAAGTTGACCCAGGTGGCGGTATCGAAGCTGTAGGCCACGTAGATGTTGAGCACGCCCATGAGCGCAAAGAAGGTGACCCAGGCGAGGTTGAGGTTGCGCCACACGTTGTCGGGCAGCACCATTTGCTGACCCATCAGCGTCTTCAGCAGGTTCTTGCGGAAGAACACCTGCGCGCCCCAGAAGCTCAGGCCCATCACCCAATAAAGCACGGTGGGCTTCCACTTGATGAAGGTTTCGCTGTGGAACCAGATGGTGGCGCCGCCCAGCAGCGTGACAAGCCCAAGGCTCACCCACAGCATCGTGTCGATCTTCTTGCCGCGCAGCAGCAGCACGCCGATCTGAACCAGCGTGGCCAGGATCACCACCAGCGTGGCCAGCAGCACTGGCGCCTCGTTCGGGCCGACGATGCCGCCCGAAACCATGAAGCCCAGGTGTTCGCTGGCGAAGGCGGCTGCCCAGTCCTTGTTGCCCTCGGCATATTTGAAGGCGCCGAAAAACAGCACGATGGGCAGGAAGTCGAACAGAAGTTTCATCGAAGGCTTTGTGGATGCGGGGGCTACTTTTTCGGCTCGAAGTCTATCGCCGCTGAATTGATGCAGAAGCGTTCGCCAGTGGGGGCGGGGCCGTCCTCGAACACATGGCCGAGGTGCGAGCCGCAGTTGTTGCAGCGCACTTCCACCCGCACCATGCCGTGCGTGCGGTCGGTGATGCGCTCGATGACCTCGCTGTTGGTGGGCTCCGAGTAGCTCGGCCAGCCACAGCCGGCATCGAACTTGGTGCGCGCCTCAAACAGCGGCGTGCCGCAACCGATGCAGTTGTACTGGCCGGGCGAGAAGTGGTCCCAGTATTTGCCGGTGAAGGCGCGTTCGGTGGCGGCGTGGCGGGCCACCTCGTATTGCATGGGGTCGAGCCGCTGGCGCCATTCGGCGTCGGTGCGTTGGACCTTGCGGTCCTTGTTGTCTGGGGCACTCATGATGAACAAGACACTTCAATGGATTGAGCCCATTCGGGCGGGAAGCCCGCATATGCCGCGTGCTCGGGTTGTTCGTCGAACGGCCGCTGTAGCAGGTTCAACAGGCGCAGCGTTTCAGTGAAATCACCTTGCTGGGCGAGTCGGATCGCAACTTCGGCCAAGTGGTTCCGCAGCACGAATTTCGGGTTGATGCGGTTCATGCGTTCGGCCCGTTGAGCATCGACGCTGCTCTCGACACGCAGGCGCTGTGCGTACTGGAGCGCCCACGCGTCAAAGGCTTCACGGTCGATGAACAGGTCGCGCAGGACGTCGTTCGTGGCGCCTTCGGCCGTGCTGAAGGTGGCCAGACGCCGGAAGGTGATGGTGTGGTCGGCACGGTCTGCGGCCATGAGGTGCAGCAGGCCTTCGATGAGCGTGCGGTCGCCGTCGCGCGAGTCGACCAAGCCAAGCTTGGCGCGCAGGCGGGTGTCGAGAGCGCGGGGGAAATGGTCTTTGTAAGCCTCGATCGCTTCAAACGCATGATCGTCGTCGCCAATCAGAGGCAGCAGGCCCTGGGCCAGCGCATGCAGGTTCCAGAAGCCCACGTTGGGCTGATTGGAATAGGCGTAGCGCCCGCGATGGTCGGAGTGGTTGCAGACGTGCCCAGGGTCGAAGGCATCGAGAAACCCGAACGGCCCGTAGTCGATGGTCAGGCCAAGGATCGACATGTTGTCGGTGTTCATCACGCCGTGGCAAAACCCAACGGCCTGCCAGTCGGCCATGAGGCAGGCGGTGCGTTGCGACACCTCGACCAGCAAGGCGGCATAGGGCTGTGCCGCGTCACGGCAACCCGGGTAATGGGCGTCGATCACGAAGTCGGCCAACTGACGCAGCGCGGCGGTGTCTTGCGACGTGTGCGCGAAGTGCTCGAAGTGGCCGAAGCGTATGAAGCTCGGCGCGACCCGCGTCACCACGGCGGCCGACTCGACCTCTTCGCGCCTCACGGGCAGCGGCGAGCCGGTGATGCACAGCGCTCGCGTGGTGGGCACACCCAGGCCAGCCATGGCTTCAGAACACAGAAACTCGCGGATCGAAGAACGAAGCACCGCGCGGCCATCGCCCATGCGCGAATACGGCGTGAGCCCCGCCCCCTTGAGCTGAATCTCCATCGGCCCGGCGGGTGTGTCGATCTCACCCAGCAGCAGTGCGCGGCCGTCACCCAACTGGCCGGCCCATACACCGAACTGGTGGCCGCTGTAGACGCTGGCAAGCGGCGACATGCCGGCACCCACCGCGTTGCCCGACAGCACCTGCAGGGTGTCGTCATCGGCGGGCGTCGCGGGGTGGGGCAGGCCGAGCAGGCGGGCGCAGTCTTCGCTCCATGCCACCCAGTACGCGTTGGGCATGGGCTGCGGGGGCAGTGCAGTGAAGAAGCGGTCGCCGAGGCCGGCGAAGCGGTTGGTCCAGCGGTCGCTCAGCACGGCGCGCGCCAGTGCGGGACCTGTGTGTGAAAGCATCTTGAAAGTGTAGCGATCCGATGTGAAGCAGGCATTGCACGGTCTTGCGGACCCTCGTGTGATCGCGCGTGCAAATTCGCGTAGGGGTAAACGCAGGCGGCATGGCCACGTGCGCATTCCTATCATCGTTGCATTGCAACAAACACCCCGGAGACACCATGGCGCGAGTGATAGGCCAGATGATGCAGATGCCCCTGATGATTTCGTCGCTGCTCACCCATGCGGCGCGTCACTCTGGTGACACTGAAATTGTCTCGAAGCGAGTTGAAGGCGACATTCACCGCTACACCTACAAAGACGCTGAACTGCGTGCCCGCAAAGCGGCGCAGGCGCTGGCTCGTTTGGGCTGCACAGCCGGTGATCGCGTCGGCACGCTGGCCTGGAATGGCTATCGGCATGTCGAGATCTACTACGGCACTTCGGGCTCGGAACTGGTGTGCCACACCATCAACCCCAGGCTCTTTCCCGAGCAGATCGTCTGGATCGCCAACGATGCCCAAGACTCGGTGCTGTGCTTCGACCTGAACTTCTTGCCGCTGGTTGAGAAGCTGGCGCCGCAGTTGCCGTCGATTCGTCACTACGTGTTGATGACCGACCGCGCGCGCATGCCGGCGTCGTCGCCGATCGCCAACCTGCTGTGCTACGAGGATCTGATCGACGCTGAAACCGGCGACTACATCTGGCCCGAATTCGACGAGCACACCGCATCGAGCATTTGCTACACCTCGGGCACCACGGGCCATCCGAAGGGGGCTGTGTACAGCCACCGCTCGACCCTGCTGCACGCCTATGCGGGCGCCTTGCCCGACGCGATGAACTGCTCGTCGCGCGACGTGATCCTGCCGGTGGTGCCGATGTTCCACGTCAACGCCTGGGGCCTGCCGTACACCGCACCCTTGGTCGGAGCCAAGCTCGTGCTGCCCGGGCCGCACCTCGACGGCAAATCGCTCTACGAATTGTTCGAGTCAGAGAAGGTCACCTTCAGCGCGGGCGTGCCGACCGTCTGGTTGGGGCTGCTGAATCACGTCACGACGAACAAGCTGAAGTTCAGCACCTTCAAGCGCACGGTGATCGGCGGATCGGCCTGCCCGCCGGCCATGATGCACACGCTCGAACAGCAGTTCGGCATCGAAGTCATTCACGCCTGGGGCATGACCGAGATGTCGCCGCTGGGCACGCTGGCCAAGCTCAAAGACAAACATGCCTCGCTCGACGACGACGCCAAACGCCGCCTGCTGGAAACGCAGGGCCGCGTGGTCTGCGGGGTGGACATGCAGGTCGTTGACGATGACCTCAACCCGCTGCCGTGGGATGGTCGCTCAGCAGGCAACTTGGTGGTGCGTGGGCCGTGGGTGATCGAAGGCTATTTCGGCCAAGACGAATCACCATTGGTCGAGGTGGAAGGGCGGCAATGGTTCCCCACCGGCGACGTGGCCACCATCAACGCCGATGGCTTCATGCAAATCACCGACCGGAGCAAAGACGTCATCAAATCGGGTGGCGAATGGATCAGCTCCATCGATCTCGAAAACGTGGCGATGGGGCACCCCGCAGTGCATGAAGCGGCAGTGATCGCATGTGCGCACCCGAAGTGGGACGAACGTCCGTTGCTCGTGGTCGTCAAGAAGCCAGGGGCCGAAGTCACGCGTGAAGAAGTGCTGTCCTTCTTCGATGGGCGCATCGCCAAGTGGCAGGTGCCCGACGATGTGGTGTTCGTCAGTGAAATTCCTCACACTGCTACGGGTAAGGTCCAGAAACTTCGGCTGCGAGAACAGTTCAAAGCTCACAGATTGCCGAGCACTTGACCGCCCCCTTCTTTTGGGGGTCTCTCGGGTACTCCCTGAATGGGGCGGTTAAATACTTCGGTTATCGTTGCTCGTTACATTTTTTTTCTCCAAGGAGTGGTACATGAGATTTGCCAAGAAGGTTTTGGGAGCTTCGATGGTTGCCGCGCTGGCACTGAGTTCCAGCCTTGCATTTGCACAAGCCGGTGAGACCGTCAAGATCGCCATCATTGACCCGTTTTCTGGTCCCTCGGCCAACCTTGGCCTGAACATCCTGCACACGATGCAGCTGTTGGCTGAACGCGAAGGTGGCAAGAAGAACGCCGCTGGCATCAACTACGAAATCATTCCCTTGGACAACAAGGGTTCCGGCCCGGAAACGCTGAACGCGTTGAAGGCCGCCGTTGACCAAGGCATTCGCTACGTCGCCCAAGGCGGCAGCGGTTCGGGTGCCGCAGGTGCGCTGATCGACGCGATCAACAAGCACAACGAGCGCAACCCCGGCAAGGAAGTGGTGTACCTGAACTACGCCGCGATGGACCCGGGCCTGACGAACGAGCGCTGCAGCTTCTGGCACTTCCGCTTCGACGCTGACACGTCGATGAAGATGGAAGCCATTGCCACTTCCATCAAGGAAGACAAGGCGATCCAGAAGGTCTACCTGATGAACCAGAACTTCGTTCACGGTCATCAAGTCACGAAGTTCGCCAAGGAAACCCTGGCGCGCAAGGCTCCGAACGTCAAGATCGTCGGTGAAGACCTGACTCCCATCTTCCAGGTCAAGGACTTCTCGCCTTACATCGCCAAGATCAAGGCTTCTGGTGCTGACACCGTCATCACCGGCAACTTCGGTTCCGACCTGACGCTGCTGTTCAAGGCTGCCAAAGACGCGGGCCTCGACATCAAGTTCTACACGTACTACGCCGGCCAAGCTGGCGGCCCTTCCACTCTGGGCGACTACGGCCTGGGCAAGGTGAAGTCGGTCTACGGCACGTTCACCAACAAGCCGGGCGAGTACGCTGTCTTCAAGACGGCGTTCAAGGAAAAATTCCCAGCTGAAACCTTCGCCAATTCGGCGGTTTTCCAGTCTCTGCGCATGCTGACCGCCGGCATCGCCAAAGCCAAGTCCACCGACCCCGTGAAGGTTGCCAAGGCAATGGAAGGCCTGAACATCAAGAGCCTGGACGAAGACATCACGATGCGTGCCGCTGACCACCAGCTGCAAGCGCCGTTGTATGTGTTCACGTGGGGCAAGGGCGACGCCAAGACCACCAACCTGGAAGGCACCACCAACACCTTCCTTCAGGACAAGAAGATCGAGTCATACGTGGCGAGCACGCCAACCACGTGCCAGATGAAGCGCCCGAGCTGATCGGCTGCTGATCCACAGGCTTGGCGGCATGTGCCCGCCAAGCCTGTTTTCTTTGGTGCTGCGAATCTTTCAAGTCGTTGGGATGGGACCGGCGCTCGACACACAAACAGAAGACGCCCCTGCGGGCACATGCGCGCCCGGTGTGGGGTCGGCTTCTGCAGGCCGGTGTTTCGTGAGCGTTTGGCAGAAATAGGCTCAGGCCGAGGTTTGTCGGCATGGACAATACGCCCGCTTGTGCATGGTTGCCGGGTAGATCTGTCCTTGTCGAGACGGTGTGCCCGAGGCTTGCAACACGCCTGCAGTGCTGCGAACGATCGGTCTCCGCGCCGCGGCTTTTCTTGCTTTCAATTCTTTTGGGGACGCGATGGAGTTCTTCACCATATCGCTGCTGAACGGCGTCAGCTACGGGCTGCTGCTGTTTCTGCTGAGTTCAGGTTTGACCCTGATCATGAGCATGATGGGCGTGCTCAATTTCGCCCATGCGGGCTTCTACATGTTGGGCGCGTACTTCGCGTTCACTTCATCCAAGTTTCTGGGTTTCTGGCCAGGGCTGATCTTGGCCCCGCTGGCGGTGGGCATCTTGGGCGCGGTGTTTGAGCGCTACTGCCTGCGCCGTGTCCACAAGTTCGGCCATGTGTCCGAACTGCTGGTCACGCTGGGCCTGCTGACCTTGATAGGCGAGCTGGTGCTGCTGACCTGGGGTCCAGAGCTGGTCGAATACAAAATGCCGGCGCTGCTGGAAGGCTCGCTCTTCAGCATCTACGGCACGCAGTTCCCCACCTATCGTGTCTTCATGATGGCGGTGTCGCTGGTTGCGTTGCTCTCGCTGTGGCTGTTGCTGTCGCGCACCCGCATCGGGCTTGTGATCCAGGCGGCGCTGACGCACCCCGAGATGACCGAATCACTCGGCCACAACGTGCCACGCGTCTTCATGATGGTGTTCGGCGGCGGTGTTGCGCTGGCCGCGCTGGGCGGTGTCATCAACGGGCCGTTCACGGTCACCGACCCCGGCATGGCCTATTCGGTCGGCGTCATCATCTTCGTGGTGGTGGTGGTCGGCGGATTGGGTTCGCTGGCCGGCGCCTTCTGGGCTTCGATGCTGATCGGTGTTTTGCAAACCTTCGCCGTTGGCTTCGACTACTCGGTGGTCACGCTGTTGCAAAGCATGAACGTGACGGTTGATGCTGCCACTCCGGGGTACAGCCTGATGGACCTCAAGATCTCACAAGTTGCGCCCATCTTGCCGTACCTGTTGATGGTGCTGATTTTGATCTTGCGACCCAAGGGTCTGATGGGCACTCGGGAGGGCTGACACCATGACACAAGCAAAAAGCTATCGATTCAAGCCGCTGAACCTGGGGCGCTTCGTCATATGGGCCTTGTTTGCCCTGGCGCTCATCGTCGCACCACTGGTTTTCACCGGCGGTCTGGCGCTCACGATGTTGTCGCTGATAGGTGCGACCATCATCATCTGCCTCGCCTACAACATGTTGTTGGGGCAGGGTGGCATGCTCAGCTTCGGTTACGCCATCTACTCGGGGCTGGGTGCGTTCTGCGCGATCCACGCACTGAACATGGTGGGCACTGGTTTGCCACTTCCGGTGACCCTGGTGCCCATCGTGGGTGGCATCGGCGGCATGCTGATCTCGGCGCTGTTTGGCTGGGTGTCCACCAAGAAAGCGGGCAGCACCTTCGCCATGATCACCATGGGTGTGGGTGAGTTGGTCTTCGCCGTTGCGCTGATCTTCCCGGACTTCTTTGGTGGCGAAAGCGGCATCAGCTCGAACCGCATGGTGGGCCAGCCCTTCCTGGGGCTGACCGACGGCGAGGGCAAGCCGCTGCTGAACATCACGTTCGGCCCGCAGATCCAGATGTACTACCTGATTGCGGCGTACTGCTTCATTTGCACGGCCCTGATGTTCGCCATCACGCGCACACCGTTCGGGCGCATCTTGAATGCGGTGCGTGACAACCCCGAGCGCGTCGAGTTCGTGGGCTACAACACGCAGCTCGTGCGCTACATCGCGTTCGTGATCTCGGGCTTCTTCGCTGGCATTGGCGGTGGCTTGCTTGCCCTGAATTCCGAGCTGGTGCAGGCGGGTTCCATGGGCTCGCACTACTCAGGTTTCTACCTGATGTTCACGTACCTCGGCGGCGCGTTCTTCTTCTTCGGCCCGATCATCGGCGGCGTGTTGTCGGTGATTGCCGGCACCATCTTGTCGAAGCTGACGAAGGCCTGGCTCTTCTACTTCGGCCTGCTGTTCGTGCTGGTGGTGATGTACGCACCGGGCGGCATCGCAGGCATCGTGATGATGAACCTGCGTGTGGCGATGTTCGGCAAGCTGCGTCGCCTGTTTCTGCCATACATGGCGTTGGTTGTGACGGGGGTCGTGTTCTTCTTCGGCATGGCCACGACGGTCGAGCTGATCTATCACATGCAGTTCAACGCAGCCATGACGCCCGAAATCACGCTCTTTGGTCGCGTTTTCAACGTCCATGTGCTTTCTGATTGGTACGCACCCGTGGCCGTGTTCGCGGTGGGCGTGGCGTTGCTCGAAACTGCGCGCCGTTACTTCAAGCGCAGCTGGAGCCAGATCCAGGAAGAGATCCAAGCCATCATTGCCATGAAGGAGGCCGTATGAGCCAGGGCGCACATTCAAAGCAAGCTGGTGGCTGGGCGCTCGAACTCGACAACGTCTGCAAGAGTTTTGGCAAGACCGAGATCATTCGCGGCGCCAACCTGCAGGTGGCGCCCGGTGAGCGGGTGGCTGTCATCGGCCCCAACGGCGCGGGCAAGTCCACGCTGTTCAACCTCATCAGCGGCCGCTTCGGCGTCACCAGTGGGCAGATCCGCCTCAACGGTGCCCCCATCAATGGCTTGAAGCCGTATGAGATCAACCGCCGGGGTTTGGCGCGCAGCTTCCAGGTGTCGAACCTGTTCACGCGGCTGTCGGTGTTCGAGAACATTCGCTGCGCGGTGCTGTACTCGCTGGGCTACAAGTACATGTTCTGGCAACGCCTGTCGAGCCTGCGTGACGCCAATGAGCGTGCCGAGCAGGTGATGCACATGGTCAAGCTCGACCGCAAACGCGACGTGGAGGCGATGAACCTCACCTACGCCGAACAGCGCGCGCTGGAAGTGGCGCTCACCATCGCGGGCGGCTCCAGCGTGATCCTGCTCGACGAGCCCACTGCGGGCATGAGCAACGCCGAAACGCACCGTTTCATCGAACTCATCCGTGAAGTGACCGAAGGCAAGACGCTGCTGACGGTGGAACACGACATGGGCGTGGTGTTCGGCCTGGCCGACAAGATCGCGGTGCTGGTGTACGGCGAAGTGATCGCGTTCGACACGCCGGAAAAGGTGCGCGCCAATGCGCGCGTGCAAGAGGCTTATCTCGGCTCTGTGCTGGCCGACAAGCAAGTCGCGGGAGCCCACTGAACATGCTGCAACTGACCGACCTCCACGCCTATTACGGCAAGAGCCACATCCTGCATGGCGTGACCATGAACGTGCAACCGGGCGAAATCGTCAGCCTGCTCGGGCGCAATGGTTCTGGCCGCTCCACCACCGTCAAGACCATCATGGGTCTGGTCGATGGCAAGGGCTCGGTGAAGTGGAACAACAAAGAACTTCTCGGCATGGAAGCGTTCCGCATCGCGCACGCCGGCCTGGGTTACGTGCCCGAGAACCGCGACATCTTTCCCAAGATGACCGTGCACGACAACCTGGTGTTGGGGCAAAAGGGCGGCAAGAAGAAGCCGCGCTGGACCTTCGACGACATGTACAAGCTGTTCCCGCGTCTGAAGGAACGCCAGCACGTCGAAGCCGGTGTGCTGTCGGGTGGTGAACAGCAGATGCTCACCCTGTGCCGCACGCTGATGGGAGATCCAGAACTGGTGATGATCGACGAGCCGACCGAAGGCCTCGCGCCGAAGATGGTCGAGCTCGTCGCGAAGCTGCTCGAGCAGATCGCGGCGCGCGGTGTCTCGATCCTGCTGGTCGAGCAGAAACTGACGATCGCCTTGCGCATCAGCCAGCGCCTGTACGTCATGGGCCACGGTCACATTGTCTTCGAGGGCACGCCGGCCGCGCTGTCGGCCAACGAAGCGGTGCGCAAGGAGTGGCTCGAGGTCTGAGCGTGGTGGCCTGGCGCGGACCGGCATTCGTCGAGGGCTGTGGTTCGCCAGCGCCA
>JAYSYW010000269.1:0-8037 GCA_043727255.1 Rhizobacter sp. | reverse complement strand
CGCCCATCGCCTGGGGTGCGGGGGTGAAGCGGTCAATGTCCACGCCGCTGTGTACGCAGTGGTCGGGCCGCAAGGTGATGCCCTGGCGGCGCCAGTGCTGGCGCTGCATCTCACACACATAGGCCAGTGCGGCCGGCCTGCGCAGCAGCAGGGGGTAGAGCCGCCGCTTGAGCGCACTGTCCGCATGCGGCAACTCGATGGTGTGCATGATTTGAAGGATCGGGGCGCGCGGCATCCACTGCGTGGCCGCAACCACGAAGGCCAGCGGGTACTGGTTGACGGTGAGGGTGAGCTGAGGCGGGTCGCGGCGCACGAGGCGGCGGAATTCCATCAGCGCGCGGCCATCGACCGGCCCGCGCCGCGCGAGCTGAACCGCGCCCTCGACCACCGCTGAACGGCCATGCGAAGGTGCTTGCCCGTTCGCTTGTCCGTTCGTCTGCGCCAAGGCGATCAGGCGCACCGCGTGCCCGTGCTCGGCCAGCGCGTTGGCCAGGGCGATGGTGTGGCGCTCGGCACCGCCGATGCCCAGCGAATTCAGTACGACGTCGATGCGGTGGCCGGGGGTGTTCATCGCCCTGTGCCCGGTTCGGCCAGGGCCCGCTGGAAGGCGCTGACATAGGGCCCGAGCAACTGCTCGCGGCCATAGCGCTGGCGCATGAAGGTGCCGCAGGCCAGGCCCGTGTGGCGCAAGCGGTCGGGCGCATCCATGAAGGTGTGAATGCCTTCCACCAGGGTCTCCAGCGAGTCGATCTGCAAGCCGAGCCCGTGCTTCGACGCCCACCCGTCGGGGTCGAAGAATGAAATCGACGGCACCTCGCGGGCCCAGGCCTGCAAGAAGGTGTTCGGGAATCCTTCGATGAGCGAGGTGCTGACGAACAGCCGTGCCCGGTCGAACAAGGCCAGGGTCTCGCGGAAGCCGACGCGCCCGTGCAGGTGCAGGTTGGGAATGCCTTGCACTTGCTTGTGCAGCGCATGGTGGACGTGCATCTCGCCAGGCACGGCGCCGCCCACCAGATGAAAGCGGTACTGCGGCAAGCGGCGCGCGGCCTCGGCAAAGAGTTCGGGGCGCTTCAGCTCGCGCAGGTTGGCGACCCACAGCACGTCGATGTCGCGGCCCTCATGGCTGGGTGGTTGGGCGGGAACGTCCAGGGCCATGGGGGCGAGCTGCGAGTGAATGCGGTAGTTCTTCTGCAAGAGCCCTTGCTGGTATTCCGTTTGTGCAAGCACCGCATGGGCCCGCCGCAGCCCGTAGTGGTGGAGCCAGCGGTCGCGGGCGGTGGGGACAAGCAGGCGGGCGGGGTCGCAGTCGGTGTCTGAAGCCACACGAAACACCACGCGGCGCGCATGCCGCTGTGCAAACCAGCCCACCCAGCCGACCAGCGCCCCCGCGCAAGACACGTAGTAAACATCTGCATCGGCGCGCTTCAGCGCGGCATGCAGCAGCGTCCAGCGCGGGTGAATGAAGCGCAGCACCGGGACGCCGGCCTGAGCGGAAAAGCTGGCGTGAATGCGGACACCATCGACGCGTTCACCGTCGCGCTGGCCGTAGTCGCCGGTCACCAGGCTGACATCGAAGCCTTGCCCGGCCAGCAGAGTGGACAGCAGGCTGTGCTGAACCTCTTCGCCCCCGATGCGCTGCCCCTCAAAGCCGGGCACCAACGCCGGGTAGGCACCGAGGTTCACGAAGCACAGTTTCGGTGTGCGGCCCTGTGGCCAGCCGATCCCGTTCATGCCGTTGCTCATGGCGCTTTCGGCGCGGCATGAGCGCTTGCCGCGTCTGCCTTGCGCCGCTTGATGAATTCGCGGTAGCCCAGCGCGGCGCCGATGCCGAACCACATGTACATCTGCGGCGTGGTGGGTGTGAAGCGGTCGTCGCTGATGCCTTGTGCAAGCAGCAGGGGAATGGTGACCGACGCGCCGGCAAAGAAGTGCCGGTGGAAGTCGGTGTGCGCCTCATGGCTCGCCTGTCGGATCTGCCGCCATGCCCAGTAGAAGAAGCCCATCACGGCGATGAACCCGAGCAGGCCCATGTCCATCAGCAGGCCCAGATAGGCGTTGTGCGTCTGTGCCACCGAGATGAGGCCGCTTCGGGCGGGGGGCGACCACATGATCGACATCAGGCCGCCGCCAACAATGGGTGAGTCGAAGATCACCGGAATGACGTGCGGCCAGATGGCGTCGGCGCGGCCCGCCGAGATGGCGGCGCGGTCGCCAGCGTTCACGCCGTGCGTGGCGCGCTCCACCACGGCGTCTGGGATCAGCAGTGCCACCATGGCAGCGAGCGCGGCGGCCACCAGCGCCGAGCGCGGGCTGTTGGCATGCAGCAAGAACGCAACGAAGATGACGATCAGCCCCAGAAACCCGCCGCGCGAAAAAGTGAGCAGCACCGCGCAGCCGAAGACGGCGCTGCACGCCATCAAGCCCAGACGCGCCGGCCCGCGTGCGCCCCGAATGCTGAACAACGCCAAAGCCAGCGCGCTGTTGAGCAGCAGGCTGATTTCATTCGCGTGCATGCCCAGGGCCGACAGCACGCTTCGCGCCTTGGTGGAGGCCAGGCCCGTCAGGCTCAAGCCCGAACTTGCAATCACAAAGGCCACCAGCCCGCACAGCACCAAGCCCGCCAGCATGCCGGGCACGATGTAGATCGCGGGCTTCGGCGCGTCACGGAACACGGTGGCCACCAACAGGCTGAACAGCACCAGGATCATCGGCCGCATGAAGGCGTCACGCAGGTACCCCGTGCCGTTATCGAATGAGATCGCGCGGATCTCTTTGTAGAAGGAGGGGATCAAGTCCACCGACTGCATGCCGTGCAGCGCCGCGATGCCTATGGGTAGCAGGTACAGCCACAACATCGGCTTGGGCACGAACAAGCCGGGAAACGGCCGGTAGCCCAAGCGCGCACGGGCCCATGCCAGCAGCAATGAAGCGACGGTTGCGGCGGTCAAGATGTTGATGGGGTTCAGCCCCGTGATGCCCATCACCTGGCGAGGCACCAGCAAGGTCTGCGACAAGGGGAACAACAGGCACATCCACCAGATGCCGAACCGGGGCAGCAGAAGAATGGTCACCGACAGCATGGCCAGCAGACCGACCATGAGGGCGAGTTCGCCCGACAGCGCGGCAAGCATGCCCAGAACGGCCGCAAAGCCGACGAGGCCCGTGAGGATTCCCAGGGCGGGAAGTTGGCGCCGAACCGTTGAAAGTGCCTGCACGAATGCGCCAGCCGCGAAGGCCGGTCCGCTTGAGATGACCAACGGCGCACTCTAGGGGGCGTGTGTGGCAATGGCGTGAATGCGGCCAGGCGCGAGGTGTTCATGCGGGTGTCACTGCCCGGACATCGGCACGACCTACGCTCGTCCGACATCTCTTTTGCCGGACCCACCGCGCCCCATGAAGCAAGTCACACACACACTCAAGGACGGCCGCATTGCCGTTGCCGACGTTCCCGTTCCCACATTGACCGACAAGTTCGTGCTGGTGCGCACGGGGGCTTCGGTGATCAGCGCGGGGACGGAGAAGACCAAGATCGACATGGGCAAGAAGGGCCTGCTTCAGAAGGCCCGCGCCCGGCCCGACCTGGTTCAGCAGGTGCTCAAGAAGTTGCGCACCGATGGCTTCGCCAAGACATTCAGCACCGTGAACACGCGCCTGGGCGCGGCAAGCCCCCTGGGCTACAGCTCGGCGGGCATTGCCTTGGCGGTGGGCGGGCTGGTCGAAGGCATACGGCCCGGTGACCGGGTGGCCTGTGGTGGCGTGGGTTACGCGAACCACGCCGAATTCGCGGTGGTGCCCAAGAACCTGGTGGTCAAGGTGCCGCCCAACGTGTCGGACGAAGAGGCGGCGTTCACCACGCTGGCTTCCATTGCGCTGCAAGGCATTCGGCTCGCCGACCCCAAGCTGGGTGAAACGGTGTTGGTGCTCGGCCTCGGCTTGCTGGGTCAACTGACGGTGCAGATGCTGCGCGCCAATGGTTGCCGCGTGCTGGCCACTGACCTCGATGCATCGCTTGTCGAGCTGGCGCAGCGCTGGGACGCCATCGGCGTGCATGCCGCCCACGCCGAAGTGGCCTGCCGCGAATTGACGGCCGGCCTGGGTGTGGACGCGGTGCTGGTGTGTGCCGGCACCTCGTCGAACCAACCCATTGAGCTGTGCGGACGCGTCACGCGCGAGAAGGGGCGCGTGGTGGTGGTGGGCGCGGTGCGCATGGACATTCCGCGCGAGGACTATTTCAAGAAGGAAATCAGCGTTGTCATCTCGCGCTCATACGGCCCCGGGCGCTACGACCCGGTCTATGAAGAGGGCGGCAATGACTACCCGGCCAGCTATGTGCGGTTCACCGAACAACGCAACATGCAGACGGTGATCGACCTGATGGGTTCGGGTCGCCTTGACGTGAAGGCGCTGATCACCCACCGCTTCGACGTGGCTGACGCGGTGCAGGCCTATGCGCTGATCGAAGGCCAGAAGACGGAGCCTTACCTCGGCATCGTGCTGGGCTACGACCGCGCCGCAACGGGCCAGCCGGCCGGGGCCGGCCGCACGCTCGTGGGCAGCACGCCGATCGACCGGGCGCGCATTGGCGTCTCGTTCGTGGGGGCCGGGAACTACGCCACGGCCAGCCTGCTGCCGCCGCTGAAAGACAACCCCGCCGTCGAATTGCGCAGCCTGATGACGGCCAGCGGGCGCACCGCCGCCAGCGTGGCCAAGCAGTTCGGTTTTCGGGCCTGCGCGCCCGCCTTCGACGACGTGCTCGATGCCGACACCGACGCGCTCGTCATCGCCACCCGCCACGACACCCATGCCGACTATGTGTGCCGCGCACTCCGTGCCGGCAAGCATGTGTTCGTGGAAAAGCCATTGGCGTTGACGATGGTCGAACTTTGCGCGGTGCGTGCCGCGCTGAACGAATCGCCGGGCAGCCAACTGGTGGTGGGCTTCAACCGGCGCTTCGCACCGTTGACGCGCGAGGTGCTGGCGCATTTCGCGCCGGTGCGTTCGCCGCGGGTGATCGTGGTGCGGGTGAACGCGGGCTTCATTCCCGCCGCGCATTGGATCCAAGACCCGGCCATGGGGGGCGGCCGCATGATCGGCGAGGGCTGTCACTTCATCGACCTGGCGTGTGCGCTGGCGGGGTCGAACCCGGTCGAGGTGCATGCCATGGGCATGCAAAAGCCGGGTGTTGCGCCCTTGCTCAACGACAACCTGTGCGTGA
This sequence comes from Rhizobacter sp., assembly GCA_043727255.1. Lineage (GTDB taxonomy): Bacteria > Pseudomonadota > Gammaproteobacteria > Burkholderiales > Burkholderiaceae_C > Rhizobacter. The sequence continues at coordinate 2,822 of JAYSYW010000269.1, read as the reverse complement.
ACCTGCAGTTTGCCGACGGCAGCGTGGCGAGCGTGGTCTACACGGCAGACGGTTCCAAGGCGCAGTCCAAAGAACGCATTGAGGTGTTCGGCGGTGGCCGCTCGGCCGTGATCGACGATTGGCGCGCGGCCGAGTTGTACGAGGGCGATGTGGGTTCGCGCCGCATCAAGACCGCGTCGCAAGACAAGGGCCAGAAGGCGATGCTGCAAGCCTGGGTTGAGGCCATGCGCAGTGGCACCCCGGCCATTCATCCAGACGAGTTGATGGCGGTCAGCGCCGCAACGATCGCGGCGGTGGAGTCGCTGACGATCGGCATGCCGGTGGCCACTCAGGCTTCGGTGTGGAGCGTGGCGTCAATGGATGCATCGGCCGCGCCAGGCTTGCCTTCAACGCAGCGCCTGGGCATAGAGGGTGAGCAGGCGGTTGAGCACTGCATCGACGCTGCTGTCGCGTGAGACACGCTCGAGCGCGGCGTCGGTCAGGCGCCGCCGCAACTCGGGCGATTGAGCAAGCTGAACCAGCCGATCGGTGATGCCATTGATGTCACCGGGTGGCATCCAGAGCCCATGCACATCGGGCTCCATGATGTCGGGCACACCGCCCACCGGGGTGGTGGCCACAGCCACGCCATAGGCCATGGCTTCGAGAACGGAAACCGGCATGCCTTCGGCGTAAGAAGGCAGCACGAGGATGTCGGCCTGGCGCAGCTGACGGTCTTTTTCGGGGCCGCTTACCCAGCCCAGAAAGTCGATGTCTTCCCGCACGCCCAGCCGTTCGGCTTCGGCCAGGAAGCGGTCGACCTCGCCCTTGCCGCCCACTGCCAGCCGCCACCCGGGGCAGGCCACGCGAAACCGGGCCCAGGCCTGCAGCAGGTCGTACACACCCTTGAAGTCGTAGATCCAACCCAGGAAAAGCACCCGGCCACCACCTGCGTGTGACGCCCGATCGCAAGCCTGTGCGGCGGGTGCTGGCAGCGCCACAGGGTTGCCCAACACCTGCACCCGGGCGCTTGGGGCGAAGTGGCGCACCCATTCGGCCCAGGTGTTCGTCAACACGATCACCGTGTCGCTGCGCTCCAGCGTTCGGCGGATCCACCATGCGCGCAAGCCGGTGCGGTCAGCCGCCACCCACCCGGCGAACCCGCTGCTGTGGAGGTGAAACACCGTGGGCACGCCCAGCGCACGCGCCAGCGTCAACAGCAGCGACTTGCGGCGCAGGCTCGCGCGCGACGACACGTGTGCGTGCACGAGTGCCACGCGGCGCAAGGCCAGCGCGTGCGCGAACGTGGCCGCCGAATGCGCAAAACGCAGCGCCTTGACTAGCTTGTGGCCGTCTTGATGGGTGGCGATGTGAACCACCGGCAACCTGTCGAACAGGCCGCCTGATTGATAGGTCGAAATCACCGCGGCGATGCCGCCGCGCGTGAGCATGTCGGTGCCCAGCATCACCACGGCCTTGCCCTGTGGCAGTTGCAGGGCGGGCGAGGGCGGGTGGGCGGGCCAAATGGCCGGCGAACTTGCTGGCGAACTTGCTGGGGGAGGGTGGGGCGGTGAAGCGACGGGCGACACCGCCGGAAAGCTGCCGATCGTGTTCATGGTGGCGCCGAGGTAGCGGTCCACCGGCAGGTGCTGGATCAGCAGGCGCTGCTTGCCTGTCGGCGTGAGCCCGATGGACTCGACCTGCTCAACCCGCACGCGGCAGCCGCCCTGGGTTTTGCGCGCGACGGCTGCTTCGATTTCACGCGTGGCAGCTGCGTCCAGCCGGCCTATCGACACCACACGCAGGGTCAGCATGCCGGGTTCGTGTTGTTCGTACTGAATGCGCAGGCAGCGGTCGAGCCGCTCGAAGTGCGCGGCGCCAAGGGTCGTGACGGTGACCAGCCGGTGGTCGTGGCACACCACGAATTCCTGCAGCCTGCCTTCGATGCGTTCGAGCACCGGAAAGCCCGTTGCGCTGGCGTGCGGCTTCTCGCCCAGCACCGCGTAGTCGCCGGTCCGGTAGCGAACGAAGGGCATCACCAGGTTGTCGAAACTCGTGCCGACGATTTCACCCATGTGGCCCGGCGTGGTGACGGCACGGCCGCTGGCGTCCAGCAGTTCGAGGTGGCCGTATTGCGGCCAGAAGTGATAACGCCCGTCATCCGGCAAGGTGTTGGCCAGCAGCACACGTTCCGAATGCCCATAGGTCACGACCACCGGGCAGTCGAAGAATTCCTTGAAGGCTTTCAACTGGTCGTCGAAGACCGACTCCGAGGTCAGCGTCACGCAGCTCACCTGCGACAGCAGGCCTTGCTGTCCGGAGTCGCGAAGCCAGACCAGCAAGGGGTGCAGCGCCGACGGAAAGGCATGGATGTACCTGGGCCGCCAGCGCTTGATGGCTTCGGCGTACTGAGGCATGAAGCGCACTTCCAGGTGGTCGCTGCTCAAGACCAGTTGGCGCTTGATGGGCTCGTACATCCACATGCGCCCGTTGTTGGCCGTGGGCACGGTGCGCCCGCGCAGCGCCAGGGTGACGCCGGGCCCTTCGGTGCCGAAGCGTTTGCCCATCGCGTCGAAGACAGCCCATTCCTTGGCCCGGCTGACCCCGCGATGAACATGGAACGTCAGCGGTACATCCGTCGAGCCGCCAGTGAACATCTTGAGGCGGTCGCTGGCCGGGTGGCGGTGGCTGAGAAAAGCTTGCGGGTCGTGCTTGATGTCTTCTTTGCGGGTCAGTGGAAGCTCGCGCAACACCTCGGCCGGATCGGCTTCGAGGTGCCTGAGCAGCCTGCCGTGCGCCGCATACGCCGGCACGCCGGCCAGCGCGCTCTCAAGCGTTTCAGC
>JAYSYW010000268.1:0-8094 GCA_043727255.1 Rhizobacter sp. | reverse complement strand
TCGGCGAATCGAGTGACGCCCACCATATGTCGTCACCGCATCCGGAAGGCGCGGCATCGCGATCCTGCCCGGCAAAGCTTGCCGTCGAGGCCCCTGCGAGCAAGAGTGACGTGACGGTGCTGGGCAGCTGCCTCAGGGTGGAGCCCCATGTCTTGACATGTGAGGCCTGACCCGGCTTGAAGGGGCACGCCCCTCTAATGAAATGGGACGGCTCAATTCCGGGCCGTTGATTTGCACATGCACTGCGAACTTGGTGCCCTGCTTACACACACTAGGCAAAAGCTGCGGCAATAGCGACAGTTGCGGCAGCGGCCACAAGCCAAGCACCAATGCGCTTGAGCAGCGCGGTATCCAGTGTTCGTGCATCGGAAGGTTGAGTGCGCCCGAAACCCACCACAAACGCGTGCGCAGGCAAAGCGATGACGATGAGCGTTGAGAGCACCAACTCGACGCTCCCCGGGGAGCCTGAGTTCCCGAAGCGCGACCACAGCAATGGCCAGACGATGGCCGAGAAGACGCCGGCCAATGCGGCAGTGATGGGTGTGGGTGCAATTTTCACGTGGGGCGTCGCTCGTTTAAACGTTGGTCAACTCGAATGCGAGAAGCACTGCCGGCCCCGGACTGAGCCTACAAATGCCCGAAGAACTCTGGCGAACTTTGCCACCTGTCATTGAACCCGTCGACACAGGTGATCGGCAAGCGTGAAAGCTCTTCCTCAGAAACCCCCGAAAGACAGCCGAGGTTGACCCCGTACATTTTTCCTATGGGCGTTTCGCTCGTCGCGCTCGGGATTGAGGGTGACCACTCCGCAATGGCAACTGCCTTGGTAAGTTTTCATCATGGGTTTACTTCGCCCGAAGACGCCTCGTTGCCTGACATCGACTGCTCCCACGATGGCGCCGAAACATCACATCGTCGACTTGAGTTGCAGCACTTCTGGCGTCTGTTGAGCAGCGCTTCATTGGGCATCTGTGCGACCGCCTAGGAGCCTGTCGGACTTGGGGCGTCGAAGCGAAATTTGGGCTCAGCGAGGACAGTTTCTGCCGGGTTCGCAGGCCCATAGCCGTAGCTATGGGACAAGAAGCCGGTGAAAAATGGACCGCTGCGGCCAAATTGCAGCCGACGCTCCCCAAGCCTGACAGGCTCCTAGGAGCCTGTCAGGCTTGGGGCGTGTGCGGCAACGCACATCACCAGCCCAGCCCCAATTTGAGCGGCACCAGCACCGCCATGCCGGTGACGATCGTGCCCAGCAGGCCGCGCCGCCAGAAGAAGTAGGCCGTGGCGACGGCGACCGCAAACAAGCGGGCGTCTTTCCAGGTGCTGATCAACTCGCCCTGGCTCATCACCACCTCGGGCGCCACCACAGCCGCCAACGCGGCCAGCGGCGCATAACGCAGACCGCGCCGCGCCCATGCAGGCAGCGCCCAATCGCGCTCTGAATACAGGAAGAAGCCGCGCGTCACGGCCGTGATGGCAGCCAGGCCGCAGATGGTGATGAACGATTCCCACGGACTCATCGCGCGGCCACCCCGGGGCGGCCAGCGCGCTCGACCATCAAGCCCACACTCACGGCGGCGGCGATCGCCACCACGATGTGCAGCCGCAAAGGCAGCGCGAAGGCCGCCACGGCCGCACAAGCCGCCACCGCGGCGGCGAGCGCCGTGGCACGGTCGGACATCAACGAGCACGTCAAGCCCAGCAACGCCAGCACGCCGGCAAAGCCCAGGCCCCAATCGGTCGGGATCACATCGGCCAGCAAGATGCCGGTCACCGCCGGCAGCTGCCAGCACAGCCAGTTGGCGGTGGTGGCCCCCGCGAAGTATTCGCTCTGCGCGCCCGGGTGTTCGGGCGTGGGGAAGCGCTTCATGAACATCACGTAGGTGAGGTCGGCGCTGAGGTAGCCCACCAGCAAGCGTGCGCGGCGCGGCAGGTGCATCAGGTAGGGCCGCCACTGGGCGCTGAAGATCACGAAGCGCAGGTTGACGCAGAAGGCGGTGGCCCAGATCACCCACATCGGCGCACCGACGTTCATCAACGGAATGGCCGCGAGCTGCGAGCTGCCGGCGAACACGGTGAAGGTCATGAACAGCGCCAGCGGCACCGACAAACCGCCCTTGACCATGGCCACACCCGTGACCAGCCCCCAAGCCGAGATGCCCGGCATCACCACGACCATTTCTTTCACCCCGGCACGAAACTCGGGGTGGCGGAGCAAGGCGCGCAGCGAAGGCATGGTGGGGATTTTCATGCGCCGCGCGGGCGGCGTTGCGGTGTTGCTGCGGTGTTGATTCAGGCAGTGCGAGAGGGGCGGCCCAAGGGCCGCGCCGGGTCACTGCTCTTTGGCGGCGCGCGGCTTGGCCGACACGGGGCGCTTCTCGACTGGGGCCTCGGCCGCAGGTTCAGTGGCGGCCTTGCCTTCGGCAGCGGGCTCGGCACTGTCCTCGCCCTTGCCGTCCGACTTGGCTTCGGCTTTGCTCTCGGCCTTGGGAGCCGGACCCAGTTGCGGCGTCACCGGCTCGATCTTGTTCTCGCGCATGTAGTCGTTCATGTCGCGCCAGCCAGCGAACACCGAGGCCCGGTCGGCCTTCTTGTTCAACGCATAACAGTCTTCGATGGCCCGGCCGGCATGGCGGCAGGCGCTGCCGATGGCGCGTCCGTCGGCTTCGCGCGCGGCCGCCAGCTTCTCGGTCGAGTCGCCCAACATGTCGCAACCCGACAGGGCGGCGGCAATCAGCAAGCTGGCAAACAGGGCGGTGCGGTGCATGGTTCGGGCGACGTGGTTCTGCATGTGTTATCGGCAGTGAGCGCCTGCCCTTGAGCCGTGGCGGGCGCGGTTAGGTGCCCATTCGACCAGACGCCACAGATCGCGTTTGGTTGATTCTGGGCGACGTCATCGACACTGGTGAATCGAAATGAGGGCAATCAGCCACCACGTCGATATCCCGTTTGAAAGAGGAGGAAGACGACGCGCCCGCAGCCGGTGCCACATTCCGCAATGAATGATGGAGCATCCCATGGCACAGCGCAATCGAGCCTTCAGCCGCGACGGCCTGCAGGTCACCCACCCTAACGCCGCAGGCGTGGATGTCGGCGGGGCCACGCACTACGCGGCCGTTCACCCCGACGCCACCGACGAGCCGGTGTGTCAGTTCAACTGCTTCACCGCAGACCCCTCCACACCACGGCCGACTGGTTCGAGCAGTGCGGCGTCACGCTCGTGGCCATGAAGCCCAGTGGCGTTTACTGGATTCCCTTGTACGAGGTGCTTGAGCGTCGCGGCTTCGATGTGCTGCTGGCCTGCGCGCGGGTAAGCGAGCCGCAGCCATCATGAGTCTGGTGCACTCGGCGCGGCTCAATGCCCATGAGCCCTATGCCTGCCTGCGCGACACCCTTGAGCGTCTGCCTACGCAGCCGGCCACCCGCATCGCTGAACTCCTGCCTCACAGCTGGCAACCGAGCCTGACGGCCTGAGCACTTCACTCGCCGTCAAGACGGGTTCCCCGGACGCTTGCTGCGAGCCAGCTTGACCTCAAGGTAAGAAGCCCAAGTCTTGCGGACCCAAATTTTCCAACCCTGGGTACAGCCCCAACATCTGCGATGAGGGGACGCCGAACCACCGCGCCAACGTCGCGCCCAACTGCTGCACCGAGGTGGTCGGGATCAACGAGCCGTTCTGGATGTGCCGGTTGTCGTCCGTGTCGGTTGGCATCACAAAATGCCGAGGAACATCTTGGTCATACCTTCCAAGGACCGGCAACGTGCCGTACACGTGCCCGCCGCGCACCGCGCCGCCCATAACGAAGTGGTGCGCCCCCCAGCCGTGGTCGGTGCCATCCCCGTTACTCGTGAACGTTCGGCCGAAGTCCGAGGCGGTGAACAGCGTGACGTTCTGCCGCGACCCGATCCCGCCCAGCGCGTCAATGGCGCCAAGCGTGTCGTCGAAATACTTCAGCGCATGCGCGAGACGAGCCATCAAGCCGGCATGCGCACGGTTCTGGTTATCGTGGGTGTCGAAGCCGCCCATGCTGACGAAGAACACCTGCCTTCGCACGGACACCTTGCCAGACATGCCAGCTTGGATCAGCCGCGCCACGATCTGCAGTTGCTGGGCCAGCGGATTCACAGTTAGCAAGCCACTGAGCGGGTCTGTGTACAGCAGTGACTCCGTGAACGGCGGTTCCCCGGCGGGCTCCAGCGCTTCGCGCAACTTCTTCTCGCTGTCGATGGACCGCCCGGCAATGCTGGCGAGGTCCATTTCCATCGGGTGCGCGCTGCGCGCGGTTCGCGCGATTTGGTGCATCGCGGCTTGGAAAGCCTCGCTGTCCGCACCGCTGCCGATGCGAATGGTGCCGCCGGAGCCCACCTGGTACTGCTGCAGTTCCCGGCCAGCCAGCCACACCGCGTTGCCCGCCGCCGAGATCGCGGTGAACTGCGAGTCCACGTTCGGCGGCGCGATCAGTTCGGCCATGCGCCCGCCCCAACCGATCTGCGCACCCTCGGTCTGGAATGACTGCCAGTAGTTTTGCTGGTCGTTGTGCGAGAACAGGCTGGGTGGGCGAGGCACTATTGGGGTCTGCTGGAACCACTGGTTCTGAGTCATCGGCTCGACCAGCGTGCCGATGTTGGCCATGATCGCCAGCCGCCGCTCGGTGTCGAACAGCGGCACCAGCGCCTCCATCAGCGGATGCAGCGCCAGCGTTTCGCCTGACCCCCCCCGATAGTTGAGTTCCTTCACGCCGCCCAGCCGTCGAGGCGTTCCCGGCGGCTCGCCCATTTTGACCCCCTCGCCCGGGGCGAGGAGGGCGATCGATTCGGGTAGCTGATTGCGGACGGCCGTGTAGTTGTCCCACGAGGGGCCGTCGGTTCGCAGCACCATGTTCAGCGAATCGTTTCCGCCGAACATGAACAGGCACACGATGGCCTTGTAGCCGGTGGCCGACTGTGCCGCGGCCGAGCCCATCGCAGCCAGGTTGAACGCCAGCGGCGCTCCCGCGGCACCAAGAGACGACAAGGCGGCGGCCTGTTTCAGGAACAGCCGGCGGGAAGCATTGGAACGGGTGTTCATTGGTTGTCCTCGCGTCACTTCTGCACCAGGAACTCGGGCGAGATGGCGGTGAAGAAAACCGCCGCGCGCACTCGCGCCATATGAGCCGCATTGATTTCGGCGCGCGTGGCGCCAGCATCTGGGACGGCGATCCCCTCGACCGCCCCCGTGATGGCAGTGCGCAGTGCTTCACTGCCGCCGCCCGGGATCAGTTTGTCGGTCACCCGCAGCACCAGCGCGGATGCATCGCCTGCCAGCGCCAGCTCGGCCTGGAAGTTGGGGAAGACGTCGCGCCGACGAACGCCGTTCACCGTGACGATCTGCCCCACGCCGCCAGCGATGGCTTCGCGCATGAAGTTGGCGTAACCCGCCACGGTGGTCTCGTGCGCGATCTGCAACTCGGGCGCCACCATGCGGCGCCTGGCCGTCTCGGAAGACTTTGGCGGGACGTAGCCGGGTCGGTAGAAGTTGAAAACGCTCGGCGAGCGCATCACCGACTGGCCGAGTTGAGTGCCGGGGTTGTCCGTGTTGCCGATGCGGTAGTACCCGGTGACTGACCCGAACGAGAAGGCGCGCATCACTGCCGACAAGCGCAGCAGCGGTTCGCGCACCTTGCCGAAGCGCGGCAGCTCGTCCGGCGCATCCCCTTGCAGCGCCTCCGGATGCGTAAGGACCGCCTTCACCACCGCCTTCATGTCACCGCGAGTCCTGCGGAAGACGCTTGCGACGCCGGACACGTAGGACGGCGTCGGATTGCTGGTGACCAGCCGCTGGATGAGTTGCTTGCTGATGAACGGCGCCGTGTTGTCGTGCGTGGCCAGCCGGTCGAGCGCCATGCGCAGGCTGGTCTCGCCGTCGGTGTCCTTCTCCACCTCCACGGTGAGGAAGTGCTTTGCCTCTGTGCTGTGGTGCTGCGGGTAATTGATCATCGGTTTGATCGCGCGGTCTGGATCCTCGACGACCTGGCCATCCGCTGTGGTGCCACGGCCGTTGCTGAAGCAGTTGGACTCGGATGTGGGCGGGTGAGGGCAATCCCAGCTCCAACCGGTGAACACCTTGGCAAGGCCCGTGATGTCGGCCTGCGTGTACGTCTCTTTCGGCTCGCCGTTGAACAGTCGGCGAGCGCCATTGAGGTTCAGATCCCAGAGGCCGATGCTGAACAACTGCATCACCTCGCGTGCGTAGTTCTCGTCAGGCACCCGGCCCCTCTTCGGGTCCCCTTTGCGGTTGGCGAGCATCGTGAGGTAGCGGCCCATCATCGGGTGCTTCGACACGCCCTCGATCAGTTGGCGGTAGCTGGTCAGTCCGGTGGTCGCCAGCAGGTCGTAGTACGAAGCCACGCCGCGCGAGTGCGGCGCGATGTTGCTGTCGGCCAGCGAGACCACGAAGATCTCGGACAGCGCCAATGCCACCCGCTGCCGCAGCTGGTCCTCCCCTGTCACCGCGGTGCGCCAGAACGAATGGTTGATGCGGTCCTGCGCCGGCTGTCCCATGTCGTCGGCGGTGGTGCTGCGGTCGTCAAGCGCCTCCCAAACCGCCCGGTGCGAACTCACCGGCTTCTCGAACTGCTCGTCGATCCACGCGCTGTAGCCGACGGACATCAGGCGCGCGATGTCCGTCTCGGTCGGCCCGAAGGTCGCACGCGTGAGGAAGCGAGCCGCTTCCTCACGCGTGGCCGGAACCTCGAGAGCCAACCGGCCGGCCGTGGTGGCCTGGCTCTGCTTGTGGAGGTTGGGCGCTCCGCCGAGCGAGCTTCGATCGGTACTGCCGGTCTCCGTGGTATCGCCGCCGCCGCATGCTCCGAGCACGACCAGCGCCATCACGCCGATTACAGCGCGCAAGCGGGGGTCTGCCCACCTGGGATTCTGGATTCTCTTGGCGTGATACATCGAAGCCTCCTGAGTGATTGAGAGTTCGCGCTCCCGCGCGAGCGCAAAGCCTGCGCTCGCCGCAAGAACTCGGGTTGCAGAGCGCACGCAGGCACCACCCGAAAGCCCGGCCCACCCAACCATGTCTCCGTACTGATCATTCGTCGGTGACACCCGGGCGATCAATCCCTAGCACTCGGTTTGGCATCTCACACGGGCGACACAATTGCCGAGGTGATCCGGGTCCCGCACCGTTCGGCGGCTCGTCGTGCGCAAGTCAGCGCGCAGGGTTGGGCCGAGATCCCTCTTCCGAGGCTGCAGACCCGAACAACACGTGCATGTGTGCTGAAGTCGCGGCTACTGGGTCATTTCGGAGGCCGGTTCAGCGTTCGCTGACAAGTTCGGTGGCGTCGGGTTCGCAGGTTGATGCCCCGAGTTGGCCGCTTTCGCGTGCGCCGGACGCCCTCACGACTGGGCTGCCAACGACTTTTCACGCGCCATCCACAGGTTGGACAGCGCGAACAAGGTCGTGAGCTGCGCGGTGTTCTTCTTCGACCTGCGGTAGCGCACCTTGACGCAGCCGAACTGCCGCTTGATCAAACGGAACGGGTGTTCGACCTTGGCGCGGATGCTGGCCGTGATGCGTTCGACTTCATCGATCAGCGCGCCCAGACGCCGGCTCTTGTCCAGCGTCGCACGTTTTCCCGGGCGCATGGCCATATGCCAATTCACGTTCGGCCGCGCGTTTGCTTGCTTGTGCGTCCCTGGGTAGCCCGCGTCTCCGAAGACATCGGTCTCGTCCCCATGCAGCGGCGAGTTGGCTTCGACCACGTCGTTGACGTAGACCGCCGTGCCTCTGACCGTGTGCACCAGGCCAGACTCGGCATCGGTGCCGATGTGAGCCTTCATGCCGAAGTGCCACTGGTTGCCCTTCTTCGCCGGGTGCATCTCGGGAGCTCGCTCGCCGCCGGCGTTCTCGGTCGAACTCGGCGCGACGATCAGTGTCGCGTCCACCACCGTGCCGGCCCCGCAGCCTCAATCCCTTGTGGCGCAGCATGTTGTTGATCAACGCGAGGACCCGCATCTAGTGTAGTGAATCACTCTTGATTGAACTTAATGAATTGTTCCCACTCCTACGCTTTACTACGAGCCAGAGAGGAGAGCGCAAGTGAGGGTTGCCCC
>JAYSYW010000267.1:0-8108 GCA_043727255.1 Rhizobacter sp. | reverse complement strand
ATCGCGCTGCCGGTGTCTTGCGCCAACACCAGCCGGCGCAGCGGTGTGTTGGACAGCGGCTCGGTCGTGTCCAACCAGACCGGCGCCCCATACGGCAGGCTTTGCGGGTCAACAGCGATCGACCGGCCCGGCGTCAGTGGCACGCCTTGCGCGCCACGCGGCCCTTGCGATGGGTCGGGCAGCGGCTCTTCCCTGAAGAACACCACGCGCGGGTTCTGCCACAGCATCTCGTTCAGCCGCTTCGGGTTCTTTTGCGCCCAGGCCTTGATGCCAGGCCAAGAGGCCTGGTCGGCGCGCAGCTCACCCTGGTCGATCAGCCAGCGCCCAATCGACTTGTACGGCTGGTCGTTGTGGCCGGCGAAGGCCATGCGGACCAGCGTGCGGCGGCCGTTGGCGTCCACCAGTTGCAGCCGGCCTGAGCCCTGGATTTGCAGCAGCAATGCGTCCAGCGGGTCGGCCACATACGCGAGTTCACGGCCGCGCACAGACGCCTGCGCAGCGGGCAGCGCGTCGAGCTGTTGGCGCGTCCAGTAGGGCGTGCGTGTGGACAGGTCGGCCGGCGCCGCATGCAGCGGCACACGGAACGCGCCACGCGGTGTGCGGCTGGCTTCGATCAGCGGCTCGAAGTAACCGGTGATGAGGCCGTCGCCATTGCCGTCGAGTGCCTGCACGCGCCAGGGCTGCAGGCGCTGCATCAACCAGATTCGCAGGGCCGCATCGCTGGCCGGTGCGAAGCCGCGCGCATCGGTGCACACGCGCGCCCACTCCAGTTCGGGCCGAGTGCAACTGCGCAACAGGGCTGGCCACAACTCGGTCAACGTGTCGGCCTCCCAGCCGGGCAGGTCGGCCCAGGTGGCGCTCACCCAGCGCGCACGCTCGCGTGTCATCACCACGCTCGGGGCGGGGCTGGCAAGCGGCGGTGGGGCTGGCGTGGGCGGTGTGGGCAGGGTCGGGTAGTGCACGGTCGCGCAGCCGGCGAGCGCTCCTAGAATCGCCGCGCTCAGCCAGGCCCGGCCCCGGCCAGCCAACAACACAAGGGACATCGTCATGGGATTGGTCTTGCTGGAAGCCCTGGGCGCCCTGGCGCTGCTGGTGGGAATCGTGTGGTGGACCATGTTTTCGGGGCGCAAGAAGGGCGAGCGCCAAGACGGGGATGAACCCCCGCGCTGAAGCGCGGAGCGGCCTTCCGCCGGGCCACAGCGGCCCTCACCGTGGGGGGGCCAAAAAGGAAAGCGGCTGGCGCCACAGCCGGCGTCGGATCGCCCGGTAGATGCGGCTGCGGTCGTTCAAGCGGATGCCGCGTGAGCGCATCGCCAGCTTGAACGCGAGGAAGAAGCTGACGCTCACGTTCAGCGCGCCCGTCACCACGATGCCGGCCACGCACCACCAGAACGCGCCGTCGTTCAGGATGCTCCAGCCCTCGGCGCCAGCTGCTGCGGCCAACTGGCCGGTGGACAGCGTGACGTGCCGCACGTCGATCGGCAACGCGAAGAAGGTGGCCACCGCCGGCACGAGGCCGAGCATCAAGCCGAGCGAGATGTTGGAGGCGAAGCCCGAGATGTTGGCCCGCCAGTAGACGGCCCAGCGCTGCGCGCGCTGTTGGCCCAGCCGCGAGACGATGCGTGGGTTCCATGCGATGGCGCTGTCGAGCCGGTGCCACACGAACCAGTTTTCCACCCAGCCCGCGATCAGCGAACTGGTGAACAGCAGCACCCCGGTGAAGGCGGCATAGAGCGGCGTGCCGCCCAGCAGCGTCAGCGACTCCAGCACGTGCTCGCCCTTTTCCATGCCCACCAGTGGATGGCCGAAGGCGGCGGTGGCGGCCCACTGCGCCAGCAGCACCACAGGGGCTACCGTCGCCACGTTGCCCAGGATGCCGGCCGACTGCGTGCGGATCAGGTTCGCCACCTCATCGACGAAGCCTTCCACCGCCTCGTCGTTGGAGACGTCGGTGAGCTTGTCGGCCATGGCCGGCGCCGTCATGGCCGGCTGCTTGGTGGCAACGGTGAAGCCCAGCAGGTAGATCAGCATGAAGCTGCCGGCGTAGTTGATGCCGGCAAAAAGGCCGGCCCAAAACACCGAAGCCCCCAGCGCCAACACCGCGAACTTCATCAGCGTGGTGATGGCCATCACCGCGCCGCCGCCCGAGGCCGCGCGCAGCATGCGCCAATAGGCGCCGCGGTCGCGGGTGATGTAGTGCCCGCCGGTTTCGGCGCTGCGTTCGGCCACCTTGCGCGCCAGCAGCGAGTAGTGGCGCGCGAACAAGGCCCGCACGCTGCGCCGCTCGTCGGCCGTGCGCACCAGGGTGGCCAGCAGCTTCGTGATCTCGATGCCCGGGTTCGGGCTCAGCACGCAGTTCAGCAGCTCTTCGATGCGCAGCGTGCGCAGCCGAAGCTGGTCGGCTTCGAACACCACATCGACCGAGACGCCGTGTTCTTCAAGGTGCTCGTGCACGCTGTCGGCGCAGCGCCGGCAGGTCTCGAGCAGGGCGCGCAGGTAGTGCGCCTCTTGGCCAAGTGCCGCGTTGTCGTTGGCCTCGGCATGGCGGCGGATGTGTTCGGCCACACGTGGCAACTGGCGAAAGGGCGCGTCGCCCAGCAGCTCGGGGCTCATGCGCTTGCGCAGATAGGGCGAAAAGCCCGAGGCATGCACGCCGCTGGCCAGGAAGGTGATGGCGTCGAGAAACGGCGTGCGCCAGTCGCCCACGGTGCCCTCGACCTGTGCGCTGAGCGGTGGCGCCAGCGTGGCCAACAGGCGCGAGACGGTGTTTTCGTCGAGGGCTTCCAGCCACTGCGCATCGCTGGCGGCGGGGAACAGCAGGTAGAACAGCTCGCCCAGGTCGGTCGTGTCGGGTGTGGACGGCATGATGCGCAGCCGCAGGCGCTGGCCCAATTCGCCCGTGAGGTCCATGCGCGGGGGAAAGCCGAAGTCGGCCAGCAGCGCGGCCACATCGACCTCGCCCCACATGCGGCCCAACACGGCCGCCACCTTGGCCTGGTATTCGGGGTTGCGCTCCAGCACGTTCAGCACATGGCGCAGGCGCAGCACGGGTGTCAACGTCTGCTGGTTCGGCAGTGGCGCGTGGCGCAGCCATTCGAGCAGGCGCACCAGCCACAGGTGGCGCTCAGGCAGGCTGGCGTGCGGGTCGGCTGCGTTCAGCAGCGCGGTCAAGTCCCAGGTGCTTGCTGCGGGGCGCAGCCGTCTGAACCAGCCGGGCATCAGTCAGTGCAAAGCCGAAGGCAGGCTCAGCGCGAACTCATGCACTTGCGCGTCGAAGGGCTCGGCGTCTTCGGTGAAGCAGAAGAAGCTGCCGCGCATGCTGCCTTGCGGCGTGCTGATGCGCGTCCAGCTGGTGTATTCAAAGCGCTCGCCGGCCTTGAGCAGCGGCTGCTGGCCGACCACACCGAGCCCGCGCGCTTCTTCGACGTGGCCTTGCGCGTCGGTGATCACCCAATGCCGTGCGATCAATTGCGCGGCCACCGGGCCGGTGTTGTGAATGGTCACCGTGTAGGCGAAGGCATGCGTGCCGATGTCGGGCTGCGACTGTTCGGGCAGGTGGCGCACGGAGACGCTGCAAGTGAAGTGGGCGTTGGGCATGCGGGGCATTCTATGGAGGCTCCTAAAATCCTTGGATGACAAAGCCCACCTACCGCATTGCGCCGAGCATCCTCTCGGCCGACTTCGCCCGGCTCGGCGAAGAAGTCCGCAACGTGCTCGCCGCTGGCGCTGACTGGGTGCACTTCGACGTGATGGACAACCACTACGTGCCGAACCTCACCTTCGGGCCGATGGTCTGCGAAGCACTGCGCAAACACGCCGTCAAACCCGACGGCACGCCAGTGCCGATCGACGTGCACCTGATGGTGCAACCGGTCGATTCGTTGGCGCAGGCCTTCTGCAAGGCCGGTGCCGACCTGGTGAGCTTTCACCCCGACGCCAGCGCGCACGTTGACCGCACGCTGCAACTCATCAAGGCCGAAGGCAAGCAGGCGGGCCTAGTGTTCAACCCGGCCACGCCGCTCGACGTGCTGGAGTGGGTGATCGACAAGGTCGATCTGGTGCTGATCATGAGCGTCAACCCCGGCTTCGGCGGCCAGAGCTTCATTCCAGCCGCGCTGAAGAAGTTGGCGGCGGCGCGCCGGATCATCGAAGCCAGTGGGCGCGACATCCGGCTCGAAATTGACGGCGGCGTGAAGGTGGACAACATCGGCCAGATCGCCGACGCGGGCGCCGACACCTTCGTGGCCGGCAGCGCCATCTTTGGCAAGCCTGACTACAAAGCGGTCATCGACGCGATGCGCGCCGAACTGGCGCGATGAGCCTGCACAACGAAGTCCACGGGTGGGCGCATGACGCTGCGTGAGTTGACGCCTGCGCGGGCCGAGCGCCGGGCCGCTCCCAAGCCGGCCCGCATCCCCTCGGGGGATCGGCCGATGTACCCATTGGCCGAGGGGTCCACATGACCTATTCGGTCAAAGAAATCTTCTACACCCTGCAAGGCGAAGGCGCGAACGCCGGCCGGGCGGCGGTGTTCTGCCGCTTCGCCGGCTGCAACCTCTGGAACGGCCGCGAAGAAGACCGCGCCAGCGCCGTCTGCCGCTTCTGCGACACCGACTTCGTGGGCACCGATGGCACGCTGGGTGGCAAGTACGCCAGCGCGGCCGCCTTGGCGCGCGTGATTGCCGCGCAGTGGCCGGCGTCATTCGCGGGCTGTCGCTTCGTGGTGCTGACCGGTGGCGAGCCGCTGCTGCAGGTTGACCCCGCGCTGGTTGATGCGCTGCATGCGCAGGGCTTCGAGATCGCCGTTGAAACCAACGGCACCATCGAGCCGCCCCCAGGCATCGACTGGTTGTGCGTCAGCCCGAAAGCGGGTGCAACGCTGGCCTTGCGGAGTGGACAGGAACTGAAAGTCGTGATCCCGCAAGACGGCCAGGATTGGGACGCCCTCGAAGCGCTCGACTTCAGTCACCGCTTCGTGCAACCGATGGACGGACCCCTGCAGCGCGACAACACCGCACATGCGATCGCCCACTGTCTGCGCCGGCCCGCTTGGCGGCTGAGCGTGCAGATGCACAAGATGACCGGCATCCGCTGAACCATGAGCTACGAAATCACCCAGCGCTTCTTCTTTGAAGCCGCCCATACCCTGGAACGCGAGATTGAAACCGGATCGAGCCGGCGCATCCATGGCCACACCTACCAAGCCGAGATCGCGGTCACCGGCGAACCCTCGCCGCACAACGGCATGGTGATCGACGTGGCCTACCTGCGCCGCGCCATCGAACAGGTGCGAGAGCAACTCGACCACCACCTGCTCGACGAAGTGGAGGGCCTGGCCTTCCCGACGCTTGAAGGCTTGTGCGGCTTCATCGCGTCGCGCCTGCAACTCCATGTGCCGCGCCTCAGCCGCGTGCGGGTGTGGCGCGAAGCCGCCGGTGACGGCTGCACGCTGACGCTAGACAGCCGTCGATGAACGGTCACTGCTGGGCGCCCATCCGTGCCGCCATCGTCGACCTCGACGGCACGATGGTCGATACCCTTGGCGACTTCGATGTGGCGCTGAATGCCACGCTGGCCGACCTGGCGTTGCCGCGTGTGGCACGTGGCTTCATCGAGCACACCATCGGCAAGGGCTCGGAGCATCTGATCAGCAGCACGCTCGCGCACGTGGGCGCACCGGCCGGCGCGTATGGCGACGCATGGGCGCGGTATCAACACCACTACCAGCGCTGCAATGGCGATCACGCCAGCGTGTATCCCGGCGTCGTCGAAGGCTTGCAGGCGATGCGTGCGCGCGGCTGGGCTCTGGCCTGCCTGACCAACAAGCCCGGCGCATTTGCCACCGAGTTGCTGCGCAAGAAGGGGCTCGACGGCTTCTTCAGCGCCACCTTTGGCGGTGACGCCTTCGAGCGCAAGAAGCCCGACCCATTGCCGCTGCTGAAAACCTGCGAAGCGCTGGGCGCCCTGCCCGCGCAGACGCTGATGCTGGGGGACTCAAGCAACGACGCCCGCGCCGCCCGTGCGGCCGGTTGCCCGGTGCTGCTGGTGAGCTATGGCTACAACCACGGCGAGCCGGTGGTGGCGGTCGACTGCGACGGTGTCATCGACCGGCTGGCCGACGTGTTGTTGATGCCCGCCTGACCCCACGCAGGCTCGGCGCCCGTCAGAACTTGTGGGGTTCGTTCGGCTCGGCCATCTTGCCCAGCAAGGCTTCTTTCAACTGATGATCGGCGGGTGATCTGCCGAGCCAGATCTTCAACAGGCCAGTGAAGAACTCGGGCTCTTTCACCGGCTCGCCAGCGGGTTTGCCGTTGACGAGGATGGTGGTGCCCACACCGGGTATCCAGTCCACCGAGAAGTGTTCGCCCGGCACCAGCTTCTTCTTGGCCGAGAAGATTTCACTCATCTTCATGATGCCGCCGACCGACTTGTAGAACTCGTCACGGGTGGCGTTGTCTTCCATGCCCCGGGTGAACAGCTTGCCGAGTTCGTCGCCCTTGATCTCGCGCAGCATCACCACATGCATGCGGCGCGGCCCGGTGTTGGCGAGCACCGCTTCGGGCGTCGTGGCCTTGGCATTCAGGTACAGCCCGGCGGTGTAGACCTTGAACACCGCCTTGTAGCGAATCCCCGCACCGTTCAACAGCAGCCGCGCATTGCCGACCTGGGCGATGGGTTCGTATTTCACGCTGCCCACTTCCACGGGTTGGGCGGTGCCAGCCACAGGCCAGGCCAGAGCCGACGCAAGGGTGATGGCGGGCAGAAAATGGCGGGTCATCGAGACCTCCTGAATGACGTGTCCGGTGATGGTACGGAACGTACCCGGGTTTTCGCGGGGTGGATCAAAGCGACGCGGAACGATGTCACGAACGCGCGTGCAAGTTCGGCCAGCGCCGGCCCCAAGAGAAAGGTGGCCAGCCCATGACGCCCGGTTTCGGGCCATCGCTCGGCAAGACCGTGCTGCTACACTTTTTGGATGTTCATTGCGCGCAACCAAACCAAGGGGTCTCACGACCGGGGAGCCTGGCCCTGGCGGGGCCGGCCTGCTTAGAGGTTTGATTGCCGACGGCGCGAAGTCCTCCCCGGACACCGCCCTCCGGCTCCACCGGCCGCACCTTTGTGGCCGACCGCTGAAATCTCATCACCATGCAGGCGCCACGCGCCGCCTGCCGGGCCGTGGAGGGCCCTGGAACGTGATCACCGAACCTGAATTCAACACCCTGGCCGAGCAGGGCTTCAACCGCATTCCGCTGCTGGCCGAAGCCTTTGCCGACCTCGAAACCCCGCTCTCGCTGTACCTGAAGCTCGCCTATGGCGCGGGCGGGGGCAAGAACAGCTTCCTGCTCGAATCGGTGGTGGGCGGCGAGCGCTTCGGGCGCTATTCGTTCATCGGCCTGCCGGCGCGCACGCTGTTGCGCGCCACCGGCTTTCGGACCGAGGTCGTGACCGACGGCGCCGTGGTCGAAACGCACGACGGCAACCCGCTCGACTTCATCGCCGAATACCAAAAGCGCTTCAAGGTCGCGCTGCGCCCCGGCCTGCCGCGTTTCTGCGGCGGCCTGGCGGGTTACTTCGGCTACGACACGGTGCGCTTCATCGAGCCCAAGCTGGCGAAGACGCAACTGCCCGGCGGGTTGGACACGCCCGACATCTTGCTGCTGCAGTGTGAAGAGCTGGCGGTGATCGACAACCTCTCGGGGCGGCTGTACCTCATCGTCTACGCCGACCCCTCGCAGCCTGGCGCGTACGCACAAGCGCAGCGCCGCCTGGCCGAGTTGACCGACAAGCTGCAGAGCAGCGTGACCGCGCCGCCGGTCAAGCGGGGCACGGCGCACGAGGTGCAACGCGAGTTTGCGAAAGACGACTACATCGCCGCCGTGTTGCAGGCCAAGGAATACATCGCGGCCGGCGACATGATGCAGGTGCAGGTGGGCCAGCGGCTGAAGAAGCGCTACACCGAGTCGCCACTCAGCCTGTACCGCGCGCTGCGTTCGCTGAACCCGTCGCCGTACATGTATTTCTACGACATGGGCGACTTCCAGATCGTCGGCGCGTCGCCGGAAATCCTGGTCCGCCAGGAATCGACGCCCGACGGGCAGAAGGTGACG
>JAYSYW010000266.1:0-19916 GCA_043727255.1 Rhizobacter sp. | reverse complement strand
TGGACGCGGCAATCGCAAAATCACACAGCAGCCGATCACCGCGTTCATGGCCGAAGCGGTCGTTGTAGTACTTCAGGCCATCAAGGTCGATGAAGGTCAGCCCGCCAGCCACGGGCAAGCCGGCCAACGCGATTTCAAGCGCGTAGCGGTTGGGCAGGCCGGTCAGCGGGTCGGTGCAGGCCAGGCGCAGGTTGTTCTCGGCTTTGTCGAGGGCGCGTGTGCGTTCGTCCTGCAGCACACCGAATTGGTATGACAGCACCAGCGCCAGCAGCAGCACCTCGATGGCCACCGCCATCAGGCCCAGGTGTTCGATGTAGATGGAGTACACGCCGTTGAGGTGCAGCAGCGAGATGGACGCGGCACCCGACGCGAAGAAGCCCGCATTGGCCAACAGGTACCAGCGCGCAAGCGGGTTGCCGCGCAGCGTGTGCACCAGGCCGGCAATCAGCCCATACAGCAGGAACAGGCCCACGCCGTAACGGTCGAGTTCCAGCGACCAGCTTGGGCGTGCCGCCGCCACGGCGATGAAGGCCACCATCACCGCGATCACCGCGCGGCCCAGCCACAGCAGGCGGGGCGTGTTGTCTGCTCGTATGTCGAGCAGGGCCATCACGAACACCACATAGGCGATGTTCGAGAACAAGATGGGAACGCTTATCAGGTGGAACCAGCGCACGCTGAACAGGTCGTTCATGACCAGCAGCGCCGAGGCGTTGTAGAGCAGGTTGCCGAGGATGAACAGGGCGTACATCGCATGCGCCGTGCGCCTGCGCACCAGCGCAAGCACCGCGTAATAAATGCCCAGGCCAACAAACACACCCAGGCACACCAACACCAGCGCGTTGCCGGGTTTGATGGCTTGGCGGTAGTGGGCCAGCGTGTCGAGGTAGGGCACCGGCTGGGCCAGAAAGAACGGTGAATCGACTTCCGTCACCAGGCGGTAGTACCCAGCCGGCAGTTTCATGTCGCGCGCATGCCGAAGAAAGAAGGGGTTCGGAGTTGCGCTTTCGATGCCGCCTTCAAACTCAAGCAGCAGTTCGTTGCTTTCGCCATAGAGCCGATGGCGAAAGCGACCGATGACGCTGGAGTTCTTGAAGTCCACGACATAGACGCCGGGCTCGGCCAGATCGAAGCGCGCTTCGTGGCGGTAGTGGCCGCCCAGCAGGGAAAGCTTGTCCACGCGGGGCAACCGCGTGGACTCGGCCGGTGCCGTTGGAGTTGTTGGGCCGCTGGCTTGGTGCGGCAGCTCATACCACTGGCCGTCCAGGTCGATGGGCGCGGCGGAGGCGCCGCCCACGCACAGCGCCCACAAGAGCAACAGCCCAGCCAACTGGCAAAAGACCCGAGAAAGTGGAACAGGCCCGAGCGATGTGTTCATCCCGATTTTTCTCGTCGGTGCCGCACCCGCCATGTGGCGCCATTCTTGTCCGGCGCCGCTGCTTCAACCCTGGGTGCTTACGGCAAGAAGTACACCACAGCAAGGGCCTCACGCTCAATTGTGGCAACCACTTGGAATGGCCATTGCAGCAAGCCCTGCGTGACTTTGTCCTCGATCGGAAGCTCCACGCACAAGAGCCATCAGCCCACAGGCCACTGAAGCAATCACCACGACACCCGACCCCGACACGATGCTTTCACATGCCGCCGCTGAAATGCGGTCTCCATCCACACAGGAAGACCTCATGGCTCACTCGTCTCTGCTGCGCACCGGCGCGGCACTCCTCACCCTGGTGCTCGGCACCGCTCTGCCTGCGGTTGCCCGCGACCATAACCACAACCACGAAGACCGCCGCCAGAAGGACGCCCACCCGCTCGTCATCGCCCACCGGGGCGCCAGTGGTTATGTGCCCGAGCACACGCTGGCCGCCTATTGGCTGGCCATCGAACAGGGTGCCGACTATGTGGAGCCAGACCTCGTATCAACCAAAGACGGCGTGCTGGTGGCTCGCCATGAAAACGCGATCGCCATCCTGAATGCGGACGGCAGCATCCGTGAAGCCACCACCGACATCGCTGAACGCCCCGAGTTCGCTGACCGCAAGCGCACCAAGGTGATCGACGGCAACAGCATCACCGGCTGGTTCACCGAAGACCTGACCTTGGCCGAGCTGAAGACGCTGCGCGCCCGTGAGCGCCTGCCGCAACTGCGTGTGGCCAACACCCGCTTCGACAACATGTTTGAGGTGCCCACGCTCGATGAGGTGCTGCAGCTTGTGGCGCAGGCCAACGAACGCCGCCGCGAGCGGGCCGCCAAGAGCGGCGGCATGAAGGCCGCGCTGGCCGTCACGCCGATCGGCGTGTACCCCGAGACCAAGCACCCGACCTACTTCGACAGCATCAATCTGTCGCTGGAAGAACCGCTGGTGCGCACCCTGCACAAGCATGGACACATCGGCAAGAACGCGAAGGTGTTCATCCAGTCGTTCGAAGTCAGCAACCTGAAAGACCTGAGCCGCATGACACGCGTGCCGCTGGTGCAGTTGCTCAACGGCTCGGGCCGGCCGTATGACTTCGTGCAGAAAGGCGACACACGCACGTATGCCGACCTCGCCAAGCCCGAGAACCTGCGCGAGATTGCAACCTATGCCGACGGCATTGGCGCCAACACGAGCCTGATGATCCCGCTGGTCAACGGCACGCTGGGCACACCCACCACGCTGATTCAAGACGCGCACGCCGCCGGTTTGATCGTGCATGGCTGGACCTTCCGCGCTGAAAACATCTTTCTGCCGAATGAGTTCGACAGCAGCGCCGACCCGGCCGCGTTCGGCAACCTCGCGGGGCAGATCAATGCCTTCCTGGCTCTGGGCATGGACGGCTTCTTCACCGACCATCCGTTCCTGGGCGTGAAGGCGCGCGACGCGTTCGTGAAGAAGTGATTGGGGGGGGGCCTGTGCAGGCCCTTCGACAGGCTCAGAGCGAACGGGGTGGGGTGGCTGGCCCTCCTTTCATTCCATCCCGCTTGCCCCGCCCCGCCCCGCCCCGCCATCCATCCATCCATCCATCCATCCATCCATCCATCCATCCATCCATCCATCCATCCATCCATCCAGGCATCCATTCAGTCATCCCGCATCCGGCCAACCAGCCGCTCCCGTTCGGGCTGAGCCTGTCGAAGAAAGCCCTCGCCCCACGCGCGACACCTCCGATTCACCAACTCTTCACCCGTCCGCCACGCCCCCGTCACAGCCCAGCATGAACATCAATGCCCATGCACATCGACACTGCCCTGCTGCGTGCCTGGACCGAAACTCCGCCTCCGCCAAGCAGCGTTGAAGCGGCTGACGACAACGGCGATGGCCGCACACACCGCTACCGCAGCGTCTGGATTTCCGACCTGCACCTGGGCACACCGGGCTGCCAGGCCAAGGCGCTGCTCGACTTCATGAAGCACGTCGAGAGCGACCACCTCTTCCTCGTCGGCGACATCATCGATGGCTGGCAATTGAAGCGTTCGTGGCATTGGCCGCAGGCGCACAACGACGTGATCCAGAAGCTTCTGCGCAAAGCACGCAAGGGCACGCGGGTGGTCTTCATCCCCGGCAACCACGACGAGTTCGCGCGCCGCTATGTGGGCCACAACTTCGGCGGCATCGACGTGGCCGAAGACTGGATCCATGAAACCGCCGACGGCCGCAGCATCTGGATCACCCACGGCGACCTGTTCGATGGCGTGGTGCAGTGCGCCAAGTGGCTGGCCCATGTGGGCGACTCGCTGTACGAGTTCACGCTCAAGCTCAACCGCCACCTCAACTCGCTGCGTGCCCGATTGGGGCTGCCGTACTGGAGCCTGTCGAAGTACCTGAAGCTGAAGGTCAAACGCGCTGTCAGCTACGTGAGCGACTTTGAAGAGGCGGTGGCCCGCGAAGCGCGCAAGCGCGGGGCGCAAGGCGTCGTGTGCGGGCACATCCACCATGCCGAGCTGCGCGACATCGGTGGCATTCTTTACGCCAACGATGGCGATTGGGTCGAAAGCATGACGGCGCTGGTTGAGCACGCCGACGGTCGCTTGGAAATTCTGGATTGGGCTCACGAGATGCGCGAGCGCCGTGCCATGGCGACCAAGGCGGCCGAAGCGCTTGCATGAGTTCGCGCTCGTCGCAGGCGCCGCGCCGCGCCTGCGTGACAAGGCGCGCTCATGTGACAAAACCATGACCGTCACAAAACAGTCTCAAAACCTTCATAAACTGATTTGATGTCCGAAGCCCTTGCCCTCTCCGTCACGATCCCGCCGCTGCTCAACCGCGAACGCGCCATTCTTGAATTCAACCAACGTGTGTTGGCGCAGTCGCGCCGCGCCGATGTGCCTTTGCTTGAGCGGTTGCGCTACATCTGCATCGTGTCGTCGAACATGGATGAGTTCTTCGAGGTGCGCTTTGCCGACTATTTGGAAGCCGCGCGCTTGCCCAACGCCGACGTGTCGCAGCGCGACCTGGCCTCGGTGGCGGCCGACGCGCATGCGCTGGTCGACCTGCAGTACACGATCTTCAACGACGAGGTGATGCCAGCGCTACAGCGTGAAGGCATTCAGATCCTGAACCACGCCGACCGCAACGCGGCGCAACGCCATTGGGTCGATCAGTTCTTTCGCACGCAGGTGAGGCCGCTTCTGGTGCCCGTGGGGCTGGACCCGGCGCACCCCTTCCCACAGGTGGCCAACAAGTCGCTGAACTTCATTGTTCGCCTCGGTGGCAAAGACGCCTTCGGGCGCGAGAACACGATTGCGATCGTGAAGGTGCCCCGGGTGCTGCCCCGCGTCATCCGCTTGCCCGATGAATTGAGCGGCGACACACAAGCCTTCGTGCTGCTGACCAGCGTGATCCGTTCGCACCTGGAAGACCTGTTCCCCGGCCGCGAAGTCGAAGCCTTCTCGCAGTTCCGGCTCACACGCGACTCGGACCTGGCGGTGGACGAGGAAGACGTCACCAACCTGCGCCAGGCGCTGCGCTCTGGGCTGACCACGCGCCACTTCGGGCAGGCCATTCGGCTGGAGGTGGTGAACACCTGCCCGCCCGAGTTGTCAGAGTTTTTGCTCGGTCAGTTTGCGCTGCCGCAGGCCGCGCTGTATCACGTCAAAGGCCCGGTCAACCTGGTGCGGTTGAACGCGCTGATCGACGCGGCCGATGCGCCGCAGCTTCGCTTCCCGCCGCACGAGGCGCCGTGGCCTGCCGGGCTGTCGCGCGATGAGTCGATCTTTGAGCGCATGCGCGAAGGCGACGTGCTGATGCACCACCCGTATGAATCGTTCGAGCCGGTGGTGCAGTTTCTGCGCGAGGCCGTCAACGACCCCGACGTGCTGGCGATCAAGCAGACCATCTACCGCACCGGCAGCGAGTCACCGCTGATGGACTTGTTGATCGAAGCGGCGCGGCGCGGCAAAGAGGTGATGGCTGTCGTCGAACTCAAGGCCCGCTTCGATGAAGAGGCCAACATCAACTGGGCCGAACGCCTGGAAGCCGTGGGCGCGCAGGTGGTCTACGGCATCGTGGGGCTCAAGACCCACGCCAAGCTGCTGCTGGTGACGCGCCGCGAAGGCAACCGGCTGCGCCGCTACGCCCACCTGTCCACAGGCAACTACAACCCGAAGACGGCGCGGCTCTACACCGACGTGGGTTGCCTCACGGCCGACGCCGAAATGACGGCAGATGCCGACGCGGTGTTTCAACAACTCGCCAGTCTGGGCAAGACCAAGCCCTTGCGCCAGTTGTTGCAGGCCCCGTTCACGCTGCACCGGCAGATGCTGCGCCATGTCGAGCTGGTGACGCTGGCCGCGCGCCAGGGCCAGCCGGCGCGCATCGTCGCCAAGATCAACGCGCTGACCGACGTGCCATTGATCGAGGCCCTGATTGCCGCCGGCCAGGCGGGCGCCGACATCGACCTGATCGTGCGCGGCGCCTGCATGTTGCCGCCCGGCATCCCCGGGCTCACCGACCGCATCCGCGTGCGCTCGGTGGTGGGCCGGTTGCTCGAACATTCACGCATCCTGTACTTCCGCTGGGGTGAAAGCGACGATGACGAAGCGCTGTTCATGTCGAGTGCAGACTGGATGAGCCGCAACATGTTCCGCCGCATCGAGGTGGCCTGGCCGGTGCGCAGCCCGGAGTTGCGCCAACGGGTCATCGACGAATGCCTGGTGCCCTACCTGCACGACGGCAAAGACGCCTGGCGCCAAAACGCCGACGGCAGCTATGAACGCATCGGCACCGACGGCCCGAGTGCCCAGCAGGCGCTGATGAGGCTTCACGGCGCGGGCTGAAAGCGCTCACACTTCCTTCACTTCCAACCCCAAGGAGGCGCTGAGATGGACCTGATCTTGTGGCGCCATGCGGAGGCGCAAACCATCCGCGAAGGCCAGAGCGACCTTGATCGAGCCCTCACCCCCAAAGGCGAGCGCCAAGCCCAACGCATGGCCGAGTGGTTGAACCAGCGGCTCGCGCATTCGACGCGCATTCTGGTGAGCCCGGCCCTGCGCACGCAGCAAACGGCCCAGGCGCTTGACCGCAGCTTCAAGACCATCACCACCCTGGCACCAGGGGCCTCGCCCGACGCGGTGTTGATGGCGGCGCGCTGGCCGACGGCGACTGAGCCAGTGCTGGTGGTCGGCCACCAGCCCACGCTCGGCGAAGTGGCCGCGTTGCTGCTGGGCGGCGCCGTGGCGCCCTGGGCGATTCGCAAAGGCGCGGTGTGGTGGCTGCGCCAGCGCGAACGCGACGGCGTGGCCGAGGTGCTGTTGCAGGCAGTGCAGGCGCCCGACTGCCTTTGAGCCGGGCAGCGGCAGCGCCCTCAGGTCAGTCTGGCAAGCGCAGCGTCAGCGGCCCATTGCGCTCCCAGGCCTGCACTTCTTCCTGCAGCAGGAACAAGGTGCGCGGATGGGCCTGCGCCCAGGCCGGGGTGAAGGTCAGCACGGCGCTCATGCCCTGGCGCAGCAGGCCCAGCGCACCGGCATCCACATCACGGCGTGCATGGCATTTGATGATCGCCAGCCGCAAACACAGCGCCTGCCAGGCGAACGACTCATTCGTGAGTTGCGCCTCGACCTTGCGCAGGCCGCCACGCTGAGCCAGCACAAGCTCGCCCAGGCGACGCTGCTGTGACTGCGAAAAACCCGCCGCATCCACATGGCCCAGCAGGTAGGCGCTGTGGCGGTGGTGGTCGTGGTGCGACACCATCATGCCCAGCTCGTGCATGGCGCAAGCCCAGGCCAGCTCGCGCCGCGCCTGCGCATCGGCGCGGGGTTCGACCGATGCATACAGCACCTGCGCGACCGAAGCCACGCGGCGGGCCTGCGCGGCGTCCACCTCGAAGCGGCGTTGCAATTCGCGCACCGAGGCATCGCGCACGTCATGGGTGCCGTCGCCGGCCGTGCCCGCTTGCGCACCCCGCAGGCGTTCGTCCAGGTCGAAGATCACGCCCTGGCGGAGCGCGCCGCGTGCCGGCTGCAGGCGCTCGATGCCGAAGTGCGTGGCCAGCGTGTACAGAATCGACAGGCCTCCGCCGATGACTGCACGGCGGTCGTCTTTCAACCCACCCAGCTCCAGCTTGTCGGCCCGGCCCACCTTCAGGCACTGCCCGATGCACCAGCGCAGGCCGTCGGGGGTGATGCTGCCGTCGCCGATGCCATTGGCGGCCAGCAATTGCGACACCGCCCCCGCCGTGCCCGAAGACCCCAGCGACTCGCGCCAGTGCTTGGGCGCGAACGGCGCCAAGGCCTCTTCCAGCTCGGCACCGGCGGCCACCTGCGCGGCGCGGAATGCCGCTTCGGTGAAGCGGCCATCGGGGAAGTAGCGCATCGACAGACTCACGCTGCCCACCCGAAACGACTCGGCCCGCAGAGCCGTGCGGCCCTGGCCAAGAATCATTTCGGTGGAACGCCCACCGATGTCGATGACGAGCCGGGGTTCGTCTGACGGTTGCAGACGGGCCACGCCCGCGTAGATGAGCCGGGCTTCTTCGCGCCCCGAGATCACCTCGATCGGGTAGCCGAGCACGGTTTGGGCACGCGCCAGAAAGTCGTCTCGGTTGCGCGCTTCCCGCAGCGTTTGTGTGGCCACCGCGCGCACCTGGGCCACGGCATAGCCTTCGAGCCGCAATGCAAAGCGCGCCAGGCATTCCAGGCCACGCTGCATGGCCTCTTCGGTCAGCAGGCCATCGGCGTCGAGCCCACCGCCCAGGCGCACGGTTTCTTTCAGATAGTCGATGCGCTTGTAGCGGCCCGGGCTGAGTTGGCCGATTTCAAGGCGGAAGCTGTTGGAGCCGAGGTCGATGGCGGCCAGATGATCGGGCCAGTTCAGCGAGGGGCGCGGTGAGGCGGAGCGCGAAAAAGTCATCAAGGGATTGTCTTGTCTTTTTGCGACAGGACGGCGTCACAAGATTGTCTTGCGAGGTCTTGCGAGGTCTTGCAGAGGGCTTTCGGGGATCTTGCGGGGCCGGGCAAGAGGGCCATGTCGGAGACGAGGCAAGGGCATTGGGCTCTTCCTAGAATTCCGCGCAGCCCCCAGGGGCCACCCCACCCCAACCCGCAGGAGACAACATGCTTCGCAACGACGTGGACAGCCGCCCCCCCACCCGCGACTTCAACCGCCGTGACTTCGTTTGCACCACGGTGGGAAGCGGCTTCGCCGCCGCCGTGCTGCCGGTCAGCGCACAAACGGTCAAGACCGACACCGCCGGGGTGACCGCTGGCGAGGTGACCATCCCCGTCGGCGGCTTCAAGCTGCCGGCTTACCGAGCCGCGCCTGAAGGCAAGACGGGCTTGCCGGTGGTGCTGGTGGTGTCTGAAATCTTCGGCGTGCACGAGTACGTCGCCGACGTGGCGCGGCGCCTGGCCAAGCAGGGCTACATGGCGATCGCACCCGAACTTTTTGTGCGCCAGGGCGATGCGAAGGCCTACACCCAGATCGGCAAGCTGGTCTCGGAAGTGATCAGCAAGGTGCCCGACGCGCAAGTGATGACCGACCTTGACGCCACCGTCGCCTGGGCCAAGGGCCAGGGCGGCGACACCTCGAAGCTCGGCGTCACCGGCTTTTGCTGGGGCGGGCGCATCACTTGGCTGTACACGGCGCACAACCCGATGGTCAAAGCCGGTGTGGCCTGGTACGGCCGGCTGGTGGGCGAGCACACGGTGCTGTCGCCCAAACATCCCACTGAAGTGGCCGGCCAATTGAAGGGCCCGGTGCTGGGCTTGTATGGCGGGGCCGACACGGGCATCCCGCTTGACACCATTGATAAGATGAAAGCCGCTTTGGCCTCAGGCAACACGGCGGCAAAGAAGTCGGAGTTTGTGGTCTACCCCGACGCGCCGCACGCCTTTCACGCCGACTACCGCCCCAGCTACCGCAAGGAAGCCGCCGCCGATGGATGGAAACGCTGCATGGCCTGGTTCAAAGCGAACGGCGTGGCCTGACGGCCCGCTGCCAAGTCCCCGCACCAAGCCGCCGCTGTGCGGCTTTTTTGTTGACCGCTGTTCCACGCCGATGGCCTTTGCATGACGCTTCTCTACATCCTCGCAGCCACCTTCCTGGGCGGGGTGCTGTCGGTGCTGATTGCCGCGAGCCTCACGGTCGGGGTGTTGAGCCGGGTGGTGCACCACCTGGTCAGCCTGTCCACCGGCGTGCTGCTGGGCACGGCCTTGCTGCATGTGCTGCCCGAAGCCTTCGAGGGTTCGGCCAGCGCGCATTCGCTGTTCCTCACGCTGCTGGCGGGGCTGCTGTTTTTCTTTCTGCTTGAGAAGGCCGAGTTGTACCGGCACGGCCACCACCACGAAAGCGACCATCACCACCATCACCACGGCTTCGACCGGCAGCAGGCCGGGCGCGGTGGCTGGAGCGTGCTGCTCGGTGACAGCATCCACAACTTCTGCGACGGCGTCATCATCGCGGCCGCGTTTCTGGCCGACACCGAACTCGGCATCGTCACAGCGCTGGCCATCGTGGCGCATGAAATCCCGCAGGAAGTCGGCGACTACATCGTGCTGCTCAACGCCGGCTTCACGCGCCGCAAGGCGCTGCTCTACAACGCCATGTCGGGCATGGCGGCCGTGGTGGGCGGGCTGGTGGGCTTCCTGGTGGTGGGGCCGTGGGAAAACCTGTTTCCCTACCTGATGGTCGTGGCGTCAAGCAGCTTCATCTATGTGGCGGTGGCCGATTTGATTCCGCAGTTGCAGCACCGCCTGCCGCTCAAAGACACGCTGGCACAGATCGCCTGGCTGGCCACCGGCCTGGGCGTGGTGACGGTGGTGGTGAACCTGCTGCATCGGCACTGAACGTGCGGGGCGCAGAGCGTCTGCGCCCCATCCATCCGACGTGTCAACGCACGACGAGCACGGCGATCTTGGTGTGCGTCAGCACCTTCTGGGTTTCGCTGCCGAGCAGCAGCGCGGTCACACCGCGCCGGCCATGGGAGGCCATCACGATCAGGTCGCAGCGTTCACGCTCGGCGTGTTCGATCACGGCTTCCCAGGGGTGCAACGCTTCGAGCGTGTGGGCCTCACAAGCCAAGCCGGCTGCTGAGCAAGCGTCTTGCACTTCCTTCACGCGGGCGGCGGCAATGCGCTCTTGCGCGTCCAGAAATTCCTGCGGCGGCGTGGGCTGCATTTCGGAGATGGCGCTGTAGGGGAACGGTTCCTTCACGCTCACCGTGAAGACACGTGCGCCCAGGGTTTTGGCCAGGCGGATGGCGGTGTCCACCGCCTTCTTGCTGATGTCGGAGCCATCGGTCGGAACAAGGATTCGCTGGTACATGGTCGCCTCCTGGAATGAACCGGCTTCAACGGCCGGGGGCCGGCCGCCTTTCCACCACCATAGTCAGCGAGGCACGTCCGGTCAAACCGCGCCCTGCGCCATGGGCCGGGAAGGGTCAGACGACCACTCGCTCCATGAGCCGGGGTACAGCGTGCCGCCACCGAGCCCGGCGACTTCCATTGCCAACAGGTTGTGGCATGCCGTCACACCCGAGCCACATTGGTGAACCACGGCGGAGGCTTCGTGCCCCTTCAGCAACGCGGTAAAAGCCGCGTGCAACTCAGGCGCCGGTTTGAAGCGGCCATCGGCCTGCAAGTTGTCTTTGAAGAATCGGTTGACCGCACCGGGGATGTGGCCCGCCGCGGCGTCGAGTGGCTCGACATCGCCCCGGAAGCGTTCGGGCGCTCGGGCGTCGATCAGCTGCACCTGGCTCAACCTGGCCAGCAGTTGATCGGCCTGCAGCGTGGCCAGCGCGGGTTGGCTTGCAGGGTAGGCGGTGGCGCTGGCTGGCGATGGCTCGGTACTGGTACTGGTACTGAGCCCACCACCCGCAGCCTGCCAAGCCGCCAAACCGCCATCGAGCACGGCCACATCGGCATGGCCCATCCAGCGCAGCAACCACCAGGCGCGTGCCGCATACATGGCGCCCTGGCGGTCGTACACCACCACGGTGTGGCCCGCAGTGATGCCCAGGCCGCCCATCCACTCGGCATAGTCGGTGCGCGCGCGCAGCGGGTGGCGGCCCCAAAAGCGTCCCTCGGCGTCGGTCTTGGGGCCGGACAGGTCGCGCTCCAGGTGCGCATAACGCGCGCCCGGAATGTGGCCTTCGCGGAAGCTGCGCTCGCCCGCATCAAGGTCAACCAGATCGAAGCTGCAATCAAGCACGACGCTTGGCGCGGCGGACGCCAACAGGTCTTGCAGGCTGGTGGCAGAGATCAAGGGTGATGTCATGACAAACCTCAGCTTTCGTTGATGCTGGTGGTGGCGTCTTTGGGTGCGGCCTTGCTGCGCAAGCGGGTGGCGCCCAGGCCCGCGCCGACGATCAGCAGCATGCCGGCCAGCGCCATCCAGGTCACCGGGTCGTCGAACAGGAACACCCCGTAGACGAACGAGAACACGATGCCCAGGTACTGCAGGCTGGCGTTGACCAGCGTCTTGCCAGTGGCGTAAGCCCGCGTCATCAGCAACTGCGCCACGCTGGCCAGCACACCCACGGCAACCAGCAGCGCAAAGCCTTCGAGCGTGTGCGCGTGCATGCCGGTCCACAGCATCGAAAGCGCACCGGCCGCCGTGCCACCGAGCGAGAAGTAGAAAACGATGCGGTATTCGGGCTCACCCATGCGGCCGAGGGCCGTCACTTGCAGATAAGCAGTGGCCGCAAGCACGCCCGACAACAGACCGATGAGGCCGTGCCAGAGCTGGTCTTGTTCGATGGTGGGCCGAAGAATCAGCCCGACGCCCACGAAGCCCAGCAGCACGGTCGCCACCAGCCGCCCATCGACGCGCGCCTTGTCGAGCATCACCGCGCCGCCGATCAGAAACAACGCCATCCACACCGACGACATGTAGTTCAGCGTCACTGCGGTCGCCAGCGGCAGCTTGGCGAATGAATAGAACCAGAGGCTGAGGGCCGTCACACCCGACAGGCTGCGCCAGAAGTGCATGGCCGGCACCGGGGTGCGCAGCGTGCCGTTTTGAAAACGGGTGATGCCGAACAACAGCACGGCACCCACCAAGCCCCGGTAGAAAACGATTTCGCCAGCCGGGTAATAGGCCGAGGCGAGCTTCACGCAGACGCCCATCGTGGCGAACAGCAGCGACGCCAGGATCATCAAGACAGATGCGGGCATGGGCGAAGGATTGCGGTGTGTTGCCTGAGTCAGCAGGTCAGTGAACAGCGGGGCACAGAAGGGGGTGAAGAAACCGCAGCGAGCGGCCCGAGGTTGCGCCGAGCAGCGGAGCCGTACTGCCGCCGTACGGCGAGCAGCACAGGCGCAAGAGCGGGTCACGCAGCAGGTTTATTCGCCCCTTCAACCGCGGTAGTTCATCGTGCGGCGGTACCACTCGTGGAACTGCTGCATGCCGTCTTCCATGGGCGATTGGTACGGCCCCACCTCGTTGTCGCCGCGCTCGTGCAATGCGCGTCGCCCGGCGTCCATGCGCAGGCCGATCTCGTCGTCCTCGATGCAGGTTTCCAGATAGGCGGCCTGTTGGGCTTCGACGAATTCGCGCTCGAAGGCGGCGATCTCTTCGGGGTAGAAGAACTCGACCACGTTGAGCGTCTTCTGCGGGCCCTTCGGGTACAGGGTCGAAACCACCAGCACGTGCGGGTACCACTCGACCATGATGTTCGGGTAGTACGTGAGCCAGATGGCGCCGTGCTTGGGCACCGCGTTGTCATAGCGACCTTCGCGAAAGCTCAGCACCGCGTCGTGCCAGCGGCTGTAGGCATCGGTGCCCGCCTTGGCCAGCCCCTTGTTGATGCCCACCGTCTGCACGGAATGGTGTTTGCCGAACTCCCAGCGCAAGTCGTCGCAGCTGACGAACTGGCTCAGGCCGGGGTGGAAGGGGCCGACGTGGTAATCCTCAAGGTAGACCTCGATGAAGGTCTTCCAGTTGTAGTCGCACTCGTGCATGTGAACGCGGTCGAGCACATAGCCGCTGAAGTCGAGGTCGGCACGCGGGCCCAGGCGGGACAGCTCGGCGGCGATGTCACGGCCGTTGTCCTCGAACACCAGGCCGTTCCAGGTGCGGGTGCGGTAGTTGTTCAGGTGCAGGCAGGGGTCGGCCGGGAAATGCGGCGCACCGAGCAACTGGCCTTTCAGGTCGTAGGTCCAGCGGTGCAGCGGGCACACGACGTTGCTGCCGGTGTGGCCCCGGCCCTTGAGCATGATGGCCTGCCGGTGCCGGCAGACGTTGGATATCAACTCAATGCCCTGGGCGGTGCGAACCAGCGCCCGCCCTTCGCCTTCCTGGGGCAACGCGTAGTGGTCGCCCACCTCTGGCACCGCAAGCTCGTGCCCGACGTAGCGAGGCCCATGCTGGAAGATGAGCTCCATCTCGCGGCGATGCAGGTCGTCGTCGAAATAGGCTGAGACAGGGAGTTGTGAGCGGCTGCGCTCAAGAGCTTCGAGGGTGAGGCTCAGGTCATTCATGATCCCGAGGATCTCCTAAAACCGATGTAAACCCGCCACCCGAAACGGCTTGGGGGCCGCTTACATACATCGGGTGGGATGTTCTCGCTCTGCACGGTGCAGGTATCAGCGAGGCCGGGATTGTACCCATGGGGGTTTTGCGCAAGCCGTCCCACCCTGTGCCGCGGTCCGTATTCAAGCCCGCCCGCGCAGCCGGCCGGCCCGCCAAAGCCCCTTGGCCTGGCTGACTACAATCCGCCTTTTTCTCAGCACGATGGCCAAAGCTTCCCCCGCTCCGACTCCCGTTTCACTGCCCGCGACCTACGAAGACGCGTTGCTGGAACTGGAACGCCTGGTGGCCGCGATGGAAGGCGGCCAACTGCCGCTCGACGGCCTGCTGGAAAGCTACAAACGAGGTGCCGATTTGTTGAGTTTTTGCCGCACCCGTCTGCAAGCCGTGGAGACGCAGGTCAAGCTGCTGGAAGACGGCCAGCTCAAACCCTGGACCGACGCATGAACGGGCAAGACTTCGATCTCTGGGCTCGCAATGAACTCGACAACGTCGAGTCGGCGCTGTCGGCCTGGGTGCCGGGCGACGCACCTGCCGGGCTGGGCCAGGCGATGCGCTACGGCGTGCTCGACGGCGGCAAGCGGCTGCGCCCGCTGCTGGTGTTGGCCGCCGCCCGCGCCGTGAACGGCCTGCGCGAAGCAGCCATGCGTTCGGCCTGCGCGGTGGAGCTGATCCACGCCTATTCGCTGGTCCACGACGACATGCCCTGCATGGACAACGACGTGCTGCGCCGGGGCAAGCCCACGGTGCACGTGCGGTTCGGCGAAGCCCAGGCCATGTTGGCCGGCGACGCGATGCAGGCGCTGGCCTTCGAGGTGCTGACGCCCGACCCTGAGCAAGTGCCGCATGCGCTGCAGGCCAGGCTGTGTGGGCTGCTGGCCCGTTCGGCAGGCCACGGCGGCATGGCCGGCGGACAGGCGATCGACCTCGCCAGCATCGGCATGGCCCTCGACGAACGCTCACTGCGCGACATGCACCACCGCAAAACCGGCGCCTTGCTGCAGGCCAGCGTGTTGATGGGCGCAGCCTGCGGCAACATCACGCCGGCCGCATGGCAGGCGCTGTCGGACTTCGGTGACGCCATTGGCTTGGCCTTCCAGGTGGTCGATGACATCCTTGACGTGACGCAGGCATCCGAAACGCTGGGCAAAACCGCCGGCAAGGACCTGCACAACAACAAGCCCACTTACGTCAGCATCCTGGGGCTGGACGCCGCGCGCGCCCATGCCGGGGAACTGCGCCACCGCGCACTGGCCGCGTTGACCAGCAGCGGCCTGGCCGACACCTCGTGCCTGAGCGTGTTGGCCAACAAGGTTGTGGAACGAGACAGTTGAGGTCTGTAGACATATGAATCACCCGTTGCTGCAATCCATCCACAGCCCGGCCGACTTGCGCGGCCTGTCACGCCCCGAGCTGAAACAGCTTGCCGACGAACTGCGTGACTTCCTGCTGCACAGCGTGTCGCAGACCGGCGGTCACCTGTCATCGAACCTCGGCACGGTCGAACTGACGATTGCCCTGCACCACGTGTTCAACACCCCGGACGACCGGCTGGTCTGGGACGTGGGCCACCAGACCTACCCGCACAAAATTCTGACCGGCCGGCGCGACCGCATGGCCTCGCTGCGGCAGCTCGGTGGACTGTCGGGCTTTCCGCGCCGCGACGAAAGCGAATACGACACCTTCGGCACCGCGCACTCAAGCACCTCGATCTCGGCCGCGCTGGGCATGGCCATGGCCGCCAAGCTGAAGGGCGAGGACCGCCGCTCGGTGGCCATCATTGGCGACGGCGCCATGACCGCCGGCATGGCCTTCGAGGCGCTCAACAACGGGGGCGTGTCGAACGCCAACCTGCTGGTGGTGTTGAACGACAACGACATGTCGATCTCGCCGCCGGTCGGTGCGCTCAACCGCTACCTGGCACGGCTGCTGAGCGGCAAGTTCTACGGCGCCGCCCGCGACACCGCAAAGAACGTGCTCCGCAACGCGCCGCCGCTGTTCGAGCTGGCACGGCGGCTGGAAGAACACGCCAAGGGCATGGTCGTTCCCGGCACCATCTTTGAAGAATTCGGCTTCACCTACTTCGGCCCGATCGACGGCCACGACCTCGACTCCCTGGTGCCCACGTTAGAGAACCTGCGCGACAAAACCGGCCCGCTGTTCCTGCACGTCATCACCAAAAAAGGCTACGGCTACAAGCTGGCCGAAGCCGACCCTGTGGCCTACCACGGCCCCAGCAAGTTCAACCCGGCCGAAGGCCTGAAGAAGCCCACCACACCGCCCAAGACCACCTTCACCCAGGTGTTCGGCCAGTGGTTGTGCGACATGGCCGAAGCCGATGGCCGCCTGGTCGGCATCACCCCGGCCATGCGCGAGGGCTCGGGCATGGTCGAGTTCGAGCAACGTTTCCCTGCCCGGTATCACGACGTCGGCATTGCCGAGCAGCACGCGGTGACATTCGCGGCGGGCTTGGCCTGCGAAGGGCTCAAGCCGGTGGTGGCGATCTATTCCACCTTCTTGCAACGCGCCTACGACCAGTTGATCCACGACGTGGCCTTGCAGAACCTGCCCGTCGTGTTTGCGCTCGACCGAGCCGGCTTGGTGGGCGCCGACGGTGCCACGCATGCAGGCGCCTACGACATCGCCTTCCTGCGCTGCATTCCCAACATGAGCGTGCTTGCGCCAGCCGACGAACGAGAATGCCGCCAGTTGCTGACCACCGCTTTCCACCAAGACCACCCGGTGGCGGTGCGCTACCCGCGCGGCGCGGGTGCGGGCGTGGCCATCGAAACGGCGCTCGACACCCTGCCCTGGGGCAAGGGTGAAGTGCGCCGCCAGGGCGAACGCATTGCGATCCTGGCCTTCGGCACCCTGCTCTACCCGGCGCTCGAGGCCGGTGAATCGCTGAATGCGACGGTGGCCAACATGCGCTTCGTCAAACCCCTCGACGCGGAGCTGGTGGCTGAATTGGCCCGCACCCACGACGCCATCGTGACGGTCGAAGAAGGCTGCACCCAGGGTGGTGCGGGCAGCGCGGTGATGGAAGCGCTGCACGCGGCCGGCCTGCAAACCCCAGTGCTGCAACTCGGCCTGCCCGACGAATTTGTGGAGCACGGCGACCACGCCAAGCTGATCAGCATGTGCGGGCTCGACGCCGCCGGCATCGAGCAATCGGTGCTGAAGCGGTTTGGCGCGCGGCCGCAACTGCTGCGCCCGGCCGTCAACAACTGATCGGTTTGAACCTTGGCGTCAGGCCCGTTGGGTGACGGGCTGATGCAAAGCCTGTCATCCTTGCCAGCCGTTCCAGAAAGTGCCACCGATTTCAGCCTGTTGATGAACGCGGGCTGAGAGGTTCCTGATGAATCACATGACCAACTTGAAAGACGCGCTGCACATTCCAGACACGCAAAGTGAGCGCGACGAGCGCCACCTCGCCATTCAGCGTGTCGGCGTGAAAGACGTTCGCTACCCCATGCAGCTGCGCATGGGCACGGCCGTGCAGCCGACCATCGGCATGTGGGACATGGACGTGGCGCTGCCGGCCGAGCAAAAAGGCACGCACATGTCGCGCTTTGTGGCTTGGCTCGACGCGCTGACCGAACCGCTCGACGCCGCCAGCCTGCGCGCGCAGTTCGATGCCATGCTCGAAAAGCTCCACGCCAGCGAAGGCCGCATCGAGTCGCGCTTCACCTTCTTCGTCCGCAAACGCGCGCCGGTGTCGGGCCTGGAAAGCCTGCTTGATTACCAGGGCAGCTGGATCGCCGAAGCACGCGGCGGTGTGAAGGCAGTCTGGGCACAAGTGGTGGTGCCGGTGAAGTCGCTGTGCCCCTGCTCGAAGGAAATCTCGGACTACGGCGCCCACAACCAGCGTTCGCACGTGACCATCCGCGTCGAGCTGCTGCAAGACATTCCCTGGACTGAGCTGGTGCGCTTCGCCGAAGAGTCGGCGTCATGCGAAATCTGGCCGATGCTCAAGCGGGCCGACGAAAAGTGGGTCACTGAGCGCGCCTATGAAAACCCCAAATTCGTGGAAGACCTGGTGCGAGACGTGGCCCTGCGCCTGAACGCCGACGCCCGCATCGGCCGCTACCGCGTTGATGTCGAGAACTTCGAGTCGATCCATAACCACTCCGCGTACGCCCGCATCGAGCGAAGCGCGTGAGCCCCGCCATCATCCCCGTTCGCCCTGAGCAGGGGGCTGAGCTTGTCGAAGACCCCGTCGTCGAAGGGTCTGGTTCACGAGCGCTCACCCCTTCGACAGGCTCAGGGCTGGGGCTTCGACAAGGCACAGCCTTGCCTTCAGTCCTGAGCCTGTCGCAGGGTCAGCCCGAACGGTTGGGCGAATCGGGCGAGCAAAAGAAGCCGTCGTGCCTGCGCCAATGAGCCTCCCCTACGAACTGCAGATCGGGTGGCGTTACACCCGGGCCGGCCGCAGCGGCCGCCGCAACGGCTTCATCTCCTTCATCTCCGGTGTGTCGATGTTGGGCATCGCGCTCGGCGTGGCCGCGCTGATCATCGTGTTGTCGGTGATGAACGGCTTTCAGAAGGAAGTGCGCGACCGCATGTTGTCGGTGATCGCGCACGTGGAGGTGGGTGACGCCTACGGGCGTGGTCTGGCCGATTGGCAGGCCACCGCCACCCAGGCACGGCAGAACCCCGAAGTCATTGGCGCGGCGCCGTTCATCGCTGCGCAGGCACTCATTGCCCGGGGCGACGACATGCGCGGCGCGCTGGTGCGCGGCATTTCGCCGGCCGACGAAGGCAGCGTGACCGACCTTGCCAAGCAACTGAAAGACACCACGCTCGCGCAGTTGAAACCTGGCGCCTGGGGCATCGTGCTGGGCAGCGAACTGGCGCGCGCACTCGGCGTGAAAGCGGGTGACAGCATCACGATCGTCGCGCCTGGCGGGCAGGTCACGCCGGCCGGCATCGTGCCTCGCCTGAAGCAGTTCACCGTGGTCGGCACCTTCGACTCGGGCCACTTCGAATACGACAGCGGCCTCGCGATGATCCACATCGACGACGCCGCGCGGCTGTTCCGCGTCGAAGGCCCGACCGGCATTCAGCTTCGCCTCAAAGACCTGCACCAGGCGCGCGAAGTGGCGCAGCAACTGTCGGCACAGCTTGGCCCCTACGTGTCGGTGAGCGACTGGACCCGCACCAACCGCAACTGGTTTTCAGCGGTGCAGCTTGAGAAACGCCTGATGTTCATCATCCTCACGCTGATCATCGCGGTGGCGGCGTTCAACCTCGTTTCCACGCTGGTGATGACGGTGACCGACAAGCGCGCCGACATCGCCATCCTGCGCACGCTCGGCGCCAGCCCGCGTTCGATCATGGGCGTGTTCATGGTGCAGGGCGCACTCTCCGGAATCATCGGCACCTTCGTCGGGGTGCTGTTCGGGCTGCTGGTCGCGGTCAACATCGACGTCATCGTGCCGGCGATCGAAGCCGCACTCAACACGCGTTTCCTGCCGGGCAGCATCTACCTGATCAGCACCATGCCCAGCGACCCGCAATCGGCTGACATCGTGCCGATCACCGTCATCTCGCTGATCCTCGCGTTCATCGCCACGATCTACCCAAGCTGGCGCGCCAGCCGGGTGCAACCGGCCGAGGCGCTGCGTTATGAGTGACCCGGCAAACGCACCCGTGATCCAGGCGCGTGGCCTGCACAAGCGCTTCCGTGAAGGCGGGCTTGACGTGCATGTGCTGCGCGGCATTGACCTGCAAATCGAACGTGGCGAAACGGTGGCCATCGTCGGCGCTTCAGGCTCGGGCAAGAGCACGCTGCTGCACCTGCTGGGTGGGCTGGAAGCGCCCTCGCAAGGCGACGTGCGCCTGTCCGGCCGCGACTTCGTGAACATGAGCCCCTCGGCACAAGGCGACTGGCGCAACCAACAGCTCGGCTTCGTCTATCAGTTCCACCACCTGCTGCCCGAATTCAGCGCGCTCGACAACGTGGCGATGCCC
>JAYSYW010000265.1:0-8176 GCA_043727255.1 Rhizobacter sp. | reverse complement strand
TTGTCCCATAGCTACGGCTATGGGACAAGAACCCGGCAAAAACTGTCCTCGCTGAGCCCAAATTTCGCTTCGACGCCCCAAGCCCGACAGGCTCCTAGGGCGCGTGTGCGCAACAAGAACCGTTAAGTCATATCGCAACTTGACGGTTCCCTGCGGGAACTGAGCAGTTTCCGTGGGTGGCGCCGTCTGCACCTTCTGGTGCTGTGCGCCGGGGCAGGTCAGGCTCAGCGCGGCCGGGGGCGCTCTTCCTTCAGCGGGGCCATGGGGTAGCCAGATCGGCCCCAGGGCTGAAGCGCTTCGCAGGAGGTCTGGCCTTCCATGCTGGCGTCCAGGCCGAAGGCCGTGCCCATGTCTGCGGGGTCGGGGTGCGTGCACGGGGTGCGGCGCCCAGACCACGAGGTCAACCAGGACCAAACTGGGTTTCCGTTCATCGCCTGCTCCCTTTTGCTTCGTTGATGGATGCAGTGTTGGCGCGTTGGGCCGGTCGTGGTGGGCCAAATTGAGAGGTGCACGTGGCGCAGTTCACACAGATGGCCTGGACGTCAACAGGGCCACCCCAAGGCCCCGTTCGACAAGCACCACCGTGCGCAGTAACTTGCAGCCTCATGCATCGGCAGGAGTCACCTGATGAAGCGGCATTCGATGGGCACACTCACCTGGGGCATCGCCATCGCGGCGGTTGCCAGCGCCGCTTTGCTGGCCGGGGGTGATGCGGGTGTGCCCGACCTGACCCCACGTGCCGACGCGCTTCAGCGCCCCATGCCGCCCCGCCTCGGCCCCGCCGTGCCGACGCACCCAACCCGCCACGTGCCGCCCCGACGCCGCAGTTCCTGAGGGCGTCAGCCCATCTACCGCTGGGGCGAAGGCGCAGTCGCCCTTCAGTTCGCCGAGGGCTGGACGAAAATCCGTTCATGCCCCTTTCCGCAACCACCATCGTGGGTGTTGCACCCGGTTGTGCCCCGGGTCAGGTTGCTGCCCGACCCTTGCGTTTACCCAACCATCGGGAGCGATGATGAAAGTCGTGGTGATGGGGGCCGGCATCCTGGGCGTCAGCACCGCTTGGTACCTGCTGGAGCGTGGCCACGAAGTCACCGTGCTTGACCGCCAGCCCGACGCCGCACTCGAAACCAGCTTTGCCAACGGCGCGCAGATCTCCGTCAGCTTCTGCGAGCCCTGGGCCAATGCGCAGGCGCCGTGGAAGGTGCTGAAGTGGCTGGCCCGCGACGACGCGCCGTTGCTGTTTCGACCCCAGCTCGACTTGCAACAGTGGCGCTGGGGCTTGAGCTTCCTGACGCAGTGCAACGACGCCGCCTTCGCCCGCAACGTGGCGCAACTGGTGGCGCTGGGCCGCTACAGCCACGAGTCGCTGAAGGCGTTGGTGGCGCAGACCGGCATCGAATACCACCGGCTCGAGCGCGGCATCCTGCATTTCTTCTCAGATGCCCAAGGCTTTGAAGACGGCGCGCGGGCGGCCGAACTGATGCGCCGCCATGGGGTGGACCGCCGGGTGTTGTCGCGCGACGAGGTGCTGCGGATCGAACCGGCGCTGCGCCCGTTTGGCGACCGCATCACGGGTGGCACCTACACGCCAAGCGACGAATCGGGTGATGCGCGGGTGTTCACCCAGCAACTCGCGCTGCAGTGTGCGGCGCGCGGCGCTCGCTTTCTTTATGGGCACGACATCACCGGCATCGATGCAAGCGGCGGCCAGGTGGACGCGCTGCGCGCCGTCGATCGCCTCAGCGGCCAAGCCATCCGCATCGGCGGCGGCGCCTTCGTGGCCGCGCTGGGCAGCTTCACCGCGCCCTTGCTGCGCACGGTGGGGGTGTCGCTCAACATCTACCCGGCCAAGGGCTACTCGGCCACCCTGCGGCTCCAGCGCCCGCAAGACGCCAGCGTCGTCAGCATGATCGACGACGCGCGCAAGGTGGCCATCAGCCGCTTGGGCAACCACTTGCGCATCGCCGGCACGGCCGAAATGGCGGGCTACGATGCCTCGCTCGACAGCCCGAATGCGCAGGTGCGTTGCCAGGCGCTGGTGCGGCGCTGCGAAGAACTGTTTCCTGGCGTGGCCGACCCGAGCGAACCGCAGTTCTGGGCCGGCTTGCGGCCCAGCACGCCGAGCAACATTCCGTACATCGGCCGCAGCAAGCTGCCCAACCTGTGGGTCAACGCCGGCCACGGCACGCTGGGCTGGACGCATGGCGCCGGCTCGGGCCGGGCGCTGGCCGAGCTGATCAGCGGCGTGCGGCCGGCGCTCGACTTCCGCTTCTGCGGCGAACCGCCGCTGCGCCGCCGCGACGGCGTGGCGCTGGCCTGAAGCACCGGCCGATTCACCAAGAGGCGACGTACTTGTTGCCCGCCGCCTTGTAGCGTTCGATCGCCTTCTTCAGCTCGCGGTATTCGGCGCAGTTCGACTGGCAAGCGGCGCCCAGCGTGGCCAGGCGCTGTTCGGCCGTCGCCAGCTCGCCCTTCATCAGGTACAGCTCGCCCGAGTATTCGAGCGCGCCCAGGTGCTTGGGGTCGATGCGCAGGGCGTCGCTGTAGTGGCGTTCGGCGCCGGCCAGGTCAGGTGATTTGCCTTTGCGCAAGCTGTAACCCATCAGGTTGTTCCAGTCGGCGCTGCCGGTGTCGTTGACGCGCCTGAGCTCTTCCACGGCGCTGGCCCATTGCTTGGCGGCGATCTGCGCGCGTGCCGGCGTCAGCCGGTCGGTGGTGGGTGCGGAGCTGGCGTCGGCGGCAATGGCGGCGTGCGTGAACAGGGCCAGGGCGGTCAAGGCCAACAGCCGGGTCGTGGTGGTCTTCATGGGGCTTCCTTGGGGCGGTGTGGAGCAACCGGAATGGCCGTCCTTCCTCAAAGACGGAGGAAGGCGTCGCCTGGATGCATCGGCATTGAAAAGATATTCGGCCCGGCGGGCTGGGTGAAGCGCTTCTACAATCGCGCCCCTTTTGCGGTCCCCTTCTTCATGTACTGCGCCATCGACTTCGGCACGTCCAATTCGGCCATCGCCATCCCGGCCGGCGACGGCATGAGCCTCGTTGAACTGGAACCGGGCCAGGTGACCATGCCCACCGCCGTGTTCTATTTCACCGAGGGTGATGAATCGAATGGCCCGCCGCGCGCCTTCGGCCGGGCGGCGCAAGCGGCCTATGTGGACGGCATCGACGGCCGCCTGATGCGTTCGATGAAAAGCATTCTGGGCAGCAGCTTTGTCGAGCAGACCACCGACGTGGGCGGCGGCCGGGGCGTGAAGTACCTCGACATCGTCGCCGGCTACCTGAAGCACCTGAAGACGAAAGCCGAGGCCGAGGCCGGCGGGCCCATCCACCGCGCGGTGCTGGGCCGGCCGGTGTTCTTCGTCGATGGCGACCCGGTGCGTGACGCCCAGGCCCAGGCCACGCTCGAAGCGGCGGCCCGTTCAGTTGGCTTCGAGGATGTGAGCTTTCAGTACGAGCCGATCGCAGCCGCCTTCGACTACGAGCGCGGCATCGACCGCGAGCAACTCGTGCTGGTGGCCGACATCGGCGGCGGCACCTCCGACTTTTCACTGGTGCGCGTGGGCCCCGAACGCATGGCGCGGTTGCAGCGCAAGGAAGACATCCTGGCCAACCACGGCGTGCACGTGGCCGGCACCGACTTCGACCGCCGCATCGAACTCGCCAGCGTGCTGCGCGAGTTCGGCTACGGCTCGCTGGGGCCGGGCAGTCCCGGGGCGCCGCCGCGTGAAGTGCCGAGCAACGTCTACTTCGACCTTGCCACCTGGCACCTCATCAACAGCGTGTACACCCCGCAGCGTGTGGCCGAGTTGCGCGCGATGAAGCGCTTTTACGGCAATCCGTTGCACCACCAGCGGCTGATGACGGTGGTGACCGAACGGCT
Source organism: Rhizobacter sp. (assembly GCA_043727255.1). Taxonomy (GTDB): domain Bacteria; phylum Pseudomonadota; class Gammaproteobacteria; order Burkholderiales; family Burkholderiaceae_C; genus Rhizobacter. Next base: position 4,296 of record JAYSYW010000265.1, on the reverse strand, counting down.
GGGCCATGAACTCGCGTCACGCGCCGAAACCGCCAAGATCAACGTCGCCGAAGGCGGCGACACCACCATCGACCTCAGCCATGTCGAACGCCACCTGCAGGTGCTGCTGACCGAGCCGCAGGCGGTGCAGGCGATCGAAGGCGACATTCAGCGCATCGTCGATGCGGCGCGCGACACGGTGGTGCAGGCCGGCGTGGCGCCGGAACGTGTCGATGCCTTGTATTTCACCGGCGGCTCGACCGCCCTGCGCTTGCTGGCGCAAAACATCGCAGCGGCTTTCCCGCATGCGCAGGCGGTGCGGGGCGACCGCTTCGCCAGCGTCGCCACCGGCCTCGGGCTGCACGCCCGGCGCTGGTTTTCGTCGAAAACCTGACCCGCGAGGATCAGCGCCGGCGTGGCGGCGGGCCGCGCCGCAGCGGGGGCCGGCTGCCGGGCTTGCCCGGGCTTTGCAGGGGCCGGCTCAGGTCGGCCATCAACAGCGTGGCGCGCACCAGCCCTTCCACCGACTCGCTGATGTCGGCGGGCGGTTCCAGCGATTCGATCAGTTCGAGCAGCGCGTCGGCGTCTTCCAGGTCGTCGGGGTCGAGGTGGCGGTACAGCAGCGCCAGCGGTTCGGTCAGCGTTTTTTCGTCCAACGCCATCAGCTCCGGAAAGTGCTCCATCGCCAGCGAGAAGCCGGCCACCCAGGGGTAGACGGCATCGCTGCCCGAGCCGCCGCCTTCGTCGAAGTCGTCGTCTTCCTCGTCTTCGTCATGAGATTCGTCTCGCGGCGCTTCCTCATCGTCGCCTTCCATCTCGAACACCCAGGGGTCGAACCACTGGCGGTCGGCGATGGCACGGTTCAGCTCGGCATGGCGGCGTTGCGCCAGCGCCTGCAGCCGGCTGGCGTCGAAACGCGGTGGCAGCGGGCGGCCGTCGGTGTCGGTGACGAAAGGCAGCCAGCGCATGGGCGCCACGTGGTTGGGTTGCAGCAGCACGCCGCACAGAAAGCCGTCGAGCATGGTGATGTCCAGCGGCTCCAGGGGCGCGGGCACGCGGTCGAGCAAGGCCTGGAGTTCGTCCACCTCTGCCTCGCTGAGCGGGGGTGCGGACGGCGGGCCTGATCGGGGCGGCAGGGGGCGGTGGGGTGCGGGCATGGCGGCATTGTCGCGCGCGGCCTCGGGCTCTGGCGAGGGTCTGCAGAACACAAGCGGGCAAGCCCATCCCCCGAAGGGGGGTGTTTCTGAAATCGCATGTTTTTTTGCCCTTCGCCGGGCGCTCTGGACCGGCCCAGGCAGCGCAAACCCTTGTGGCCAGTGACTTTCCGCAGTGGGGCGGTGGTGCACCGGGCTTGTGCGGCGGCGCTCCGAGGCCCACCGTTATGGGGATGGAGGGGCTGGAGTCGCCCTCCTAAAGTTCGCCCTGTGCTGTCACACGGATTGTTCTGCTCAACAGAGCGAACGCAGTCTCAACGCTCGGCGACTCAGGAAGCTGCGAAACCAACAGAGCGACCGACTGGAACGTTCCCAACGACGTCCTTTCACAGGGACCTTGCAAGCCCGCCTCTCACGAGGCGGGCTTTTTTTCGTCAGGCCAGCACCATCTGCGTGCAACGGAACAAGGCCACCTTCTTGCCCTGCGGGTTGAGCACGGTGGCCGACCACACCTGGGTCGAGCGGCCCAAATGTTCGGCCACGCCTTCGCAGCGCAGCAGCCCTTCGCGCGCAGTGCCGAAGAAGTTGCTCTTCAGCTCGACGGTGGTGAAGTTCTTGGCGCCGTCGGGCAGGTGGGCGATGGTGGCAAAGCCCGCGCAGGTGTCGGCCAGCAAGATGATGCTGGCGGCATGCAAAAAGCCGTTCGGCGCCAGCATCCAGGGTTGGATCAACATCTCGGCGGCAATGCGGCCTTCCGTCAGCTCGGTGATGCGCATGCCAAAGTGGCCGGGCAGAAAATTCGGGCTCTGTTCGAACTTTTCGGGGGTGTAACCGGCACGCAGCATGGGGGTCTCCTGGAGGCGATCGCACAGCATAACGAGGCTGCTCTAGACTGCCTCGGGCGTCGCATCCAGCGGCGCAGGAGACGACCATGGGCGCACCACTTCCCTTCACCGCCACTGGCGAAGCTGGCCACTTCATCGGTGGCGTTCTGGTGGCCGGCCGCAGTGGCCGCAGCCAGCCCGTCTACAACCCCGCCACGGGCGCCGTGGCACGCGCGGTGGCCCTTGCCGGGGAAGACGAAGTGGGCGCCGCCGTGGCCGCCGCGTTGGCCGCCTTCCCGGCCTGGGCCGACACCCCGCCCATTCGCCGCGCACGCATCATGTTTCGCTTTCTGGAACTGATGAACCTGCAGCGTGACGCGCTCGCGGCCATCATCACCGCCGAGCACGGCAAGGTGTTCAACGACGCGCAGGGCGAAGTCAGCCGGGGCATCGACATCATCGAATTCGCCTGCGGCATTCCGCAGCTGCTGAAGGGCGACTACACCGAGCAGGTGTCCACCGGCATCGACAACTGGACGATGCGCCAGCCGCTGGGCGTGGTGGCTGGCGTCACGCCGTTCAACTTCCCGTGCATGGTGCCGTGCTGGATGTTCCCGGTGGCCATTGCGGCCGGCAACACCTTCGTGCTCAAGCCCAGCGAACGCGCCCCCTCGGCCGCGCTGTTCATGGCCGACCTGATGACGCAAGCCGGCCTGCCCGACGGGGTGTTCAACGTCGTGCAGGGCGACAGGCTCGCGGTCGATGCGCTGCTGACCCACCCCGACGTGAAGGCGCTCAGTTTCGTCGGCTCGACACCCATTGCGCAGCACATCTACGAGACCGGCGCCCGCCATGGCAAGCGGGTGCAAGCACTCGGCGGTGCGAAGAACCACCTGGTGGTCATGCCCGACGCCGACCTCGACCAAACGGTCGACGCGCTCATCGGCGCCGGCTACGGCTCGGCCGGCGAGCGCTGCATGGCGATCAGCGTGGCGGTGGCCGTGGGCGACGTGGCCGAGCGGCTGGTGCCGGCGCTGGCCGAACGCGCCCGCGCGCTGAAGGTCGGCGACGGCATGCAGCCCGAGGTCGAAATGGGTCCGATCGTCACGCAGCAGGCGCTCGACCGCATCACCGGCTGCATTGAACAAGGCGTGGCCGAAGGCGCGCAGCTGGTCGTGGATGGCCGGGGCTTGCAGGTGCCCGGCTTCGAGCAAGGCTTCTGGCTCGGCGGTACCTTGTTTGACTACGTGACGCCCGCAATGCGTCTGCACCAAGAAGAAATCTTCGGCCCCGTGTTGTGCGTGGTGCGGGTGCCTGACTTCGCGGCGGCCGTGAAGCTCATCAACGAACACGAGTTCGGCAACGGCGTGTCGTGCTTCACCCGTGATGGCCACGTGGCGCGCGAATTCGCGCGGCAGATTCAAGTCGGCATGGTCGGCATCAACGTGCCCATTCCGGTGCCCATGGCCTGGCACGGCTTCGGCGGTTGGAAGCGCAGCCTGTTCGGCGACACCCACGCCTATGGCGAAGAAGGCGTGCGCTTCTACACCCGGCAAAAGAGCGTGATGCAACGCTGGCCCGACAGCATCGGCAAGGGCGCCGAGTTCTCGATGCCGACCGCCAAGTGACGACCTCGGGCGTCTTGGCCGACCGCTGATTCACCAAGCACGGCACCGCCCGCTTGCGCCCGGTGCCGATCGGCTCATGACACGCGGCCCGCGTGTGCAGCGCTGACATGTTCGCTTCGTAGCCTCGGCTCCCAGGGAACCGCTTCAGGGGAAGCGCCCACCGCACGTCGCCGTGCACCGAGGAGTCGAGATGAACAGCGTTTTTCTTCGCCGCGCGGGCCAAGGCCTGTGCGTGGCCTTGCTTTCCATGTCCGCCGCGCAAGCCGTGGTGCTTGAGTACAGCGCGAACTTCCTGGGTGGCAACACCTGGCGCTATGACTACACGCTCGACAACACCGCGCCGGGCGTTGCGTTCGATGAGCTGACCGTCTATTTCGACGCGGCGACCCACAGCGACCTCGTGGCCACCGCCACCCCCGCCGGCTGGGACGCCTTCGTGGCGCAGTCCGACCCGGCCCTGCCCGCCGCAGGCTTCTTTGATGTGCTGCGGTTGGCCGGCCCGGTGCCCGCTGGCGCCGTGATCTCTGGCTTTTCGCTTTCGTTCGCGTACCTCGGCAGCACCACACCGGGCCCGCAGAGCTTCGACCTCGTGGTGTCGGAACCCTTCCAAACGGTGTACTCCGGCGTCACCAGCGTGGCCCCGGTGCCCGAGCCCGGCACCTATGCCTTGATGCTCGCCGGCCTGGGCGTGCTGGCCCTCGCTGGCCGCCG
>JAYSYW010000264.1:0-8187 GCA_043727255.1 Rhizobacter sp. | reverse complement strand
GCCTGCGGCGCCTGATCCACGTGGAAGGCGATGTGAAGCTGGCCGAACGCAGCGAGCGGCCGGTGATGTGGCTGGTGCCGCACTTCATGGGGCTCGATGTGGCCGGCGTGGCCACGCTGCTGTTCCAGAACCACACGGCGTGTTCGATGTACCAGCAGCAAAGCAGCCCGGCGATGGATGCGGTGATCCGCAAAGGCAGGCTGCGTTTTGGCAACGCGGAAATCTTTCCGCGCAGCGACAAGGCCCTGCCCCTGATCCGCGCCATCCGCAAAGGCCACGCCTTCTTCAACCTGCCCGACATGGACTTCGGTGCACGCGACGCCGCCTTCGTGCCCTTCTTCGGCGTGCCGGCGGCCACGCTGCTGGCGCCGTCGCGCATGGCCAAGGTCTTGGGCATGGTGGTGCAGCCGGTGATCGCCGAGATGTTGCCCGGTGGCCAGGGTTACCGCGTGCGTTTTGGTGAACCCTGGACGCACTTCCCGACTGACGACGCGCAGGCCGACACAGCCGCAATGAACCGCTGGATCGAAGACGAGATCCGGCGCAACCCGGCGCAGTACCTGTGGGTCCACAAGCGCTTCAAAACGCGGCCGGAGGGTGAGGCCGGTTTTTACTGAAACCAAGCAAGGGCCCGGACAGCTTACGACTTGCGACAGCTTTCCGGCCGAGCCCTTTGCACAATGCCGGACGAACGAACAACATGCCCGCCACGATCGGGCGACAGGGAGGCCAGCATGGCGGAGTGGACGACAAGATTCTGGGTTTGTGTGGCGGCGCTCGCGCTGGGAAGCGGCTGCGGCGGTGGAGATGACTCGTCAGGGGCGAGCCCGGCTCCCGCATCGGCATCGGTATCTCCCTCGCCATCGGCCTCCGCACCCATAACCCCGACGGAAACCACGCCGACGCCAGCGGCCGCTGGCGGCCTGACGTACTACTTCAGCGACTGCGCCTCTGGCGCGGCCGCCGGTTGCATTCCCGGTGACGACGCACAGGCTGGCACCAGCGAATCGGCGCCCAAGCGCAGCTTCGCCGGCTTGAATGTCGATGCACTGCCGGCCGGTTCGCGCCTGCTCTTCAAGCGGGGTGGGGCTTGGGACTGGACCACCATGCGCCTGGCGAACATGAATGCCACGGCGCAGGCGCCGTTGGTGTTCGATGCGTTCGGCAGCGGCCCGCTTCCCTTGTTGCGTGTGGCGACGTCACTGGGCTTCGAATTCGGCACTTGGCAGAACAACTCCGATGACCACGGTTATGTGTTTCGCAACCTGAAGCTCGACGGCTTGGGCACGGGCCAATGGGGCATTTGGCTGCGGGGCCGCTTGAGCGAGGTGACCATTGAGCACATGGAAATCACCGGCTTCCTGATCGCCATCAACTCGCAAGGCGACGACCCGATCAGCCGCGTGAGCCTCTTGAACAACCTGATCCATGGCAACCGGCAGATGGGTGTCCTGGGCAACTACCACCAGTCCCGGATCGTCGGCAACGAGTTTCGCGGCAACAACTTCAGTGGCAGCGGCTTCAACCACGGCTTGTACGTGAGCAGCAACAACCACGTCACCACCGACCTCGAGATCCGCGGCAACTCCTTCATAGACAACTCAGTGGTGAATGGGCGCTGCATGGGCGGCAACCTGACCCTGCACGGCCGGTACGACCGGCTGCAGATCGTCGGCAATGTGATCAGCGTGCCGGCGGCCACCGAAACCTGCTACGGCGTCTCGGCCACTTCGGGCTATGCCCCCGCGCCCAACTTTCCGTCCGAGCCCGAGTTCTTCCGCAACATGGTGATCGCCGACAACGTGATCACCGAACTGGGTGGTTGCTCGATCTGCACCAACTCCGCCCCGGGGGCCGTGATTGAGCGCAACAAGATATTCAAGACGCAGAACGCCTACACCCAGGGCGTGGCCATCGGCGCCCACGAGAACGACCTTCCAGGGGGCGGCGAGGTGGTGCGCGACAACGTGGCCTGCCTGACATTTGCCCAGCACGTGGCGGCATTCCCCACCAACGGGGTGAACAACATCGTGCGCATCGGCGCTGACGCCAGCACAGGCCCCTGCGCACGCTGACGGCGCTTCAAGACGCCCTGGGTGGGCAGGCCAGCCTTCTGCCGAGGCTGGGCACCCGCAGGCCCATGCGCGGAGGTGCTGTGGCCATAATCCGCGCATGAAATTGCGCTTCACCAAGATGCACGGCGCGGGCAACGACTTCGTCGTGCTCGACGCCACGCGCGACCCGCTGGCCCTCACGCCAGACCAAATGCGAACCCTCGGCGACCGCCGCTTCGGGGTCGGGGCCGACCAGATTCTGGTGGTCGAAAAAAGCACCCAGCCGGGCATCGACTTCCGCTACCGCATCTTCAACGGCGGCAGTGGTGAAGAGGTCGAGCAATGCGGCAACGGCGCACGCTGCTTCGTGCGTTTCGTGCGCGACAAGGGCCTGTCCACCAAAGACATGCTGCGTGTCGAAACCATGAACACCCAGCTCGAACTGCGCCTGCAGGCCGATGGCCGCGTGACGGTGGACATGGGCGCCCCCGTGTTCGACCTGCCGCGCGTGCCCTTCGATGCCACCGGCCTGCAACCGCTGACCGTGAACGGTTCCGACCTGTGGCCGCTCGACATCGCGGGCGAGACGATTCGCGTCGCCGTGTTGTCGATGGGCAACCCGCACGCCGTGCAGGTGGTGGCCGATGTGGACACCGCGCCCGTCGCGCTGCAAGGCCCGCTGGTCGAAGCCCACCCGCGTTTCCCGCGCAAGGTGAACGCCGGCTTTTTGCAGGTTGTGAACCGAGGCCATGTGCGGCTGCGCGTGTTTGAGCGCGGCGCGGGCGAAACCCTGGCTTGCGGCACCGGCGCCTGTGCGGCGGTGGTCGCCGGCATCCGCCAGGGGTTGCTCGATGCCCGCGTGGATGTGGACACGCGCGGCGGCCGGCTGACCATCGAGTGGCACTGCGACAGCAGCCCCTCGTCCAATGAATACCCTCGGGGACTTGCGGCGCATGTCTTCATGACCGGCCCGGCCGTTACCGTCTTTGAAGGAGAAATCGAACTATGAACACGCGCACTCTGAAGGGCCTGCTGTGAGCACCGACCTGGGCATCCAAGGCATCACCGAAGGCGACATCGCCAACTACCTGGCGCAAACGCCCGGCTTCTTCGAGCGCCACGCCGAGTTGCTGGCCTCGGTGCAGCTCACCAGCCCGCACGGCCAGCGTGCCGTCTCGCTGCAAGAGCGGCAAATGGAAATGCTGCGCGAGAAGCACAAGGGCCTCGAACTCAAGATCATCGAGATGATCCGCCACGGTCAAGAGAACGTGGCCATCGCCGACAAGCTGCACCGCTGGACGCGCAGCATCTTGCTGACGCTCGACCCGGCCGAGTTGCCCGAGGTGTTGGCGGGCCAGTTGAAGCACCAGTTCCTGGTTCCGCAAGCAGCGGTGCGGGTGTGGGGCGCCGACGAAGCCTTCATCGGCCTGCCGTTCACCAAGCCCGTCACACCCGATGCCCAAAGCTTCGCTTCCAGCCTGACGTTGCCGTACTGCGGCATCAACTCGGGCTTCGAGGCGGTGTCTTGGCTTGACGACCCGACCAGCGTGGCGTCGATGGCCTTGATTCCCTTGCGCAACGACGCTGCCTCACCGGCCTTTGGCATGCTGGTGCTGGCCTCGCCCGACCCGACCCGCTTCAGCGTGGACATGGGCACCGAGTTCCTGGCCCGCATCGGCGAATTGGCCAGCGCGGGCTTGTCGCGCCTGCTGCCGCAGGCCTGACCGAAGACGGCCTGCAGGTGCTTCACTCGAATGCGCGCATGGATCCGAAGGTGACTTTGCCGCACGACCTGCACCCCGACCTGCAAAAGCACCTGCTGCACCTTGAGGTTGAACGCCGCCTCGCCGCGCGCACGCTGGCGATGTACACCGAGGCCTTGCTGCGGTTGCAAACCTTCGCGGCCGAAACCAAGGTGGACTTGCTGAACGTGCAGACCCACCACGTGCGGCGCTGGGCCGCGCAGCTTCATGCACGCGGCCTGGCGCCGCGCAGCATCGCCCTGGCGCTGTCGGCCTGGCGCGGCTTCTACCGCTGGTTGGGGCGCGACGGGCGCATCAAGCTCAACCCGGTCGAAGGCGTGCGCGCGCCCAAAGCTGGCAAGCCCCTGCCCAAGGCCTTGTCGGTGGACCAGGCGGTGGTGCTGGCCGACCAGCACGACGAAGCCGACGACCCGGCGCTGGCTGCGCGTGACCATTGCATCGTCGAGCTGCTCTATGGCTGCGGCCTGCGGGTCGGCGAGCTGACGGGCCTTGACGTGCGGCCGAGCGCGCACGCCGCCGGCTGGGTCGATGCAAGCGACGGCAGCGCCCAGGTGCTGGGCAAGGGCAGCAAGCGGCGCGGTGTGCCGGTGGGTGGGCCGGCGCTGAAGGCTATGGCCGACTGGTTGACGCTGCGCGCCACGATGGCCAATGCCGACGAGCCGGCGCTCTTTGTCAGCCGGCGCGGCACACGGCTGACGGCCAGCCAGGTGCGGTCGCGCTTGAAACGCCAGGCCTTGCGGGCCGGCTTGCCGACGCACGTGCACCCGCACATGCTGCGGCATTCGTTTGCCTCGCACCTGCTGCAGTCGAGTGGTGACCTGCGCGCGGTGCAAGAGCTGCTGGGCCACGCCAACATCACCACCACGCAGGTCTACACCCGGCTCGACTTCGGCCACCTGAGCAAGGTGTACGACGCCGCCCACCCCCGCGCGAAGAGGCAAAGCTGAAGCGCGCCGCCATCACGCTGTTGTGGCGCCTGCTCGCGGTGTTGGCCGTGCTGCTGGGCGTCATCGGCATCGTGCTGCCGGTGCTGCCCACGGTGCCCTTCATGCTGCTGGCGGCTTGGGCCGGGAGCAAGGGTTGGCCGCAACTGGAAGCGTGGCTGCTTCAACATCCGACCCATGGCCCGATGATTCGCCGCTGGCGCGAGCGTGGCGCTGTGCCGCGCCGGGCCAAGTGGTTCGCCACGATCGGCATGTCGGCCAGCGCCGTGTGGGTCAGCTTCATGCCAGCCCCGCTGTGGGTCAAGCTGGCTGTGCCGGCCGTGATGCTGTGTGTGGCCGTCTGGCTGTGGATGCGGCCGGAGGAATGAGGCCCCCACGTCGCTTCGCTGCCTGCTTGCAGGCCGCGCTGGGCCAGTGGCCCAGCCCCTCGTCAGGCGAGAACAGTCCACTGGACTGCTCTCGTCCGGACTCGGCCCCCCAAGGGGGCGCCTGCGAAGCGGGCCGGGGAACCCGGTCCCGCCGCAGTGGCTTGATGAACGCTTGCTGCGCGCACTTGCAGGGACAATTCGCGCCATGAAAACGATCACTGTTCGTGAAGGCAAAGAGCGCTCGCTGCTGAAGCGCCACCCGTGGGTCTTCCAGGGCAGCATCGCATCGGGCAAGGCCGACGCTGGCGAGACGGTGCGGGTGCAGGCGCACGATGGCCGCTTCTTGGCCTGGGCCGCGTACAGCCCCGAGTCGCAGATCCGCGTGCGGGCCTGGAGCTTCGATGAAGCCGAGCGCATCGACCGCGCATTCTTCCTGCGGCGCATCGAACAGGCCGTCGCCATTCGGCAACGACTGCCCATTGCCAGCGATGGCGTGCGGCTCGTTCACGGCGAGGCCGATGGCTTGCCGGGGTTGATCGTCGACCGGTATGCCGACACCTTGAGCGTGCAGTTCCTGTCGGCCGGCATCGAACGCTGGAAGCCGGTGATCGCCGATTTGCTGCTTGAAGCGACCGGCCTCACGCGCCTGTACGAACGCAGCGATGCAAGCGCGCGTGGCCTCGAAGGCCTGCCGGAAGTGAAGGGTTGGCTGCGTGGCGAAGGCGCCACCGAAGTGACGATCCGCGAACACGACTGGAAGCTCACGCTCGACGTGGCCGAAGGCCACAAGACCGGTTTCTACCTCGACCAGCGCGACAGCCGAAAGCTGTTTGCCGACTCCGTGCGGCACTTTGGCTTGCAGCGCGTGCTGAACTGCTATTGCTACACAGGCGGCTTCAGCGTGGCCGCCTTCGCGGGCGGCGCGACCGAAGTCACCAGCGTCGATTCATCCGGCCCGGCGCTGGAACGCGCACAAGCGCACATCGTGCTCAACGGCTTTGACGCGGCCCGTCACCACACGCTCGATGCCGATGTGAACCAGACCTTGCGCGCCTTCCTGCAGCAAGGCCGCAGCTTCGACGCCATCGTGCTCGACCCGCCCAAGTTCGCCGCCAACGCGGCGCATGCCGAACGGGCCGCACGCGCCTACAAAGACATCAACCGCCTCGCCTTCATGCTGCTGGCGCCGGGCGGCGTGCTGTTCACCTATTCGTGCTCGGGCGGCATCAGCGCCGACCTGTTCCACAAGATCGTGGCCGGCGCCGGGCTCGACGCCAACGCCGATGGGTTGATCTACGCGCGCACCGGCGCCGCGCCCGACCACCCCATGACGGTGACCTTCCCCGAGGGCGAATACCTCAAGGGCTTGGTCATCATCAAGCGATAGGCGACGAGCGAAGCAAGGCGACCCTCAACCGAGGCGGCTGCAGTTGCGACCGTCGCGCTTGGCGGTGTACAGCGCGGCGTCGGCGCGGGCCAGCAGCTGCGTCACGGTTTCGGCGGGCCGGCACACCGCCACGCCGGCCGACACGGTGACGTGCAAGCCTGGCACCAACTCTGCCCAGTCGTGCCTCTCAATGCCCAGGCGCACACGCTCGGCGGCCGTGATGGCAGCGGGCGCGTCTGACGTGGCGGTGAACACCAGCAAAAATTCTTCGCCGCCGTAACGGCCCAGCCGGTCGGTGGCGCGCATTTCAGCGGTCGCTTTCAAGGTGAAGCGGCGCAGCACCTCGTCGCCCATCGCATGGCCCCGGGTGTCGTTGATTTGCTTGAAGTGGTCCAAGTCGAGCAGGGCCACGCTGAAGGGCGTGCCGGTGCGCTGCATGCGCTGGCGCTCGTCGTCAAGAAGGCGCATGGCGCTGCGGCGGTTCAGGGCGCCGGTCAATTCGTCCCGGTTGGCCAGGTGTTCGAGCTTCTCGAAGGTGGCCGCCAGCACCGCGTTGCGCTGCACCAGCGCGCGCCGGAACTGCGCGCTGTAAAGGCCCAGCAGCGCACTGCGGGCCAGCACCAGAGCCAGCCACAGGCCCGAGACCACGCGCTCTTGCCACGATGACATCGGCAGGCTCAGCCGCTCGCCCACCAGCACGACGACCGCTGCCACCGCCACCGCGATGACGAGGCAACCGCCCATCACCCAGCCCGCGCTCATGCGCAACGCGCCGAACGCGAAGATGGTGAACAGCACCATCAACAGCAGCAAGCCCACCTCGGGTGCCCACACCACGAAGGCGAGGTTGATGGTCGAGGTGAGCAGCATCTGCGGCGTCACCAGGTACTCATCGCGCCAGCGCTCGCCGGCCGCGCCCCGCATGACCGCGTAGAAGACGCCGCACGAGGTGATGCCCGCCGCAAGATAAGCCAGCGGCACGAGGATCGCCACTGTGCCCAGAAACGCCAGTGCCAACAGAAGCAGGCCGTCCACCAGGTAGCTCATCAGCACCATCAGCATCATCTGCCCGCGTTGCCGACGGCGCCGCTCCAGCCGCGCCTGCATGCTCAGGGGCGCGGACGCCTCGGCCCCTGAATCAAGGGCGGAGTTGCTGAAGGTGGGCAGGGGCATCACGCGTGGGCAAAGGTTGGGGCGGCTTCGGCAGTTATCGGCCTGAACTGCAGGTGCTTGAGCGGCGACAGCAATGGCGATGACGGTGGCAAGCAGATGTCATGAGGTGGTGAGGCTGGGCAAGGGCAGGGCGGTGTTGAATTTGGCGCGGCGGATGCTGAAAAAGCTTTTGACGTTGCGGACGTTGGCGTCTTGCGTGAACAGCCGCTGCACCAAGGTGTCGAAAGCGGCCATGTGGGCCACACAGAGCACCAGCATGAAATCGGGGCCGGGCGAAACCCGGTAGCACTGCTGCACCGCGTCGTCGCCCACCGCCCGCGCCTCAAAGGCTTGCAGGTGCTCGGCGCCCTGGCGGTCGAGTGTCACTTCAGCCAGCACCGTCAGTCCAACCCCCAAATGGAGGCCCGACAGCAACGCAACCCGCTGTGCGATCACCCCGGTCTCGGTGAGGCGCTTGACCCGCCGCAGGCAGGTGGCGGGCGACACATGGGCGGCCGC
>JAYSYW010000263.1:0-3995 GCA_043727255.1 Rhizobacter sp. | reverse complement strand
GAAGACCGCGAGCAGGCGCTGCGGGCCACCGTGTTCAACCTGGCCGCGCTGGCCACCGAGACGGTGCGCGACTTCGTGCCGCGGGCGCTCGAGGCCGGTGTGGACCTGGGCTACGAAGGGCCCGAAGCCAAGTCCGACACGGCGCCCCGTCTGCGCGGCCAGCCGGTGCTGGTGCGCGAGCTGATCCGCAACCTGGTCGACAACGCGCTGCAGTACACGCCGCGCGGTGGCACAGTGACGTTGCGGTTGTCAGCGGCCGCACAGGCCGTGCAGGCTGTGCTGCAGGTCGAGGACAACGGCCCCGGCATCGCCGAAGCCGAGCGCGAGCTGGTGTTCCAACCGTTCTACCGTGCCTTCGACAACGAGATCGAAGGTTCGGGCCTGGGCCTGGCCATCGTGCGCGAGATCGCCCAGCAGCACGGCGGCAGCGTGGTCATCGACAACGCGCACGCGGGTCAAGTCCCGGCAGGTACTTGCGTGACTGTGCGGCTGCCGCTGCACCTGAACTGACGGCCCCAAGCTCGCCGCGCTCGCGTGCCCCGAGCTGGCCCGAGGTCACGCGTCAGCTCTGCATCAAACGCCGGCTCTTGGCGATCGACATCAGCATGCCCAGGGCCACGCCGAGCGTGACCATGGCCGTGCCACCGTAGCTCACGAAGGGCAGCGGCACGCCGACGACAGGCAGGATGCCGCTGACCATGCCCATGTTGACGAAGGCATAGGTGAAGAAGCTCAACGTGATGGCCCCTGCCAACAGGCGTGAAAACACCGTGGGCGCGTCGGCCGCGATCAACAGGCCGCGAAAGATCAGGAAGGTGAAACCCAGCAGCAGCGCGATGCAGCCGGCCAGGCCGAACTCTTCGGAGAAGGCGGCGAAGATGAAGTCGGTGGTGCGTTCGGGGATGAATTCAAGGTGCGTTTGCGTGCCCTTCAGCAGGCCCTTGCCCCACACGCCACCCGAGCCGATGGCGATCATTCCCTGGATGATGTGGAACCCCTTGCCCAGCGGGTCGGTGGTGGGGTCGAGCAGCGTGCACACGCGGTTCTTCTGGTAGCCGTGCAGCAACGGCCATTCCACGTCGGGCTCGCAGATGCGGTCGCCCGACAACACCAGCGCGCCGATCGCCAACACCCCGGCCACCACCACCGGAATGATCAGCTTCCACGACAGCCCGGCGAAGAAGATCACGAACATGCCGGCCGACAGCACCAGGATGGCCGTGCCCAGGTCGGGCTGCTTGACGATCAGGCCCACCGGCACGGCCAGCAGGCCAAGTGCCACCAGAAAGTCGGGCACCCGCAACTGGCCTTCACGGCGCTGGAACCACCACGCCAACATCAGCGGCGTGGCGATCTTCAGCACCTCGCTGGGCTGCACCACCATGCCCACGTTGAGCCAGCGCGTCGCGCCTTTCTTGGTGATGCCGAACAGCGCGGTGGCGATCAACAAGATGACGCCCACGGTGTAAACCGGCACCGCCAGCGCCATCAGCCGCTGCGGCGGAATCTGCGACACGAAGAACAAAAGGCCAAGCGCCAGCAGCATGTTGCGGCCGTGGTCCACGAAGCGGGTGCCGTGGTCGTAGCCGGCTGAATACATGGTCAACAAACCGCCGCCCGCCAACAGCACGATGGCCAGCAACAAAGGGCCGTCGAAGCCCACGAACACCGGCCTGAGGCGCCGCCACAGCGAGGGTTTGTCGAACACGGCGCTCATTGCGGCAACTCCTTGGAGGCCGCGCGTTCCACCACGGCGGCTGAAGCCGGCAATGCCGGGGGTTTGGGTGACGGCTTCGGCAAGGGCAGCGGCAAGGGCGCCACCGCAGAGGCTGGGCTGACAAAGGCCCCGGCGGCGGCGACAGGAACCACCGGCGCGGCCACCTCGGCCGGCACCGGCACCGGGGGGCCCATGGGCACGGCGGTCGCCATGCCAGGCAGCGGCACGCTGGATGCCAGGCGCGGCGTGCCGGTGGGCGCGCTGGAACGGCCTTCGCGTGTCAGCACCAGGTCTTCCACGCTCGGGTAGTGGCCTTGCAGAGCGAAGTCGAACACCCGCCGGGCGATTGGCGCGGCGGCCTGCGCGCCGAAACCGGAGTTTTCAACCACCACGGCCAGCGCAATGGTCGGCGCTTCCATCGGCGCGAAGGCGATGTAGAGCGAGTGGTCGCGCTTGTGCTCTTCGAGCTTGGAGGCGTTGTACTTCTCGTTCTGCCGCACGCCAACGGCCTGCGCCGTGCCTGTCTTGCCGCCGCTCTTGTAGGGCGCGCCAGCGAAGACGCGGGTGGACGTGCCCTCCTGCGTCACACCATGCATGGCGCGCAAGATCAGCCCCACGTGGTCGGGGCTCAGCGCCAGCGGCTCCATGGCTTCGTGCGCCACCGGCTTGCGTTCACGGGTTTCGATGTCTTCGATCTCGCGCACCAGGTGCGGCCGATAGCGCTGGCCGCCCGACACCAGCGTGGACAAGGCGTTCGACACCTGCAGCATCGTGAAGTTGTTGTAGCCCTGGCCAATGCCGAGCGAGATGGTTTCACCCGCGTACCACTTCTGCAGTTCGGGCTTCTTGTAGGCGCGCTTCTTCCATGCGGTGGAAGGCAGCAGGCCGGTCACCTCGCCGTCCACGTCGATGCCGGTCTTGCGGCCGAAGCCGAAGGGCAGCAGTTGCTCGTGGATCAGGTCCACGCCCATGTCGTTGGCGAGCGAGTAGTAGTACACGTTGCTCGACTTGATGATCGAGCGAGTCATGTCCACAGCGCCCAGCCCGCCGTCGCCGTGGCTGCGGAAGGTGTGGTTGCCGAACTGGAAGGTGCCGCCGTCGTGGGTAATTTGCGTCGGCGTGCGCTTGCCCGTGTTCAACGCGGCAATCGCCATGAAGGGCTTGAAGGTCGAACCCGGTGGGTAGGTGCCCCGCAGGGCGCGGTTCAACAGCGGTTTGTCGATGGACTCGTTCAGCTCGCGCCACGACTCCACGTCGATGCCATCGACGAACAGGTTCGGGTCGAAGGTGGGCTTGCTGACGAAGGCGAGGATCTCGCCCGAGCGCGGGTCGATCGCCACCAACGCGCCCCGGCGGTCGCCGAACATGTCTTCCACCAGCGCCTGCAGCTTGATGTCGATCGACAGCACCAGCTTGTTGCCCGGCGTGGCGGGGTGGCTTTTCAGGCGGCGCACCGCGCGGCCACCGGCGCTCGTCTCGACTTCATCGAAGCCGGTGGTGCCGTGCAGTTCGCCTTCGTACGACTGCTCGATGCCGAGCTTGCCGATGTATTCGGTGCCCCGGTAGTTCTCGAGCTGTTCCTCGGGCCAGTCTTCCATCAACGCTTTTTCGGCCTGGTTGATGCGGCCGATGTAGCCGACCAAGTGGCTGCCCACCTGACCCAGCGGGTAGTTGCGAAACAACCGCGCCTTGATGTCCACGCCCGGAAAGCGGAAGCGTTGCGCGGTGAAGCGGGCCACCTCTTCGTCGGTGAGCTTGGTGCGGATCGGCAGCGACTCGAAGCTCTTGCTCTCGTCCATCAACCGCTTGAAACGCTTGCGGTCACGCGGCGTCACATCGACGAGCTGGGCCAATGCGTCGATGGTGACGTCGAGGTCTTCCACCTTCGAGGGCGTGATTTCCAGCGTGTAAGCCGAGTAGTTGTTCGCCAGCACCACGCCGTTGCGGTCCACGATCAAGCCCCGGTTGGGCACCACCGGCACCACCGCAATGCGGTTGGCCTCGGCCCGCGTCGAGAGTTCATCGTGGCGCAGCACCTGCAGCACCACCAAACGTGCGGCCACCAAGCTAAAACCGACCAACACGAACAAGGCAGCCGCCAAGAGCCGCGTGCGAAACCGGCTCAGCTCCTGCTCAACATTCTTCAACTCAGTCATAGAGCCCCCACGTCGCTTTGCTCCTGCCCCCCAAGGGGGCGCCCACCGTTGGCTCGGGAAACCCGAGCTTCGGTGGTTGCTTGAGGGGGGCTTCGCTGCGCTCGTCCACGGGCCTGTGCTTT